>JANOJB010000117.1:0-8190 GCA_031407985.1 Pseudomonadota bacterium | reverse complement strand
TTTCGGCGAGGTGTCGGACGCGTTCGGCGGACGTAAACAGTGATCAGACCAGTCCCGCCGCGTGACCAGATGCTGCCATGATGGCGAGATGTGGAACCGCTCCCGCCCGCACGATCGTCGCGAACATCTGTTCGGCGGCCGCGGCGCGGTGCGCGTGTGGAACCTGAGTGACACCGCGCCCCGGGCGCCGTTCGGGGCGATTCTGGCCTGTGAGCTCGAACCGGGAAGCACCGTCGGCACCCACACGCAGGTCGATTTCGCCGAGATCTTGATCGTGATCGAGGGCGCCGGGCTGGCGACCGTCGCTGGAGCCCCCATCCCCATCCACGCCGGCAGCTTGGTTCAGTTGCCGCTCGGCGAAACACTCGCGCTCGAAAACAAGTCGGCCGATCTCCCCCTCCGCTACCTGATCATCAAGGCGAAGTAGCCCCGCGCTACTTTCCGGCGAACGCCGCCGCCACCGCCGCCACGATGGGCTTGGGATGGAAGTTCTTGTCGAAAAGCAGCGGATGGTGCGGGCCGCGTCCGCGCAGCTTGCCCCACTGAGGATCGTTCAGCCACGAATCCGAGTCGGTGAGACCCCAGAAGGTGATGCCGGTGCACTTGTCCACCGCCATGCAGGCGGCGACGATGTCGTGGGCGATCGTGCCCTGGCGACGGAGCTTGTCGTCGATGTTGCCGGGCATCTCGCCCACCGGCACGTCGACCTCCGTGAACTCGACCATCAAGCCCAACGCAGCGTAGCGGGCGACGTTAGCGCGAATCTGCGCGGCGGTCGGCCAGTGGCGGGGATCGACGTGCATCTGGAAGCCGACGCCGTCGATGGGAACGCCCGATTCCTTCATGCGCTTGCACAACTGAAACGCGGCCTCGGACTTGGCCGTGCCCCCTCCCTCGATCTCGTAGTCGTTGTAGAAAAGCTGCGCAGTCGGATCGGCCTGGCGCGCCAGACGAAACGCATCGTCGATGAAGCCGGGCCCCAGGCTGGTGAAGGGCGAGTCGTCGCGCAGGTTGCCCCCAGCGCCATCGGCCAGCGCCTCGTTCACCACGTCCCACTGCGCGATGCGGCCACTGAAATGGCCTGCCACGCCAGCGATGTGCTGGGACATCGCCGCGCGGAGGGCTTCGCCTTTCAATCCCTTCACCCACTGCGCCAGTTGCGAATGCCACACCAATGTGTGGCCGCGCATGCGCATGCCGTTCTGCTGGGCGAAGGCGACCATTTTGTCCCCGGCCGCGAATGAGAACACTCCGGGCTGCGGCTCGATCGAATCCCACTTCATTTCGTTTTCGGGCGACAGCGAATTGAATGCGCGCGCGATGAGATTGCGCGCCGGCGCGTTCCCGAGGCGGTCGCTCATGATCGCGGTTCCGATGTAGCGGTGGGCCGCGGTCGCGGCGGCGCGCAGGGGCGGCCCTTCGGCGACCGGCGTGCCCGCCTCGCCCACCGGAGCGGTCTTGGGGATGATGCAAGCGCCAAGAGCGAGCGAGCCGACAAAGAGGGAGGGGACGACACGACCAACTGGGGCGCGAGATGTTCTCATGGTTGTGGTTGCCAGTGTATCCTTCAAAAATCGTGTGCCCAGGTTTCGCCCAACGGATTCACAGCTACACGTACGAGGCGTACCTGGAATACGAGGCGTCCAGCAACGCGAAGCACGAGTTCATCGATGGCGACATCTACGCGATGGCGGGCGGAACGATCGAACATGCCATCATCGCCGTGAACGTAAGTTCATCCCTGAGCCTCCAGCTTCGTGGTTCGCCCTGCGTCGTCGCAAGTTCCGATCTGAAGGTCCGTGTACGCGCGACCGGGGTCACGACATACCCAGACGTCACCGTGATTTTTGGGCCCGCCGAGCGAGATCCCGAGAGCCGCGACGTCGTCCTGAACCCAACCTTGGTCGTCGAGGTGTTGAGCGACAGCACCGAAGACTGGGACCGGGGGGAGAAGCTCGACAACTACAAGAAGATCCCATCGATCGGCGCGTGCGTCATCGTCTCGCACCGACAGCGTCGTGTCGAGGTCGTGCGCCGCGGAGCGGACGACACGTGGACGACGGAGGTGGCCGGCCCCGGTCAAACACTGGCGCTTGACCCGATTCCTTGCTCGCTGTCCGTCGACGAGGTGTATCGGAACGTCACGACGCCCGGGTAGCGCGTCCGGACCACGACAAGCACGAAATGGGAAGGGATGTTTTCTCATGTTTGTCGTTCTTGCAGGAAGTCTTCCATGGTCACGCCCTTGATGTGGTCGGTTGCGAAGCGACTGGCGGAGATGACCGTCAGATGGGACTTGGGGAAGGTGCGGTGGAACCAGGCGAATTCAAGCGGAGAGGTGGAGCCGCGTTTCACTTCGATGAATTCGTCGTTGCCTGCCACGAAGTCGAGTTCATGGCCGGCGCCTTGCCAGAAAGGAAGACGCTCGGGTTCGGGATCGCCGCGCAGGGCTTTGCGGCGGTACAGCTCCTGTGCCACCAACCATTCCAACCACATGGCATGTTGTTCCGGGGAAAGGGCTGCAATGTCCCCTGGTGTTCGCAGGGATTGTGGTGACCACGCCAGGGCCACAAGGAGGTTGATGAAGGGGTATTTCGCGGGCTTCCGGGGAAGCTCCAGTCGTCGCTGGGGATCCCACGGGACAGAGATGCCGACACCGGTGAGATCCGCGAGCATTTCCAGGTAGCCGGCGGCCACGGTGTTGTTGGCCATACCTGCTTCCCGCGCCAATTTGGTTTGCCCGACGGGCGTGCCGCCGCAACGGTGAAGCATTTCCACAATGGAGACCAGGGAACGGCGTTGTCGTCCCGCCAAGGCGCATTCCCCAAGAATCCAGTCGCGCGTGGTTTCGATGATCCATTCGGGAAGGCGGCGAAGGCGGGCTATTTCCGAACAGGCGACGGGAGATCCCCCGGCCAACAGGTAGGCGGGCAAGGTGGACGTACCAAGCCGTTTCCCGCAAACCCTGCGGAATTCGGCGAATGACACCGGAAGGAAGAGGTAATTCGTCCTGTCGAGCCGTCCTTTGCGGCCAGGCAACCGTTCGGTGCCCCGTCGCAAGTCGGTGGCTTTCGATCCGGTGGTAACGACCAGGACCTTGCTCAATATGCCGGCGTCCAGGGCGCGTTTCATGCCACGCGGCCAATCGGGTACCGCCGTGATTTCGTCGATGAACAGGCGCCGCACCTTCGCGCTGGACGGAAACATGGCCGCCAACGTGGTCAGGGAATCTGTCAGGTGGTCGGCGTCGCGCAGGTGATCGCCGTTCAGGTACAGGGCCGTGCCCTTGCCGTAGGTGGAAATGGTGTCGCGGATCGCGCTTTCGAGCCAAGTGGACTTCCCGAACTGTCGAGGCCCCCGGATAAGGATCAGGCCGGGTTCGGCGGGAAGGTCATCCAGTCCGAACTCCATGCGAAAGACGAAGGCCGAGTCGGCCAACGCATCCAAACGGGGAAAAAGTCCCGCCCGGTCGATTCCGCCACTCAAGAGCTGCGTGTTGATAGCATCAACGTTCACAACGTTTAGCCTATCAACGTTCAGGACGTTTAGATAGGTCCCGATGGACGCCCAGCGGCGGCAGCGAATCCGGCTCTCTCCGCTGTTGCGATCTACCTGCTGCGTACTGGCGCCGGATGTTCAAGCACCTCTGACCCGCGCGCCACCAGTTGGGCCGGTCAGGCTGCGCTCGCGCGTCCGGAACGTTTCGAATCGCGACGTCGCCTTTCGCCCGACACCTTCGAAGGCGGCCTTGGGTTCGCGCCCCATTTTCTGATCAAGGCGGCGAACTCCCCCTGCGCCCCCGGTCTGGAGGCGAAAATCGCCTTCATTTGAAGGTCAAGGGACACCTCGGGATCGCTGTTCTCAAGCTTGGCCACCCGCGGCTGACTGGAACCGATGCGCCTGGCGAGGTCCGCCTGTGAAAGGTGACCGTTCTGGCGCAGCGCCCGGATTGCGCCACCAAGGCGAATCTTCGTTTCGACGAGGGCCTGATCCGCGGGCGTAAGGCCAAACAATTCGCCGACGGTGCCAATCTTCCAACCGGCCTTTTGGAATCGTTCCTTCTCTGCCTTGTTCATGGTGTGTCCCTCAGAATGAAGTCGGCAAGACGACGCCTGCAGGTCGCGACCACATCTTCGGGCGTTTCTCGCGATCTCTTAGCGAACACCTCAAGAACGGCGATCGCACCGTTGCCGACGTAGTAAACAAGTCGCCATTCGATCTGTCTCTGGCCGTCGCTGAATCGGAGTTCGTGACAGCGCGGGCCAAGTCGCGGCATTGGGCGAGATTCCGGCATGGATAGCTTTTCGCCCGTCTGAACCCGCCGCAACAGCCACCCGCCCTGAATCCGAGCCTCCTTCGACATCGGTGGGGTCTTGATCTCACCGTGCAGCCAGGCAATGGGCTTTCCCTGGGTAGCCATTTAGACGGCCGATCCATCATGGTACGTGGTGCCATGGCTTTCGCGAGTGATGGTATGCCGATGCCGGCATATTGTCAACGAGCAATCGGAAGCACGTCTCATGCTCCGCTATCGGATCAGCGGAAGATCCGTTGCCTGCCACTGAACAGACGCAAATGGGGTTCTGGAGCGACCGGGGCCGGAACGGTGGTTTGCCGGATTTTGGCTGTTCAGCTTTCCGAGACGCCCAATGGGGCCGGGTGGTTGATCACCCGCGGCCAGCCATCAACGCCTGGACGTCGTTGCAGGCGAGGTTGGCCCGCTGGAGACGTTCCGGGGACACCTCGCGGACGTGCGCTATCTCGTTTCGGACCGGCAAGATGTCAGTGAGCGCACTCTGCAACTTCTGCTTAGCTTCGCCGGTTCCGAGCTTCTGCCGGGCGGAATTCCACACGTTGTCGGCGAACAGCAACCCGGGGAGCTGTCCAAGATACAGATAGTCCACAACACTCAGGGGATCCGCGCCAGGCGGCCTCGCCCGAAGCGCCCGGCCGAGGCCCTCGCGTTCTCGGTCGCCAAACGAGGATTCTATCTTCTGCGCTGCGTTCGGCCCGAACAGTGCACTGTATGTCTCGCGCACCAGACTCCGAAGCGCGCGCTCGGTTTCCGCGATCTTGCGCCAAACGTCTTCAGCGCCTGGAAGGAACCAAGGCGGCGTTATGGGGGGCGCATCCGCTTCACCGCCCAGGGATCGGTATGCAGACCGGATCACGTACGCCATTCGGGACCGACGCTCAGATAGAAACTCGTCGTAGTCCATCTGTTCCCAGGCGGGGGGCAGTGCGTGCTCGACACACGCGCGTCCCCACTGCTGGTCGGTCCAACCCCGCTGATCCTTTAACCGAGGAATGTATTTTGCCGGCCCGTGCGATCCGATCACGGCGTTGTCGTACCAACCAACATCCGCGAGATTCGCCACCTGATTCGCACGTCTCTGCTCCGTGATCCCCCCGCGAACCAACCATGCCTTGGGAAACAGGTGGTGAACCTCGTTGGCCGCACGCGGTGCCTTTCCGGCTGCCCTCAACAGGTTGCCCATCAGTTGGTCCGAGAACAGCGCCTTGGCCCCGAGCACCACCTGCGCAGCGCGGAAGGCAAGGGCCGATGGCGCACGCGCGCGCTGGGTTTCCAAATCCGAAACCAACGTTCGCGTCCAGTAGTCGCCGGCGACCACATTCGACAACGTGGCATCGAGGATGGCGATAAACTCGTCCGGCTCGTTGACTCCGCGCAACCGTGCCAAATCCTGTTCGAAGGCGGTTTCTGACGCACCCGAGTACCGGGCCGTCAAGAGCGTTCCAAAGACCCAGCGGGAGATCGCCTCGTCGAGACGATGTTTCTCTACGCCAAACTGGCCCCCAAGGACGTACAGAGCGTAAGCGTTGACGATCGCATTGGACGAACCAATAAGGGACGGATGAACGAACCCAGCCTGCTGGACGCGGAGCGTGAAGTCCCGCCATGTGGTCGGGTTTAGGCAATACTTGGCTGCACTCTCCAAGTCCGCCAGCCTCTTCTTTCGGCTGGCTGGGTCCGGCTCGCGGGACATCGGGTCGACCCCTCGGAGATAGGCATAAATCGCTGACATTCTCGCTCGGCCAAAGCCCACGGCGCAGGTGGCACGCAACAGTTGGTGAACGTCGAGAGTCACCACCGATTCGTCCGACAGCTCCTTCGCCCCCAGCTCGATACGATCCCGGAGCTCACCGTGAAAGACAGACAGGAGGGTCAGCACGAAATCGGCCTGGCCTAGCCGCTTACCCTGGTTGTTGATCCGCACGAAGATGTCCGCGACGTCTTCTTCGGTTGCCTGCTGTTGGCCTCCGGTCGGACGAATCTCGACTGTTGGGAAACGAAAATCAGAGATCAGCTGAGCCCTGTCTAGATTCTGGTCCACGGCATCCGCGTACTCGTCCGTAATTACGTGCCCCCTCTCGGTGAGGGCCTTGATCAGTTCTCTCTTGATCGTGGCCTTCGTTCGGGGACCGGTCCAAAGTTCGCTAACATTGGCCAGGTACTCGGGGTCCTGCCGAATCGCTGCGTCGGCCACTTCGAAGCGACCATCGCGAGGTCGAAACGCAATCGTGATTTGCCGACGGGAACCGTCCTTGTCCACGATCGGCTTGCCACGCAGGACGGCATAGAGCGACGTCAGACGCTGCTGCCCATCGATGACCAACGTGGTGGCACGAAGAGCGCGGCTATCGGCGCCGAAAGCTCGCGCCTCACGTTCCTCTGCCGTCCGCCACAGCACGAGGGTGCCCACCGGGTACCCCACGAAGAGCGAGTCCAGAAGGTCGCGCACTTTCGTGTCCTCCCAGACGAACGGTCGTTGCATGTCGGGAAGAGCAATGCCCTCCCGTTCGATCTCTTCCACCAGAGTTCCTACGGCGCGATTGCCACTTTCGAAGATTGGCGCTCGCCCGCGCTGAACTGGCAAGCGGGACACCGTCGTCGGCTCGTCATCGTCGGAGTCGTCATCGTCGGTCGTTTCGTGGGACTTCTTGGGCTGGGGAAGGTCGCGCCCCACAACACTCGCGACGTACTTCACCGCATCGGGAACGTGCGATTCGAGGTTCACAGATCGCTTCGCACGAGCCATCGCGCTGTCGATGAAAGCGTCAAGGGGATCGCGGAGTAGCTCCAGCGCCTTTGCGGCCTTTTCGGGGGGGAACGTGAGCATGATCGCGTCCGGAATCGCCTTGAATTTGAATTCTTCATCCCGGTCAGGGTCGATCGAGAGCTCTGTGCGAACGGCTTCCGAGACGGGTCCGATCACGCTCAACGCCACCCCGCCCGGTGCAATTCGGCACGCCAGGAGCCTGCCAGTCATCAACACCACTCCTCGCGCCGATTCCTGAAGGGTCCAACCGTCCGACCGTTCCTCATCTGCGTTCTCAATGGCAAAAGCCAAGAGTTCCATCACTGAGCGGCGATCCTCAGCGAGCCGAACCGCCCGGTCGATCTTTAGCCGGATACGCAACAGCGGATCGGCGTCTATCGACGCTTCATCTTCCGGCTCGATGTCCTCATCGGCCGGACCATCGCTTCCCCGCTTTCGAGCCTCCACGTAGGCCGGAAGGGTCTGAAGCGTCTCGGTGTCGATCTCGCCTGGGTGACGTCGAAGGAACGCCTCACCAGCCGGTGTAATGATCCAATGCCCGCGCGAGGGCGAGGCAACCAGGTCAGCAAATCGTAGATAGGTCGAAGCCCACCCGATCCTGTTGCGATAGGTCCTCTGCGTACCGCTCGGTAGCGTCTTTGCGCGATCCTCCTCCGAGATCCCCATTCGCTCGGCGAGCAACTCCTGGGCGTCGCGCGCCCGAAGGGGGGCGGGCTGTTGACCAAGCAGCTCCAAGAGGGGCCGCATGAAGGATTGAAACCGCGGAATGTCGCTCATAGGAGCCCCCTGTCAGGAAGACGGAATCGAACACGGTAACGCAACCCTGTTCGGACGG
The DNA here is from genome assembly GCA_031407985.1 of Pseudomonadota bacterium. GTDB lineage: Bacteria > Myxococcota_A > Polyangia > Fen-1088 > Fen-1088 > FEN-1088. The sequence goes on along the minus strand of JANOJB010000117.1, from coordinate 273 downwards.
CGAACGCCAGGTGGCGGACGCTCGGGTCTACTCCAAGCTGTGCGTCAGCTCGCATTCGCCGCCGACCGGATGTTCGTCGCCGGTTCGCGTACGGTTGAACAACCGACGGATCGACCGGGTTACAGTACTCAAGGCACGACGACACTGGCGACGTTCGACAGATCGCTGACGTTGCCGGCGGCGTCCGTGCTGCGAACCGCGACGCAGTACGTACCCGGCGTCATGCCCGTCATGCGCGCGCGCTCCGGGGTGGCGGCGTCGCGCGCCGCGGCC
>JANOJB010000101.1:0-11365 GCA_031407985.1 Pseudomonadota bacterium | reverse complement strand
CGGGAGATCGGACAGGCGGAAAACGCCACGGCTGACCTGTTCCAGGACGCCCGCGTCCCGGAGGGCGTAGAGGTCACGTGGGTGCACGTCCGCACGCAGGGCCTGGGTGGTTCGAAGAACGCCCCCAGCCTCGCTGAAAGCGGCGCGAACCTTCGCTTCGCGCGGATCCTTCTTCATGGTGGATAGTATCTACATTACTTACTTATAAGTGTAAACTATTTTATCCGCAACGAGCCTGTTGCTCTAACTGGCCGCTTCGTCATGCGCCGAGGCTCACAAGGTTCCGGCATCGCCAAACAGCTTCTCCAAAGACTCCCGAGAGAAGTTGTCGCCCATCCACTTTGGTTCCTGAACAGGGTTCCGCCGAGATGCCTCAAGCTCCTGCCAAAGTTGTCTCAACGCGAAGCGGTAGTTGGCGCTCTCCTGATCGTTGTGCTCAGCGATTGCTCCAGCATCCAAAACTGTGTTGCTTGGAAAAAGAAACGAGTAGCTCTCGAACGGTGGCGACCATTGATGGGTCCGCGAATGTTGTCCCCTGACCACAAGTCGAATCATCACGATGCACGGCTCGGAGGGGGAACAGGGCGCTGTTTTCGTGAGCGCCCCCGATGGCAGGGACCACGAAGTGGCTTGATACATGCAGCAGACACGTCCGGTCACCTGTTCAAAGCCCAAGGTTGCGTTCTGACCATTTACCATTGGCACGTCGACGGAGGTGGTGACCCTGCCTCGCGCAGGAATGTTTCCGACGGCGCGCCAATTCTCAAGGCGATCGTACTCGCCAAATCGGTTCCACATGCTTTTCCAAGTCACTGAATAGATATACGTCTTTGTCAGCAAACGAACATTGGTTGCATCGACATCAGAGCGATTGATTAACGTGGCGGTGTCTATCGGAGACAGCGACTGCCGCCGCCTGTGCCTTCGCAGAGTCCCCCCTCTGGCGGACTCGGAATTACCTGACGGGAAGTCGGGAAGGGGCGTCATTCGTCAAAATCAAGGTACCACCGCATCCTCGTGTCTTCGACAGAACGACGTGATCCAGACCAGAACAAGACGAGTCTGCGAACAAGATCCGCAGGGGCTGCCTCGGTACACGCGAACGCATCAGTCGGGGAATGGGGGCTTCGCCTGCGTTGTTCTCAAGGGCCCCGTCGGTTCCGCCGCCGGATAGGTTTCTCACGACGGCGCCACGCTGGGCAGGCCCATGTGATCCAGGATCCCAACGATGTCTGCTGGCGAAGTTGATGGCAACGACCATTGCTGCGAGGACGCCCTGCTATCCCCCCAGCCCCCCCACGACGTCCGTCAGCGTCTTGAACGTTGCGCCCGCCGCGCGGATCTCGGCCAGAGTTGATTCCAGCGCGGCCCGCTTGGCGGCAAGCGCGCGGCGCAGGTCGGGTTGTCGAGCGATCAACGCCGCGGGGATTCCGTCGGCCACAGCGTCGGCCAGATCGATCCCGTGCAGTTCCAGGTTGAAGAACGGCCGGCGTAGGGCGGAGGCGACCATGTGGCGACGCAACCAAACGGGCGCCGTGATCAGGCTGGTCCCGATCACCGGCAGGCGCAGGCCCGGGGTGACCGCCATCGGCAGCTCCCAGATCGGCAGGTCTCCGCGACGGTACGGCCGGCCCGATGCCGGGTGATACGGCGCCGTCGGCGCCGTCAAGATGCGCGGACTCCCCAAATAGCTGCCCGACGGGCGGCCGATGACACGCATCGCGGCCATGACCGCCGCCTTGGCCCCGTAGTACGGAATCGACGGGAACGCTGACGAATCGTAGCGATACGACCGCGCGCACAACAGATCGATCACCGCGCCCGAGATCTCGTAGCCGGGTGCGCGAAAACCGGCCGGCGCGCGACCCGCGCATGAACCGATCGCATCATGCGCCCGATCGATTTCGTCGGCGATCTGGGAGGTCGCCAGGCGCACCAGATCGTACGGATGGGTGTGGCTGTGGCTGGCCAGTTCGTGGCCGTCGGCCGCCAGGTCGGCCAGCAACCGCCGCCCGTCCGGATCGTCGATCAGGTCCTGACCGACCACGAAGAACGTCGCCCGGACACCCGCGCGCGCGAACAGGTCGGCGAATCGCGGAAGACACCGCCGCAAGATCGCGCGGCGCGCGTCTTCGGGCGGTTGGCCCGGCAGCGCGTGGATGCGCCAGTAGCACCCGATCGCGTCCAGATCGACCGAGACGGAAGCAGTGGTATTTTGCGAGTTCATGGCAAAAACAACCAAGCGGAAAAGTCGCAACGTGATTACCACGAGGCCGGGCGCCCAGCCCATCCGCTACCGGGTCAGCATGCCGGATCCGCGCAGCCACGAGTACCACGTCGAGATGCACGTGCCCGCCCTATCCGGCCGAACGGAGGCGACCATTGCGTTTGCCGCCTGGGCGCCGGGCAGCTACATGGTGCGTGACTTCGTCCGGCACGTTTATGGGCTGACCATCACCGACCAGCGGGGAACACCGCTGGCCCACGAACGCCTCGACAAACAGACGTGGCGCGTGACGACGACCGGCGCGCCGTTCGTCGTGCGTTACCGGGTGTTCGCGTTCGAGGCGACCGTGCGTTCGTCGTTCCTGGACGACAGCCACGCCTACTGGAACGGGACCAGCCTGTTCTTTGCCGTCGACGGTGAGACCGCCCGCCCCTGCCGTGTCGAGGTGGTGGCGCCACGCGCGTGGCACATCTCGACGGCGCTGCCGCGTGTACCCGGCACGGGCGCTACCGCGCGTACCACCTTCGCCGCGGCGAACTACGACGAGCTGGTCGATTCGCCGTTCGAGGTCGGTACGCACGATCAGTTTCGGTTCCGCGTCGATACCACGTCGTTCGAACTGGCGCTGTTCGGCCGCACCAACGCGGATCCCCGGCGCCTGGTCGACATTCTCCGTCGCGTCGTGGGCGCGACCGCCGCGATTTTCGGCGGCCTCCCTTTTTCACGTTACCTGTTCATCGTGCACGCGCTGCCGGCTGGCAGCGGGGGCCTGGAACACATGGCCTCGGTCACCATGGACGTCGCCGGACTGTCGTTCGAGGACGAAAAGGCGTACCACCGTTTCGCCGATCTGGCGGCGCACGAATTCTTCCACGTGTGGAACGTCAAACGCCTGCACGATCCGGCGCTGGGCCCGTTCGACTACGGCAAGGAAAACCACACCCGACTGTTGTGGTTCCACGAGGGCTTCACCGACTACCTGGCCAACGTGATCATCCTGCGCGCGGGGGTCATCACGGAAAAGGACTTCTGGCGGTGGATCGCCGAGGACTGGCCGAAATACGCGACCCGCCCCGGCCGCCGCGAAACGCCGCTGTCCGAGCTGTCATTCGAGGCCTGGATCAAGCTGTACAAACCCGCCGAGAACCATTTCAACAACGCCGTCAGCTACTACGAGAAGGGACTGTGGGTCGGCATGGCGTTGGATCTGGAGCTGCGCCTCGCGAACGGAGGACGCCACGGGTTGCCCGAGCTGTTTCGCTGGATTTGGGATCGGGTCGGGCGGCGTGAAGCGGCTATTACCGAAGCGGACGTTCGCGCGGCGGCACGCGTGATCGCCGGAAAATCCATGGACGCGTTCTTTGAAAAATTCATCCACCGCACCGACGAACTGCCCCTGCCGGCCCTGCTGAGACGCGCCGGTCTGACGGTGGACTTCATCGCGCCGTGGGTGGGCAAGGACAGCGACAGGGACGGCGAAGGCGACTCCGTCAAACGCGCGCGCGCGCGCGGTTGGGCCGGCGCCGTCGTGCAATCCCAGGCCCACGCCACCGGGACCGACCGCGCCATCGTCAAGAACGTCTTGCCCGGCTCACCCGCCGCCTCCGCCGGACTGACCTTCGGCGACGAAATCGTCGCGTTGGACGGAGATCGCGTGAACGCGCAGACCTACCCGAAACGGCTGGGTGATCACCGACCGGGCGCCGCAATCACGGTCACCTATTTCCGTCGCGACCAACTGCGCGAAGGGCGCCTGGTCGTCGCGACATCCCCCGAGCGCAAACTGCGGATCGAACCGGCGGTCCACGCGCCCGATCAAGCGAAGGCGGTCAGACACGCCTGGTTGGGCGTTTCACGCAAGACGGATAGATGAGCGCATCGCCGTCCCCCCATCCGTCAGCCCCCGTTGCGGCGCACCGATACCGCCAACCGCGCCACGCTTTTCAGGACGTGCGGAACGCGCTTGACCAGGTTGATCGACGGCGGGCGCTTTTCGCGCACGGTGAACGGGATCTCCAGGACCTTTTTGCCCTCGCGGTGGGCGCGAATCACGAATTCGCTGGCGAAGACGTCGCGGTCCAACATGCATCGTCGAACCGTCTCGGTCAGCGCGTCCCTGCGGAACGCTTTCAAGCCATGCGTGTCGGTTCCCGCGTACTGGCAAACGGCGCGCAGCATCCCGTTGTAGACCCGCGTCGCGAAGCGACGAAACATCGGGCGCTGATCGTTCGAACCAACCATCGCCTTCGATCCGACGACGAACTCGGTGTCGCTGCGCTCCAACAACGCCAGCGCCCGCGCATAGAACTCGGTATCGCACAAATCGATCTCGTCGCAGATCACGAACCGCCCGCGCGCCTCCAGAATCCCGGTCTTCATCGCCAAGCCGTAGTTCGGCTGCCCGATCGACAACATCCGCACCTGCGGGTGATCGGCCTCCAGTTGCTTGCCGATCTCGACGGTGCGATCGCGCGATCCGTTTTCACACAGCAGGATCTCGTAACTCCAGCCAAACGGTTTCAACTTCTGCTCCAGCTCCAGCACGGATCCCTGAAGGATGCCTTCCTCGTTGTACACGGGAATGACAATGGATACGTGGGGGGCGGATCCCGCCGCGGACGCGCCTCCCGAACCAGCAACGGTGACAGATTCCGACATCAGTTTCGCTCCGATCGAACCGGTGACAATCCACGCACGGCATCCTCCGCAACGCCCACCGCCCCCGCATCCGCCGGCAGCGCATCGATGGTCGCGGCGACCTCGCGGCCCGCCAGCACGCAGTCCTCCATCGCGTTGTAGGTCCACGCCCCGTAGCGCCCGCGCGGATAGATGCCTTGCGCCTCCAGAAAACGAAAAATGGCCGTCGTGCTGGCGTAGTAGTGATGGTCAAACACCACATACGCATACTGGATCTCTTTCGGCTCCGCGAAAACCACGTCATCGGGGCCGGTTATGGCTCCCGCCTCCGTCAGGCCTGTCAGTGCGTCGCGCACGGCGGTGTCCGTGACCGGCGCGCGATCGGCCAGCTCGACGTACAGCGACGCGCCACCCGCCGGCGCCATCGACGCCATCGCGTTGGTGAAGATCCCGACGCGATAAAACGGGTAACGCCGCTCGGGAACGTAAATCCAGTGCCAGTCGGCGGGAGGCGCCGATCGCGTGGCGACGTTCAAATAGCGCAGCGTCGTGCAGCGCAGGCGCCCCGCCGCTTCCTCGATCTCGGGCGGCAGGCCCGGCATGCGGCGCAGAAGTTCAGGCAGCGGAATCGTCGCCACCAGCGCGCGGTAAGGAACGCGATCCCCGCCGACAACGATCTCCCTCCGACGCCAATCAACAACATCGGGGCTGGACGCGATGTGGACCTGTCCCGCGGTCATGCGGGTCACCAGCGCACGCGTGAAGGTCTCGATGCCGCCCTGCTTCGGATACTGGAAACTGACGTTGTATCCCAGTTCCGGGGGCCCCGCCCCGACGGCACCCGCGATGACCTGCTCGACGTTGGGCAGCGGCACGAACCGCGAGCACCAGTCGGCCGTGATCTCGCGCGGCGGCACGCCCCAGATCCGTTCGTTGTAAGGAATCATGAAATGCTTCGAGATGCCGGCGCCGAAGTGCCGCAGGCAATACTCCTCGAAATTGGTGGGCGCGTGGTCGGCTTGCCCCGACTGCCCCGCGACAGCCGCGCGCCGCGCCTGGGCGACCTGCGCGTCGACCACACCGACCAGACATTCCTTGATCACTTCGGGCGGCAGGCCGTTCAAATTGGCCTGAAACGGGTACCGCGTCAGCACACCGTGCGAGAAAATCCGCGCCCTGCGCGCCACGGTTTCCATCTGCCCCGGCAGCAGCTCGGCGACCAACTGTTTGACCGCCGGATCGCGCAGGTGCAACCAGTGGCCGGTCTTGTCGAACCGGTAACCGTCCCGCTCGTCGGTGCGCGCGTGGCCCCCCAGGCGCGCTTCTTTCTCAAACAACACCCAGGGCGCGCGCAGAAACACCGCTGCGGAGATGCCGGTCAATCCGCCCCCGAGAATCACGACTTTCCGCGCTTCGTCCGCCACGTCGAGGTGCCTGGCCTTTACCACGGAACGTGATCCCCGGGCCACGCCGCCACGGGCCAGCGTCGGTGCCTGCCGGTGCCGGACGCAAAGGGCCGCTCGCTTGGGCCCGCTCCGCGCCCAGACCTCCATGCAAAGCAGCGATGGTTTCTGGCGGGCGGGCCCGCGCGACCCCAGAATGCCAGCGTGAGTCGGGACACCACCAACCGCGTCATCGCGGGCCTGCGCAGCGACGCCGACGTCCTGGAACGGATGAAGGAGCTGGATTTCGAGCAGCGCGCGCGGCTGCGCAGCGTGGCCCGCGTGACCCTCCCGCTGGGTTTTCTGCGCGCGGCATGGATGCGGTTCTGGACGCCCACGAAACCCGCGCCCGCGGACAGCGTCCCCCACCCTCCCGCCGGGACTCTGGCGCTGACGTTCGTCGGCCACGCCACGGTCATGGTCACGACACCCACGACACGGGTTTTGACCGATCCGATGCTGGAAAACTCGCTTCACGGCCTGCGCCGCGCGCATGCGGCGGCAATCGACCCACAAGATCTGGCCGACGTCGGCCTGGTCCTGATTTCCCACGCGCACCGCGATCACCTGTCACGGCGAACGCTGGAACGGCTGCCCCGAACCGCGACCCTGGTGGTGCCCCCGCGCTGTGGATCGCTGGTCGCCGATCTGGGTTTCGACCGCGTGGTCGAACTGGGCACCGGCCAAACCTTTGAATTTCAGGACGTCGAGGTCATCACCGTCCCCGTGCGCCATTCGGGCACGCGCGGCATCCTGGACCGGCGGCGCCGCGGTGCCAGCGGGTACGTTGTCCGCACGCAGGGGCGCACCGTGTACTTCGCGGGAGACACTGGCTACTTCTCGGGTTTCTCCGAGATCGGCCGGCGCTACGATCCCGATATCGCTCTGCTGCCGATCGCCGGCTATCAGCCCGCCCCGTTTCGCGCCGAACACATGTCGCCGCTCGACGCTGTCTACGCGTTCCAGGATCTGGGCGCGCGGGTCCTGGTCCCGATCACCTACGGTTCTTTCGAACTGGGATACGAACCCATCGACGAACCCCTGGCATGGCTCCGCACGGCGATTCACGAACGGCACCTGGACCAGGCACTAACCATCCTGGGACACGGCCAGACATGTCTTCTCCGTTAAGAACTATGCCAGGCGTCGTCGTCGGCTCTCGAACCCGCTCAAGGTTGCTGCTCTGGTCGTTGGTGGGATTGATCGCCCTCGCCACCACCATCACCGGCCTCTCGTACGTAAGCCAGCGTCGCGGCATGGAAGACCTGCGCCAACAATTCGCGCGGCGGGGTTTCATCGTTGATGTCGGCGCTGTGCAACGGGGCCCGTTCGGCACGACTCTCCGACACGTCAAGGTCGGCCTCAAGGAATCCCCTGGCGTCACGGCAACCATGGACCCGGCCGACGTGAAGGCCGCCATCGACGGTACCGGCGCGCACCAGGTGACGATCGGCGGGATTCATCTCGTCCTCACGGGAGAGCCGGATGCCCTTTTCCGAAGCCTTTGGGCCGTCACCCCGTGGGAAGGCACGACCGCAACCTGGCGCCAGCTAAGCATCGAGTACTCACACCGGTTGTTTGGAACCCTGGTGCTGGAAGACGTTCACATCGAACGCGCCGACGGCCGCTTCGTCGTCAGGGCCGGCCGGGTCAGGTTGGCGACCGCTCTTTGGCGGGACGTCGCGTTCACCATCGGCAAGCGCAACGCCATGATCGAGGTCGGGCTGGGCGACGCCGCCGGACCGACGGCGCCGATTCAACTAGGGTATTTCCCGTCGACGGGAGTCGCCGCGCAATGGACACTGACCGCCGCCCATCAACCGGCCAGGCTGTTCGCCGATCGGCTTGGCTGGCAACTGGGAAGCGCCTTCGATCAAACCCGCGTCGTCGGCTCGCTCACCTTCATCGTGCCCGACGACAAGGCGCGCCCCCTGCGCGGCAAGGTTCAGATGGTTCTGGATCGCTGGCCACGACCGCCCTTCACCGAGCCCGATGCCCTGCTGGGCAGCACCGCCTCATTCTTCGCGGGTATCGTCCCCTCCGACGACAGGTCGCGCTGGGACCTGAACTACGCGCAGGTGACGCTGTCGCTTTTCTCGATGATGGGCGCGGGTCGGATTCAGTTCGGTCCCAAACCATCAATCACGCTGGACACCAAGGGGGAACTGACCTGCGCCCAGCTTCGCGCCCACCTTCCCGGGTCGACCTATCTGAATCAGGTCAAACAATTCATGGAACAAGCGCCGGCATCCGGGCGCGCGGCCGCGTCGCCACGTACTCCCCATGGCGGCGACCGTTTGCCCGATCCGGTACGTCTGCGCCTGCAATTCGCGGTGGGCCGTTCCGAAAACAGCGACCGCCATGTCGCCTGGAGGCTGGACCCCGGGTGCGGCCTGCTGGCGCTCTCGACAGGTTCGTTCGTCGCGCTGGATCTGCCTGCCACCCGGTAGCCCCCGGAACGCCGAACACCTGTGGGGTCCCAAGAACCCGCATCCGCTCTTCCCATGAGCCGGGCAAGGCGAACTTGGACTCAATAACATCAGGAGATCGGGTGGCTGCCGGGCTTCTGAGGGTGCCCCTGGACAGGGGCGCTGCGGTGTCATAGAAGTAATTAGTTTCATCAATTTTTTTGTGGCTTCGCAGCCACCTGCCACCTTGCTTGAGCGCTTTTCGCTTCTTCCCGCTTCTTCCGCCGTCTGGATGGGCGCTTTGTCCGTCCAGCGGCCCTCCGGTTCCGAGGGTTGGGGGACTCTCGGAGCCGGAGGCGGCGGGAGATTAGGATACCGGTCGTGTGAACACCGACCGCCTGGCCCCTGGGTTGCTTGACTACGAACCCATGCACGATTCGAACCTGGAACGTTCTGGGCGCCGCGGCGGTTTCCTGAGAAAATTCCGCGAAAATCTGATGGGGCCACCCGGATCATCGGCTTTGGGCCTGATCCTGACGCTGCTGGGCCTGCTTGGCGCGGGAGGCTGCGAGGGTTCCAAATCGGCGCTGACTCCGGCGGACGGCGCGGTGGAACAGTCGCCCGTTCCAACCGACCACGCGGTGGAACAATCACAGCCTTTGCCCCTCACCATTCGGTTTGGCAACGACGGCGCGACGCCTCTGTACCTGCGCCAAGCTTGCGTCGGGTTGGAATACGGGATCAGCTCGTCCGCCGGAGGTTATCGGGACGCGTTAGGGCCGGCGTTCCACTGCGCGTGTTCGTGCGCAGATACGTCGTGTCGTGGCGCGCTCACGTGTGGGCAGTGTCCCGAGCCGAGCGGCCTGCCCGTGGCCGTCGGCGGAACCCACGAGGTTGTGTGGCCCGCGCTGAGGGTGTCCGAAACCGATCGCGGGACCTATCGGTGCTTGATGTCCCAACCTTTGCCGGCGGGGCGATACCGCCTGGCGGTCAACGTCTATGACACCGCCGCCGATGCGATGACCGCCACCGCCGGTCGATTGATCACGGTCGACTTCGAGCTGTCGGCCAACAACAACGTCTTGATGGTTTCGCTGTCGGCCGCGGCCGATCGGTGTGACGCGAATCCGACCGTGGCGACGCCCGTTTGCACCGCGACGGCGTCGCGCGAGATCGCCTGTGATTTCCCCGGCGCCTTGAAGTGGTTTCCGGACGGCGGATTTCGCGCCTACGCCGATTCGTCCGATCTGATGACGCCGGCCCGCTACACGCGAACGCGCAGGTTCGTCGACCCAGTCGGGACGACGACAACCCCGGTGTCGTGTACGACGAACATTCCCCGTTGTTCCCTCGATGCCCGCGTCGCCACCACGGGCGACATCGCCGCGGCCCTGGGACATCCCGACGTCAAGGCGGCGTTCGCTCGCGGAGGCATGCTGGTTTACGGCCACGACTCGCGCCCGGTTGATGGATCGATCCTGATCGTCCAGAAGGACGGCGGCAGCTTCGGGATTGGAGGGCCCTGCGATCCCGCGACGGATTTGTCGTTCTGCGCGCGCTCGGTACCACCCGGATTGATGGAACTGCTCCGCGTGTTGACCGACGTCGACAGTCAGCAACAGGCGACGCCCCCGTGTGGTTCGTTGCCCTCGACGCCTCCGTAGCCTAGGACCAAACCGATGCAGTAGACGCCCCGAAGGCCCTTGGCTAGAGTGCGGTCCCCCGTGGAGAAGCTGCGTCGCGTACCGGCCTGGGGCTGGGCCCTATTGTTCTCGGTGCTGCTTTGCCTGCCGCGCCTGGGTGCGTTCGGCCTGTGGGAGCCGTGGGAGCTGAACGTCGCCGATCGGGCGCGGCGCCTGGCGGACGGGATGTCGGCGGGTACCGTGGGCGAGGCGTTCGTGCGCGGCAACCTGACACCCGCGCTGCAGGCGCTGGGCGTGAAGCTGATCGGGCCCAGCGAATTGGGCGTGCGTTTGTTCGGAGCGCTGGCGGCCATCGGAGCGCTGATGGCGGTGTACTGGGCGGGCGTCGGGCTGTTCCGTCGGCGGGCCGCCGTTTTGGCCGTGCTGGCGCTGGGGTCGATGCCGTTGTTCGCCTTGTCATCTCGGCAGATCACGTCCGATGTGCCGCTGGTGGCGGCGCTGGCGCTGACCATCGGTGGGCTCGGACGCTGGGCGTGGCCGGCCGATGGCGTGCGGCGCACGTCGCATCTGGCGGCTGGCGCGGTCGGGTTGCTGCTTGGATACGCGACCGGAGGCGCGCTGCTGGGCGTCGCCTTGCCTGGCCTGGCGTTGGTCATCGCGGTCGTGATTTGTTTGGGTCTGCCCGTTCGCGGCGCCGGCCCGGCCGAACAGGCAACCGAGGCCGTCGCGCCCAGCGATAAGCCGAACGACTCCGTCGCGCCCAGCGATAAACCGCACCAGACCATAGCGCCCAGCGACGAACCGAACGACGGAACCGCCGCCCTCAGCGCTGCAGGCGCCGGACCCCACGTGCCCGCCGGCGGATCCTTCGGCGCCAGTATGCGCGGCCAGAAGGTGGCGCTTGTCCTGCTGGCTGTCCTCGGCGCGGGAGCAATCGGCATCCTGGTCGCGACGCTGACACAACTGGTTGCCGGACACCGATCGGCGCTGCTTGGGGGAACCCCACGG
>JANOJB010000087.1:0-6635 GCA_031407985.1 Pseudomonadota bacterium | reverse complement strand
TTCGATGGGAGCTCCCCCCGTCGCGTCGGCCACCACCATTCTGGGTGCTTCGGGGCTGATGCCGCGCGCGGGAAACGTGGCGCCCATCCCCCACAGCAGGAGGCAGACGCCGATCAGAAAGGCTCCGTCGCCCACGCGGTTCACGATGAACGCCTTGGTGGCGGCATCCACCGCCGCGGGCCGGCGGAACCAAAAACCAATCAATAGATACGAACAAAGACCGACGCCCTCCCAGCCAAAAAACAGCGGCACGAACCCATCACCCAGCACCAGCAACAACATCGAGAACACGAACAGGTTCAGATACGCGAAGAACCTGGCCAGCGACGGCTCGTGTTTCATGTAGCCCGCCGCATAGATATGAATCAGCGTCCCGACGCCGGTGACAACCAGAATCATCACGGCTGACAGGGCATCCAGCATCAGGCCAAACGTCACCTCGACGCCCGCGATGGAAAACAGCGGCCACAACACCTGACGGACGCACCGCGCGCCCGGTGGCAGGGGCAGCAACTCGCGAACCACCAGCACCATCGCCCACGCGGTCGCGGCCAGCATGGCCGTCACCGCGACCACCGACACAACCCGGTGTCCGAAACGACGCTGCAAACGCCCGCCAGCCAGACCGCAGAGCAACGCCCCGCAAAGCGGCAAGACCGGCAGCAACCACAGCAGCGACGAGACCCGTGCCGGAACCAACAATGACCCGCCGTAGATGGTTTCCAATCGTCAGTCCTTCATCCTTAGTTCTTCAGGGTCGTCATCACGGTCGAATCGATGCTGCGAAACCCCTTGAACACCGCCAGCACGATCGCCAGCGCGACCGCCGCCTCGGCGGCAGCCAGAACCACCACGAACACCGCGAAGACCTGCCCGTTGATGGTGCCCTGGGAATAATGAGAAAACGCCACGAAGTTGATCGCGGCGGCGTTCAAGAGGAGTTCGATCCCCATCAATATCGCAACCGCGTTGCGGCGCGTGGCTACCGTTACCAGCCCCAGCGTGAACAGCAACGCCGACAGCACCAGGAAGTGATGAAGGCCGATCTCGGTCAACGCCGCCGCCGTCACCACGCAGACCCCACCGCAGCGCCGGTGCCACCGCCGTTGGTCCCGACACAGGTCATGTCCCCGTCCCTTCGGCACTTTCTGGGCCCGCTGGTTCGGGCACGCCGGCCGCACCCGCCGGCGCGGCATCGTCGTGCACCGCGCGGCGCGCGATCACCATCGCACCGACCAGCGCCATCAGCAGCACCAGCGACAGAAGTTCGAACGGCAGCAGATACTCCCGCAGGAACGCGTCGCCCAGGCGCGCCGTGGTCGGGGCGGCCACCGCCTCGGTTCTCGGCCATGCCGTCGTGACCGCTGCCGTGACCAAAAGCAGGCCAATCAACATTGCCACCGGAACAACAGTCCCGCGTCCCAGTGCCTGGTTGGTGATCTTCACGTCGCCGATGCGGTTGGTCAGCAGCACGGAGAACAGGAGCAACACCATGATGCCCCCGACATAGATCAGAAGCTGCGTGACCCCCACAAAGTCGGCCCCGAGGTACAGGTAAAGCCCCGCGGTGCCCCCCAATGTCGCCAACAGCAGAAACGCCGCATGCAGAATGTTTCGAGAGAACGCCACCCCGGCGGCGCCTCCAAGAACCAGCACCGCCAGCCCGTAGAAGACGAAGGTTCCGGCCCCCGGCATCGCTGGGGCGTTTTACACGCAAACGCTTGTGATAGAAACGGGGGACGTTGACCAGACACGAATACACACTGGAACAGGTCCGGGACATCCACGATCTGCCGCTGCCGGACCTGATGTTCCGGGCGCAGACCGTTCACCGCGCGCATCACGATCCGGCTCAGGTACAGCTGTGTACCTTGTTGTCGGTCAAAACCGGCGGATGCCCCGAGGATTGCGCGTACTGCCCGCAGTCATCCAAATACGACACAGGTCTCGACCCGGCGCGCATGATGAAGTCCGCCGAGGTCATGGACGCCGCCACGCGCGCCAAGACGGCCGGCGCCACGCGATTCTGCATGGGCGCCGCCTGGCGCGAGGTCAAGGATGGTCCGGCCTTCGACGAGGTCCTGGGGATGGTGCGCGGCGTCCGTGAGCTGGGCATGGAGGCCTGCTGCACGCTGGGCATGGTGAGCGAATCGCAAGCCGCCCGGCTGGCCGACGCGGGACTGACGGCATACAACCACAACCTAGACACGTCGAAAGCGTTTTACGGCAAGATCATCAGCACGCGCACCTACGACGATCGGCTGCAAACCCTGGCCAACGTCCGCAAGGCCGGAATCACCGTATGTTCGGGCGGCATCATCGGCATGGGCGAATCCATCGACGATCGCTGCGCCATGCTGATGACGTTGGCGAACCTGGATCCCCAGCCCGAAAGCGTTCCCATCAACGCGCTGGTCGCGACCGCCGGGACGCCCCTGTCGGAACGGCCGCCGGTCGATCCCGTCGAGTTCGTCCGCATGATCGCCACCGCGCGCATCTTGATGCCGCACGCCAAGGTCCGCCTGTCGGCGGGCCGCCTGGACATGTCCCGCGAAGCCCAGCTGTTGTGTTTTCTGGCGGGCGCCAATTCGGTGTTTTACGGCGAGAAGCTGCTGACGACCGGAAACCCCGACGTCGAATCCGACCGCGCCTTGCTGCGTGACGCCGGATTCCGCGCGACGATGGGCACAGTCGAACTGGGCGAATAGCCCAAACCGGAGCTACCGCGGCCGCGCCCACTGGCGCCGAACCTCGTAGCCGCCAATCGCGACCGACGTCGACAGGTTCAGCGAACGAAGCTTCGGATCCAGCATGGGAATCGACACCAGACTGGCGGCGTGGTTGTCCAAGATAGCCGCAGGAAGTCCGACGCTCTCGCGCCCGAAGATCAACACCGTGCGGTCGGGATACTCCACCTCGTCGTACCGTCGTGAGGAACGTGTCGTGAAAAAGAACGGCGCACCCAGCCGCGGCAACTCGCTCGCGAACGTGTCCCAATCGGGCCAGACGGTCAGCCGCACGCGCGGCCAGTAATCCAGGCCCGCGCGCCGTACGTGTTTGTCTGCCAGCGAAAAACCAAGCGGCTCAACTAGGTGCAGGTCCGCGTCGACGGCCAGACAGGTCCGTCCCGCGTTGCCGGTGTTCCAATGAATCTCGGGGGCGACCAGCACGACATGAAGGCGCGCCATGGCTGCCACAACTGATACCTGAAAAAATCCGCCGCCGCGCGTATACCTGCCGGGTGCCCCGCCTGTCGGAATTGCTCGCGCGCAACCTCGGCATTTCCAAGACCGCCGCGGTACGCCTGATCGAGGCGGAGCGTGTTTGCCGCCCCGACGGGACGGTCTACGCGGATCGAAGAGCCACGATCGACCGGGGCGGCGGCGGCGGCGGCGGCGGCGGCAGCGGCGGCGGCAGCGGCAGCGGCAGCGGCAGCGGCAGCGGCAGCGGCGGCACAACCGACGCCCCCACGGTCATCGTCGACGGCGAGCCGTTAACCTTGTGGCAAACCGCATTCGTCCTGCTCCACAAACCGATCGGCGTGGTGACGGCCCTGCGGGACACCCGCCATCCCACCGCCTACGATTTGCTACACGATGCGCCGCTTTTTTCCGAGCTGCGTCCCGCCGGACGGTTGGACCTGGATTCGTCCGGGTTGTTGCTGTGGACGACCGAAGGGGCGCTGATCCAGCGGCTGACCCACCCCAAGCGCCGTGTACCGCGCACATATCAGGCCGCCCTGGCGCGCCCATTCCAGTCGCCGCTTGCGGATTTCGTGCTGGACGACGGCCATCGCCCCGAGATGTCCGAGCTTCGCGAAATTCCGCGCGACGAAGCGCACCCCGGCCTGGTCGTCCCGTCCGACACCGGCATGTTGGCGACGATCACGATTGTCGGCGGCGCTTACCACGAGGTCCGCCGCATATTCGCCGCGCTCGGTAGCCATGTCCTCGGCCTGTGTCGCACGCACTTCGGTGAACACGCCCTGCCACGCGATCTGCCGGCCGGCGCCTGGCTCCGGCTGCACGATCCGCCCTCGGCGTAACGCCGCGGCATGATGTGGTGAGCGCGCCCGGCCCATGTCAGGCTGGACCGCCATGCAGAACTTCACACCGGTAACCGCGCTCGCGGGTGGCGCCCTGATCGGCCTTGCGGCCAGTGCTCTGCTGTTATTCACCGGCCGCATCGCCGGTATCAGTGGCATCGTCGGGGGCCTGCTGCGACCAGAGCGCGGCGAATGGAGCTGGCGCGCGGCGTTTCTCGCCGGTCTGCTGGCGGGCGGCCTGGCGTTGTTGGCTTTCCTCCCGGACGCGATCGTCGCCCCCACGAGACCGTACGGCGTGCTGGCGGGAGCGGGCCTGATGGTCGGGTTTGGCGCACGCCTGGGACGCGGTTGCACCAGCGGTCACGGGGTTTGCGGAATCTCGCGGCTATCGGCGCGATCCGTGATGGGAACGATGACGTTCATGGCGACCGGCGTCGCCACCGTGACCGCGCTGCGCGTGATCGGAGCCTTCGCGCCATGACCAAGAAGGTGTTGGCCGCGGCATTCTTGTCGGGACTGATCTTCGCGATGGGCCTCGGTCTGTCGGGCATGACCCAACCATCCAAGGTGATCGGATTTCTGGATCTCTTCGGTGCCTGGGATCCCAGTCTGGGTCTTGTGATGGCGGGCGCGATCGGCGTTCACCTTCCGCTGTATCGCCTGATTCGCCGGCGCCCGGGATCGGTGCCGATGGTCGGCACCTGCGGTCCGATCGATGACGACGAGCTGTCGGAAGCGGGCATCAGGGGCTCTATCAGCGCCAAGGCCGTCGCGGGCGCCGCCATCTTCGGCGTGGGATGGGGACTTGGCGGTTACTGCCCGGGACCGCTGGTGGTGTCGCTGGTGTCGGCCGCCCCTGGTGTGCTGGTATTTTTTGGCGCGATGGCGGTCGGCATGCTGATCTTCCATGTTGCCTTCGGCCCCGCAACGAAGACCGCCGATCAACCCGGGCCCGCCGTCCCGTCGCTGGCTGGTCTCAAGCGCGGCTAACACTTCACAATGCGCCCAGCGCCGCGTCGTGGACGGCCGCTCGGAACGCGCGGAAGCGCGGATCGTCTTGCACCGTGGGGTGGATCCGATTGGTCAGCAACACAATCCACAGCGCGCGTTCGGGATCGATCCACAACGAGCAGCCCGTGAATCCCAGATGACCCACGGCCGCGCGCGACATCAACGCGCCTGCCTGTGAATCCGCGACGGCCGGACCGTCCCAACCAAGTCGCCACGTTGAACCGGCGATCCCCGCTGGGCGCCAGAATGTGCGAATGACCTCCGGCGTGACGACATGCCCCGTTCCTTCGCCTCGCCAAGCGGCAACAAGCGCGGCCGCCAGGCGCCCCAAATCCCGCGCATCACAGAACAAGCCGGCGTGACCCGCAACGCCGCCCATCGCGAACGCGTTCAAATCATCGACTTCGCCGACTATCATGCGCCCCCTGCTTGGGCACCGTTCCGTGGCCGCGACCTCGGCCCGACCAAGCAGACGCGCGCGCGCGGTGGCGTCATCCAGATTCACGAACGTCGTCGACCTCAGACCCAACGGTCCCCGCAGCACGCGTTCGGCCTGAACGTCCAGGCGCTGGCCCGTCACACGTTCCAGTAAATCTCCCAGCACGATGAAGCCCAGATCGCTGTACACCGATCGCTCGCCAGGTACGCCGACCAAGGGCTCGCGCGCCGCTTCTCGCGCAATCGCGGCCCGCGCATCGGGTCCACGCGGAATGCGTTCGTAAAATGGTCGGTGTGCCGGCAATCCCGATGCGTGACAAAGCAGGTGCCTTATCGTCACGAATTCTTTTCCATCACCCTGAAATTCGGCAACGTGCCGTGCCACAGGATCATCCAGTGTGATGCTGCCCGCAGCGACCGCGCCCATTGCCAGGACGGACGTGACCGCAGCTTTCGTAACCGACGCTACGTCATAAACGGTATCCACGGTTGCGGACAATTCTTCTGGATCGATCTGGCGAGCACCAAAAGCCGCATGAAACCGAGTCGTACCCTGGTTTGCGACCAGCACCACGGCGCCCGGCACCACGCGCGCCGCGACCGCGTTGCTGCAGACATCCTCAAGCGCGGCGAACCCCGTTAAAATCGCGGCCATCGCGAGGTCGACTATACGCCCCAAACCGGCCGTATCGCGCCCCTACACGGACGACCGGATACGCAGTTCACATTTTTTCTTGCGCGGTCGACCGGCTCCAGTGCTAGCTTGTGCGCCAACCCCCATGAAGTTCGGCCAGTATGAGTTGCTGGAACGCGTGGCTGTCGGTGGAATGGCCGAGGTTTACCGAGGCCGTGTCGCTGGCGCCGAAGGTTTCGAAAAGTGGGTCGCGATCAAGCGAATCCTGCCTGAATTCGCGCGCGACGATCGCTTCATCTCGATGATGCTGACCGAGGCGCGCATTCATTCCGCGCTGTCGCACGGAAACATCGTCCAGATTCACGACCTCGGCATTTCAGAAGACGGCGAGTACTTCATCGTTCTGGAGTACGTCGAGGGGCACGACTTGCGGGCGGTGATGGAAGCGGCGACCGAGTTGGGCGTGCAGATTCCCGATTCATTGGCGCTGCACATCGCCTACGAACT
>JANOJB010000084.1:0-33048 GCA_031407985.1 Pseudomonadota bacterium | reverse complement strand
TGGTGGAAGCCTTTCCGGATCTCACCGCCGCCGGACCGCGGTCGCGGGAGTGGTCAGAGCGCCTGATTGCCGAGGATCCCACGTCGCCGGATTCGTTGGAGGTCGCGGCCCTGATTGACGCGCGCGCGGATCGCCCCGACGGTGCGGCCAGAAAACTGGGCGAGCTTGTGTTCTATTCTCCGGATCGCGCACTGGGCTACGCTCGCGCCGCGCGCGTCTGGGAGCGCGCGGGGCTGAACCGGCGCGCCTGCCTGGCCTGGGAGCGCGCCGCGCACTTTGGCGCGACCGACGATCCACGCTGGTGCGACCTGATCGCCTGCGTGCGTCGCACCCCGGGATCCGCCGACGCGGAAGCCGTCACGCGCTTCGTTCGGGACCGCGCACCGAAGCTGGCATGCGTCGCCCCGCCGACCGGAGGTGACGACCTGAATGTAAGGAGCGGACGTGACGCCGGCACGCAGGACGTGCCGGCCCACGTCGCGGGATCACCGGACGCTGGCGCCCGGTAACCACCCACGAAGGAAGATCAGACGACCTTCACGCCGCTGGCCTGGGGGCCCTTCTTGCCTTCGACGACGTCGAACTGAACCTTGGTGCCCTCCTGGAGGACCGCACCGCCGGTGTCGTTGGCATGGACAAATACGTCCTTGCCGCCAGCGTCAGGCGTGATGAAACCGAAACCCTTAGTCGTGTTGAAGAACTTAACCGTGCCGCTTTGCATTTACCTTTTCCTTTGCCAGCTTCCCTAAGCGGGAAGCACCATGCTACCCAGCCCAAGGGGCTACGGGCGCACTGTACACGGGTCTGGGGCAAATCGCTCGCCCTACAAGCGTTTCTCTGACTTCTGGCGGTTTTGCCGTTTTTGGCCGGTTGGGCCGGTTTCGGTCCCGGTCAGCGCTTTCGCTCCTCGAACCCCAGCAGCATGCCCTTGAGGCGTTCGAACGCGCTGCGGCTGGCGGCAGCATCGGCCAGGTTGTGCTTCTCCCCGGGATCGCGGCCCAGGTCGTACAGCTCCCAGCGGCGCTCGGTAACGCGGTGAATGATTTTCATATCACCGTCGACCATCATGACCGCCTGCTTGGGCCAGGCGGTGGCCGGCATCAACTCGCCATACAGGGGACGAGGGGGCAGGGCCTTCTGACCGTCGATGAGCGGCAATAGGCTGCGACCGCGAAACGACTTGGGCAGGGGCGCACCGACCAGTTCGACCAATGTGGGTGCCAGGTCGATCGCCGCCACCGCATCGTTGTTGACCACCGGGGCGCGTCCCGGAATCGCGATGATCAACGGAATGCGAAGCTGCTCGTCGAACACGTCCTGACCGTGGAAATAGGCCTTGTGTTCGCCCCAGGCCTCGCCGTGGTCCGCCATCACGACGACGGCCGTGGTCTCGGCCAGGCCCAGATCGGACAGCGCCTTCAACAGTTTGCCCACCCACGAATCGACGAAGGCGATCTCGTGGTCATATTTCTCCATCAGCCCGGGGACGCCGCCGACCCCGCTCCCCGGGAACTCCTTGTGGGGCATGTAGCTGGAATGCGGTTCGAACAGGTGCGTCCACAAGATGAAACGTTCGCGCGTGGTGGCCGCCTTTTTTAGGCGCGCGATGACGCGCGGGACGATGCGAGGGGAAGCCGAATCCTTGTTTGATTCCGCGATGGTTCCGGCGCCATCGTTCGACCATTCCTTGAACGCCTTGTTGATCCCGCGATCGGGGGTGAAATAGAAGTGCGAGAAGATCCCGATGGGCGCAAGGCCCGCGGCCTTGAGGTCCTCGAAGAACGTGTGGTTCGACGGCAAGACCAGCGGATAGTTGACGCCGGGTTTGTCCCACTTGATCGCCGACGGATACTGGCTGGTCAGGATGGCGGGGAACGATCGGGGCGTGTTCGGTCCTTGCGACCAGACCCGCCGGAAATAAGCGCCGCGTTTCGCCAGGGCATCCAGGTTGGGCGTCAGGGAACGCCCGGCCGGGCGGCCGTAACCCGCGACACCCAGACGATCCGCGCGCAGGGCGTCGATCGTGACCATCAGGATGTTGCCTTCGAACTTTCCCGCCGCGCCTGCCACCGCCCCCGGGGCGGCCGTCCGTGAGGTGGCATCTGAACCCTTCGCGACGGGCGGTTTCGCGGCGTCCGTTGTCCCGACGCCATCGGTTTCGTCGGCGGGTGGCGTCTCCTCGGCGACCGCTAGCGCGTCGCCGCCCTCGCAATTCTCGTCGACGCCGTTGCCCGGAACATCCTCGGCCCCGGGATACACATCCGTTCGACGATCGTCGCAGTCGCCTCCGCCGAAGCGCGCCGAGAAGCCGTCGCCGTCGCCATCGCTGACGGCGCGCGCGATCCGCAGGCCCATCCGCAAGCCCAACGATCCCTCCTCGGTCGCGCGAAACGCCGGCGCGCCCTGGGGCAGGCGCGCGACGACAAGGTAGGCCGCGATGGTACCGGCGATGGCCAGCAGCGATAGCGCGGTCGCGGGGATCCGAGGCGCCAGTCTTCGCCCCGGCGCCGTCCGGTACCAGAACACGCCGTGGGCCGTCCCCGCGACAATGGCCAGCGCCAGCGCGCCGAAGGGTGACAGATCCAGCACCCGCCAATCTGCTCGGGAGAAGGCCGCGACGACCGTCAGCATTCCCAGGCCGGCGCCCGCGATCAAGATCAGTCCGGTGGTCCCGGTTCGCGCCGGCCGCGGTAGTCGCGGTGTCACATGGCGCCCCACGGGGGCAAACAGCGCGATGGCCAGGGCAGCCGCCAAGGGGGCGGATACCAAGACCAGGCCCGCGGTGGCGATGGTCGCCAGCAGATCGCTTTGCATCGGGCGGACGATCAGTTTGTGGGCCATCGCCACCAGGCCGGCCATGACCACAACGCCCATCGTGCCGGTCAGGATGCCGGTCGCCGCGGCCGCATCGCGGCGGGAATCGGCAAGCAGGCCCGCGCGGCCGCCGGGAATCGCGCCCAGAACACCGTTCACCAGGAAGGCCAACCCAAACGCGGCGCCAAGGCCCAGGACCCCGTAAAAACCCACGGCCAGCGTCAGAACCGACGCGGCACCCGCATGCTCGGTCGCGCGAACGACGGTCACCAGAGAATCCACCACACCGGCACCCACGAATCCAGCCAGGATCGATGCCGCGATGGGGTCCAGGCGCCAGCGAAAATTCATGTCGTTGCCCTTGTCGTGCCTGGTACCACGGTCGGGCAGCGCGCACAATCAATCCCGACGGAAAGCGCGCTGTTTCGGCCTGTGAATCTTGACGTGCGTCCACGGGCGCGTTACTTCGGTCAACTCTTGAGCGCTCGCGTCGATACGCGCCTGGCCTGGCTGGTTCTTTTTTGCGTTGGTTGCAGGCCCGCGACCGCGGCACCCCCACCGGATCCCCCGGCGAAACCTTCCGTCCCCGTCGCGACCGGCTCCCCCGCGCCTGCCCAGAGCCCGCGCCTCGCGATGGATCTGCTGATCAATCGTGTTCACGCGTCGTCGCACAGCGAGGGGCATCTAGTCGTCGAAGCCGGCTCGCTGGATGTCCTGAAGTACGTCGATGGAGGATGGAAGACATCCTGGATTCTGGGTGAAAAAGATCAGGGCGCGCCCGCGGCGCTGGTGTCGGGGTTGTCAGCCCAGTTGTTCGTTCCCATCGATACCGACGGCGATGGCCCGGGGGGAACCGTCATCGCCGACAGCATTCTGGCCTTCACGGCGCGGGCCCTGGCGCCGAAACAGAAGGTTTCAATTTTCGTCAACGAAAAAAACGCCGGCACGATCGATGTCGACGCCCAGAAGAAGCGCTACCAGGTCGCGGTTCCCGCCGCCGTCCTGAAGGGGGGCGAGAATCGACTGCGGTTCACGTTTCGCGCTGCTGCGGCGGTAGGATCGCGGCGGTCCGCGGCGGCGTTCAGCGATGTGACGCTGGGTCCCGCCGCGGGGGCAGCACCACCCGAACCGGTGGGTGCGCGGGTCAGCGATGCCAACCTGGGCGGGACGCGGCGAAGCGCGATTTCGGTCGCCGGCAAAGGATCGCGGCTGTCGTATTACGTTGCCGCTCCCGAGGGGGCGATCTTGGCATTTGCCCACGGCAGCAACAGTCCGGGCGCCCACGCGATTGTGCGCGTGGCCGTCGATGGCCAGCAGGTGCGCCAGCTTCAGGACGCGGTCGCTACGGCCAAGTGGACGGACGTGTCGCTGCCCCTGGGGGCGGCGGCCGGTCAGGCAGTGCGAATCGATCTGATTTCCCGCGGTGGACAGGTCGAATGGGCCGAACCCCGCCTGTTGGTGAAGGCTCCACCAGCCCCCAAGGTTCCCAGCGAGCCGGCCTTCGATCACCTGTTCGTGTGGATGGTCGACACCCTTCGTTCCGACAAGGTCCGCGCCTACAACCCCAAGACGCGCGTCGAGACGCCGAACTATGATGCGTTCGCGGCTGATGCAACCCGTTTCGAATGGGCGCAGGTGCCCGGCACGTGGTCGCTGCCGTCGCACGCATCGCTGCTGACTGGGGTCTATCCGGTCAACCACAAGGCGACCACTCACGAATCCAAACTGTCCAGGGACGTGGCGTTCATCGCCGAGGATCTAAAGAAGAAGGGGTTCAAGACGGCGATTTTCTCGTCGAATGGCTACGTTTCGGGCAAATGGGGGTTCGAACGCGGCTGGGATGCGTACCGAAATTTTATTCGCGAGAGTCTGCCCAATGGCGCGGATTACCTGTGGAAGACCGGCAAAACATGGGTGTTGCAAAACCAGAAGAAGCCGTCGTTCGCGTACCTGGCCACGGTCGACCCGCATGTCGCGTATTCACCGAAACCCGAATTCTTAAAGAAATACTGGAACAAACCATACAAAGGTCCGCTGAAACCAGCGCTTACCGGCGTGCAGTTGGGTTCCATCGCCGCCGGCAAACTGAAGATCAACGACAACGATCTGGCGTATCTCGAAGCCCTGCACGACGCCGAGATCACGCAAAGCGACTCGGTGTTCGCGACGTTCATCGCCGATCTGAAAGCCGCGGGCCTGTACGAACGTTCGGCGGTGATCGTGGTTTCGGATCACGGCGACGAATTCCGCGAGCACGGGCGCCTGGGTCACGGGCATTCGGTCTACCAGGAGTTGACCCACGTGCCGCTGATGATTCGCGCCCCGGGGCGCATGCCGAAGGGCAAGGTGGTCCACGCGGATGTCGAGATCATGGACGTCTATACGACCATGCTTGATCTGGTCGGGGGAGCGGCGGGGCCCAAGATTCAAGGCGCATCGTTGATCCCGCTTAGCTGGGACGAGGTGGGGCAGACCCCGCGGGCGGCGCTGACCATCGATGGTCAGGTGGCGCGTGGTCTGAAGGTGGCCCGGTATCGCCTGGTCGCCGCTTCCGGCCGCCTGGAGTTGTATGACGAGATCGAGGACCGCCTAGAGCAAAAGGACGTGGCGGCGGCAAGGCCCGTGGCCCTGCGCCAGATGCGGGGCGTAATGGGACTGCTGCATCCGTACGAAAGTCGTTGGACGAAATCGCGCTGGGGCACGGCCGCGAACGTGACGGCCGACTTCGTCAAGGATCTCGGGCTCTGACAGCGTTTTCGTCCTGATTCTGAGCGTGAACCGAGACCTGAATCGGTGGGGGGACCGGGGGCGGCGGTAGGCCGCGACCCTGGACCCAAGGGCAAGGCGGTGATCCAGGAAAGCCCGCGGGGCGATTCGCCCGAGACTTTTAAGTTTACGAATAAAAATCCTGCTTGAAGTGTTGTCGAAACAAGCGGATCGTATTCTTGGAAGCATCACCGCCGCGCAAGCGGCACGAAAGGGAGGGTACCAGCCATGAATCTGCGGCACATCGACCCCCGATCGACGGACTGGATGGACGCGATGCTGGAGGGGGAGTTAGACCGGAAGCGAAAACCGGAGGTTGAGGAACCGGTGGCACGGGACGCCGAGGGTGTCCCCGTATTGGTGGGAGGCAAGGCGGCGT
This sequence comes from Pseudomonadota bacterium, assembly GCA_031407985.1. Lineage (GTDB taxonomy): Bacteria > Myxococcota_A > Polyangia > Fen-1088 > Fen-1088 > FEN-1088. The sequence goes on along the minus strand of JANOJB010000084.1, from coordinate 27,089 downwards.
TGCCCGAATCGTTGGGATCGCCTCCGCGCGTTCACTCGCGGTAAGGCGCGGCCAGCCGGGTGGTCATTCGGTTCTGGCGGCGGTCTCGACAGCTTCCAGCGTCGGGATGCCGCCCTGGCCACCCAGGCTGGTGCAGTTCAGCGCGGCGGCGGCGTTGGCGAAGGGCAAGGCACGTTCGATCGGCCAGTCCTGGAGCAACGCATACCCGAAGGCGCCGCGAAAGACAGATCCCGCGCCTGTCACGTCCACGACATTGACGTCTAGCGCCTGCTGGCGGACCAGTTTGTCCTGGTGCAGGCCGACCGCACCGTCTTCACCCAGCGTGACGACGGCGATGTCGGGGCCCATCTTGGTCAGTTCGACCAAGGTCCGTTCGATATCCGCCGAATGCGCGATCTCCGTCGCGACGCGTTCGGAGGCAATAACCACGTCGGCCAGATCCAGAAGCTCGCCTAGGCCCGGGCCCATGCGCCGGATACCCAGGAGGACCCGGGCGCCGCGCGCGCGGGCTCTCTCGGCCGCGACGATCTGCACCGCGGGCATTTCCGCGTCGACGTAGACCAACCTCACGTGATCAAAAAGCGCAGCGGGAAGATCAGCGGGCACCAGAAGGGTCGTGTCGCCGCGCGTATAGCGAACATAGCGGCGGCCCCCCTCGTCCTCGATTAACGTGAACGTGACCGGGGACAGGCGATCGGGCTCCCGCAAGACCGCCGAGGTATCCACGCCGAAGCTGCCAAGGCCCCGCAGGATGATGCGACCGAATTCGTCGTCACCCAGGCGCCCGAAGTACTTTGTCTTCGCTCCAAAGGCCGCCATGGTGGCCAGCGCCGTTCCGGTCGGACCGCCCGCCTGCAATGAGAAGGTGGTCAGCTCGACCGACGAATCGCGCGACCGGGGCCCAAGACCGATCTGATCCAGGGTCGCAAGCCCGATCCCGACGACGTCGGGTACTTCCTCCGGCATGGCCCGAGCGTATCACTCGCCGGACGATGCAGGAAGTAAAGGGCGCCCCATCGCGGTCTGACCATCGATGAACTTTTCCAGCGCCGCGACGGCTTTGGTGTAGCTGGCGTTCGCGTAATGCGAACGCCCGAGATAGTAGAAGAGCTCGGGGCGTCGGGCCGCGTAGACCGGATCCTCGGCCAGCGGTTTCAACTCCGCGACGGCGTCGACATACTGTTCGGCCTTGTAATCCAAAAATCCCGACAGCAGCGCGAAATCCTGGCCAAGACCTGTCCACAGCGATTCGGGCCACTTCTCGAGGATCTTGTACGCCGTCGCATAGCGTCGGGCGTTCACCGCCGCCAGCACCTCGGGATACTCCTCGGTCGCGCGGCGTGCGTCGTCGGCCGTGACGCTGGGAGCCTTGGGGTCGCTAGGCGGAACCGCACCGACGTTGACACCGACCTTGGCACCGACGTTGACACCGACGTTGGCACCGACGTTGGCACCGACGTTGGCACCGACGTTGGCACCGACGTTGGCACCGACGTTGACGCCGACCTTGGCACCGTCCTTGGCACCGTCCATGGCACCGACCTTGGGTTGGGGAGGCGTCAGTCCGTCGACCGGCGCCAGCGCGATTTCCGGATCCCGATCCAGGCGGGTCGATACCAACTGCAACAGCAGGCGGGCCCGCTCGGCCTCAGGTGATGCTCCGGCGGTCTCCGCGCGCCGGGTCCACAACTCGGCCTCGCGCGCCTTGCCGTGCGCCAGCAAACTGCGGCCCAGCCCCCCGCAACGGCGGCTGGCATCGGGTCCGTCGTACCCGGTCACAACTTCGTTCAGATGCCCGTAGGGCCACAAGGGTCCGTAGACCTTGGCCAAATAAGGATCGAACTTCGCGTAGCCCAACAGATCACGGGGCGCCGAAAATTCGATGCGCGCGTTGTCGTCGGTGTTGTCGGGGGATCCTGTGGTGAACGCCTCGACTTCGTCGGGGGCTAGCAGCAGGTACGCGAACACGTCGTGTGGAGATTCCAGCAGCCCGCGCTTGGCCTCCGCGCGCGTTTTCGGATTGGCAAGCGCGCGCTCGACCGCGCCCAAATCCAGCTTCAGCGGCTCCTCGGTCGCGATCAGGATTGTGTCCGATGACAGATCCTCGGCCGCGAACACATAGACATGACGGAATTCCTCGCGGACCGTCCGGTAGATGGTCTTGATGTTCCAGGGTGCCAGTTCATACAGCTGCGCCCACTGGCAGAAGATCCCGCCCGGTGCCAGACGGCGTTTGACGTCCCGGAAATATTCGCGGGTGAACAGGTTAGACACGCCGGTCAGCCATGGGTTCGACGGTTGGCTGACGATGACGTCGAACCGATCCGTGCGCTGGGTCAGGAAATTGCGGCCGTCGCCGGCATGGGCCGTGACCAGAGGGTTCTCCAGGGGACGGTGGTTCACGTCGTCGAAGAAATGGGACGCGCGGTAAAGGATCGCGGGCTCCAGTTCGACCAATTCCAGGGAGCCGATCGGATATTGCGTGATGGCGCCGGCCGTGACCCCCGACCCGTACCCGATCAATGCCACCTTGGGCGGATGGGTGCCGGGATACAGCAGCAGGGGCAGCAGTCCGACGGTGATCTGCGTGGGCATGTCGCCTTCGTTCGACGCGTCGACCTTGCCGTTGTTCTTCAGGGACAATGTCTTGCCCCACTTGTCGATCGACACCGTGGTGGCGATCCCATCCTCGTAGAAGGCCAGCGTGGGGAACTTCCATTCCTTCTTGTGGATCTTCCGGTGGATGTAGTCCCGGGCTATCGAAACCCGGAAGAATCCCGACGAGAACAGCATCAGATTCCATCGCGGAAGGAACGCCCCGGTCACGGCCATCGCCAGGGCGACGCCGACACCGATCATGCGTTTACGGCGGGCCAGGTCGGGGGCCACGCTGAACAACATCGCCGCCAGACCCAGACCCACCACGGTCGCCAGATAGATCCCGCGCTGCAAACCCAGCATCGGAAGGATCACGAACCCCGACAGGAACGATCCGGCGATGGCTCCGACGGTGTTCAACGCGTATGCGTTCCCAATATCTTTGCCCACCGTGCCCAGTTGGGAGCTGGCGATCCGCGCGGTGAGGGGGAAGACGCCGCCCATCAGAACGGTCGTGGGAAGGATGGCGATGCAGGTCAACATGAACTGACAAATCAGGACGGCGTCCACGCCGACGGTCGCGGATTCCAGCAACCACGTGAACACCAGCGGCAATTGATCCGTAACCAGGTACGACACGCCAATGGCGGCGGCGATTCCCAGATGCAGGCCCGCCAGCCAACGAATCGGATGTTGGGTGCGCTGGCTGATGCGCCCGAACAACGCGGACCCCGATCCCAGCCCAACCAGAAAGGCCAGCAGGATCAAGGTGAACGAATAGACCGACGATCCAATCAACACCGCCAGGGCTCGGGTCCACAACACCTGCAAGGTCATCGCGGTCGCGCCTGAAACCGCGAACGCCCCCAACGCGACACGGCGGGCCAACGGGGTGACAATCGCCGTGGTCGGCAGCGCGTTGGTCGATGCATCGATTTGTCCCTCGGCGGCCGCCTTTTCGTAGAGCTGGTCCATCGCGTCCTGGCCAACCGCGCGGGATTCGGAAAAACGTGGCAGGCGGCGCGCGATCAGGATCGCGGCCGCCAGGCTGAGGTTGAACGACGCGGCCGTCACGTTGGTCCACCGCACGCCCCAGCTGGGCAGAAAGACGAAGCCCGCGAAGAACGCGCCCGCGACAGCGCCGAACAGGTTGACCGCGTACAAGGTGCCGATGCGTAGGCCCACGCGGCGCAACTCCCACGGATGCTGCACGAAATGCCGCGCCAAAATCGGCAGCGTCGCGCCCATCAACGTCGTCGGGAGGATGAGCAGCAGGGCGGAGGCCAGAAAGCGCAGCACCGACAGCAACGCGTAGTTGTCGCCAAACGCGGTCCACAACCACCGGTTCAGTCCCGGGTAGAACGAAATCGCGATCGGAACCAGCAGTGCATAGACGCCGATCGCGGCCTCCATCAAGGCATAGGCGCGGGCGGGTTGTTTCATGCGGTCCGCGACCCGGCCGGCCAGATACGACCCCAGCCCGAGGCCGCCCATGAAGGCCGTCAAGACCGTGGAAACGGCCAAGGTCGTTGACCCAAAGACCAGGGTCAGCATGCGGGTCCACAACATCTCCAGCACCAGGCCGGAAGCGCCTGATAGGAAAAAACACGCCAGGATGACGGGCCGCATGGGGGGCGGGAATGTAGCATTGCGCCGGCTTCGCCGGGCCGTCGCCGATTCGGTCGCCGGGTCGGGCAACCCGAAGTCATCTCATGCCAGTCAAAGAACCCGAAAACGCGATGTACGCCGCCGCCGACCGGGACGGGAGCATGGGCCCGCTAACACTGACGCGTGACGAACGGGTCTCGGAAGAGGTCGCGCTGGTCGACGCGGTCAGGCGGGGTGCACCCGGGAGCCGCGAGGCCCTGTACCACCGATACAAGCGGCGGGTGTTCGCGCTGGCGTCCCGGATCGCGGGACCTGGTGAGGCCGAGGAAGTGGCGCAGGAGGCGTTCATCCGCATCTTTCGCGGGCTGGCCAGGTTTCGCGGGGACGCGGCGTTGGGGACCTGGATCTACCGGTTGGCCGTCAACGCGGCGCTGTCACACCGATCGCGGCGGCCGCCGCCCGGCGAACCGCTGGAAGGCCGGGATCTGGAGGCGTCGCTTTTGACCACATCCGGCGGGGACACAGGGCAGGGGGACACCGTGTTGCGCGCGCGGTTGGAACGCGGCCTGGCCAAGCTGCCGGTGGGCTACCGGACGGTCGTCGTTCTGCACGACGTCGAGGGACTGGAGCACGAAGAGATCGCCGCGATTCTGGGCTGCCACGTGGGAACCTCGAAATCTCAGCTGCACAAGGCGCGAGCGCGGCTGCGCGATCTGTTGGCGGCCGACGGGATCACCGCCCGCGACATCGGGGGACCCGGAGTATGAACCGTCACGTCGACGGCGAACGGTTGTCCGCCTGGATCTCGGGCGATCTTGCCGATCGGGACACCGGCTTGGTGCGGGCGCACGTCGATTCATGTGCCACGTGCGCCGCGGCCGCGGCGGCATTGGGCGCTCAGGTGGTCGCGGCGCGAACATTGAATCGTCCTGAACCGCCGCCGACGTTGTGGTCCTCGATCGAGGGGGCGCTGGCGAAACGAGAGACGGGTTTCTGGTCGTGGCGGTCGTTGCTGGCCGGTGCGCTGGTGGGTGCGGCGGCGGTTGCGGTTGTGGTATGGGGAATTGTCTATCAGAGGGGGCCGATCTGGTCAGGGGGCGTTGCGGGGACGATGTCGGTCCCGGTTGCGGATCGAATCGGTACGGTTGGCCGGATCGGAGGGATCGACGAAATGCAGCCGCCAAACAACAGCGATCCATTGCTGGCCGAGGCCGAACGGGAGCTGAATCGGGCGGCGGCCGCGTACGAGCAGGCGGCCGAACGGTTGCGCAAGATATTCGAACGCGAACAGGCGTTGTGGGCTCCGGAGGCTCGCGCCCGGATTAGCGATCGGCTGGCGCGTCTGGACGAGGCGGTTGCGCATTCTCGCGCGGTGGCGCGTCGGGATCCGGGTGATTCCAGCGGCGCGGACATGTTGTTCTCGGCGTACCGGCGGCAGATTGACTTCCTGGCCGAGGCTGTTCATCGCGATTCGCCGGCGGCTAGCGAGGGGTGGCGCTGATTGTGGAATCGCGGAGGAGGCGCGTCGTGATGAGGCGAAGGCGTCTCGTCATGTCGGTTGCTGGGAATGTCCTGGTGGCCTTGCTCGCAATCGGGGAGGGCGCGGGGACGGCGTTGGGTGCCCCGGGCGCGGTCGCTTCTGGGATCGCGGATGCTGGGGCGCCCGCGGTCGCGTCGCCGTCGCGCACGTTGGACGCCCGCGAGGTCATCGTGCCGATTCCGGGCGCCGAGCGCATGCGGATCGACAATCCCCTGGGCAATGTCACGGTTCGGGCCTGGGATCGCGCGGACGCGATTCACATCATCGCCGAGAAGCAATCCGCGTCGCCCGAAGCGCTGGCGCGTCTGCGGGTTCATTTCACGGCCTGGGCCGGGGGCGAGATCTCCGTCGAAACGCGGGTCGAGATGGGGGGGCGCGAGCGCGCGATGCCGCTGCACGCCAGCCGCGTGGACCTGATCGTCGAGGTTCCCGCGGCCCTGGCGATCGAGGCCAAGACCTTTGCTGGCGATTTGTCGGTCTCGGGCCTGAGGGCAGGGGCACGCCTTGAAACCACCGGCGGGCGGATCGCGGTGTCCGACATACACGGCCGGGTCGCGACACGTCAGTTGCGTGGGGGACAGACCGTGGCGGCCGTCGAAGGCGACGTGGATCTGGACGGTGTCGAGGGGAACATGCGGTTGGAAGGCCTACTTGGCGCGCGTGTCGCGGCGCGGGTGGTCGACGGCGACATTCACGCCGAAGACATCAGGTCCGACGATGTGCGCCTGTCGGCCACGACGGGTGCCGTCGTGCTGGTCGGGCTGCTGCGCCCACGGGCGCACTACGATCTGCGCAGCTACAGCGGCGAGGTGCGGCTGGCCCTGATCGCCGCGCCGGTCGGCGAGGTGCCCCCCGGTTTCGAGCTGCGTGTGCGATCACCGTCGCCGATCGTGTCGTCGATTCCATTGCGCACCGTGTGGCAGAAGGGCAACCGCATGCGCGCGATCGCGATGCTGGGGGGCGGCGGGCGCGCGGGGGGTGGCGGCGTCGATCAGCGCCCTGTGGTTGAACTTGGCTCGGTGCTCGGGCGGGTGGTGCTCACGTCAGCGCAGTCGGTCGATCGGTACGGGGTCGAGGGCACTGCTCCTTAGATCCGTTCCATATTCGCCGATGCCTGACGGACGCCCGGACCCTCCGGGACAAGCAACCGTTTCGATGCTAGGTTCCCCCGTCGGAAGAACGCCATGCGCCTGGGTATCGTTTCGGACATTCACGCGAACATCGAAGCGCTGCAGGCCTGCTTCAAGGCTCTGGACGCCGACAGGGTGGACCGGACCGTGTGTCTGGGCGACGTGGTTGGGTACGGGGCCAGCCCCAACGAAACCTGCGCGCTGATTCGGTCGCGCGTGGCGCACACGATCCTTGGCAACCACGACGCGGCTGTCGCCGGCCGGATGGACTATTCCTACTACTATCACGCCGCCCGTCACGCACTGGACCTGCACGCGCGCCTGCTGCAAGCCGAACACATGGAATGGTTGAAGGGCTTGCCCTACGAGGTGCGCGAGGGTGACGTGCATTTCTGCCATGGCTCACCGCTGAACATTGAGGAGTTCGATTACATCTTCGCCAAGGATCAGGCGGCGCAGTGCATGTCGATCTGGCCCGAGATGGCGCAGTTGACGTTGATCGGCCATTCGCACCTGTGTAAGGCGTTCGCGTTGTCCGCGGATGGAGCCGCGCACGATGTGGTCGCGCAAAAATTCGAGCTGCGTCCGGGGTGGAAGTACATCATCAGCGTCGGTTCAGTGGGACAACCGCGCGATTACGATCCACGCGCCAGCTACGTTCTATTTGACACCGAAACCAAGACGTTCGAATTCAAGCGTGTCGAGTACGACATCAAAACCTCCGCCGACAAGATATTCGCCGCGGATCTGGAGCCCAACTTTGGGCACCGGCTGTTCATCGGCGTCTGACCGGAGTCGCCGGTGCGCGTGAGCCTGGTTTGTGTTGTGGTCCTGGGGCTGGGACGTGGCGCATTTGCGGCTCCCACGCCCGCGTCGCCTGCCGGGTCTGCTTCCCGTGTTTCGCCGTCGCCGCCGCCTCCACGGTCAGCGTCGACCTGCGTACAGGACGATCCCGTGCCCACGCCACGCGGGTGGCAGGGCTGGGATCGTTCCGCGGTGGTGGTCTGGCAGGCTGTGGAACAAGCCGGCGGCGTCGTCCCAGAGATCGAGGAGGATCGAACCCAGGCGCCCCCGGCGTGGTGGCGGTATCCCAGCGCGCTGCGGTCCGAGGTGCTGCTCGACGCCGAGGCCAAGAACGCGACCTTGGGGCTTTACGGCACGGTAGCCGCGACGGCGTTGGCCAAGGGCGACATCTTGGTTCGCACGCGCGGTCAAGACGTTGGCGTCTGCGGCAAGATGGCCCTGCTCGGCGCGCAAGTCGATGGACAGTGGATCACCATGGAGGTCGGCCCCGATGGACGGGGACCGTCCACGCGCCCCGCCAGTCCGCTGTTCTTCGCGGCGGATGGCGTGACCCTGCTGCCGCAGACGCGCGCGTTTCGTATCCGGGTCAAGAAGGATGAAACCATCGGGCACATTCGCGAGCTTCGGCGCGACCTGGATCATCTGGAGCGGACCGTCGGCAATCGTCCCCCGCGGCTGGCACCCGGCGACGAAGCCAAGGAGACCGTCACCGAGCGGGTACACGATCTGGTGGACGAGGCGTGGTCGCTGGTGGCGGACGAATCATTCGACGCCGATCGGCGTGAATTGGCCGCCCGGGCGTTGATCCTGGGCGCGCACCTGGATTGGCCCGGTGCCGCGGTCTCGGCGCGGGCGGTGCTGGATGACGTGCTGAAGAAAGCACCTGGGCGCGCGACGTCCCTGGCGCTCCAGGCCTCGTTGGGGCCGGGCCCCGGCGGTGCGCGCGAAGCGTCGCAGCCGGGCGAGCCGGCGATTCGACACTTCGCGACTGCGGACGAGGCCGGCGTCGTCAGCACGGATCTGGCGTTTCAGATTCGGTGGCCGCTGACTTGGCGCTTGCTGGGGCTGGCCGCGAACCCCGAGACGGGCGTGTTGGCGAATTTGATGACGGGGCGGGTCCTGCTTTCGGACGGTCACGCCGACCGGGCCGCTGCCGTGATCCTGGCCCAACGTCCCGCCAGCACGGCGGCGCGCGCTTCGTTGGTCCGCGACGGGGCAAGAAAGATGTTCCCAGCGGCGAAGATGAAGACCTTGCCCCCGATTGTTCCCGGCAGCCGTCGTCAGCAGTTTCGCGAGCGCCAGGAAGGGTCCCAACGCGCAGGGGAAATCACCACGATCGATCGCGGTGGCGTCGTGACCTTCTTGGTGTTGAATGCACCCGCCGAGGTCTACCCAAAGCTGCGCGAGGAATACACGGCCTTCGTGCGCAGCCTTTCGCCGCCAACGCCGCCCGCGCCGCCGAATCAGATATCGCAGACCGCAGCGTCGCGGTTGCCGCCACCAGCTCCGTCGCTGTCGCCACCAATGTCCATGCCGGCGGGTTCGGGCGGTGCGGCGGGACGGTAGCTCCCGCTGGCCGATCTATGGAATCGTCGTACCCGTCGCGCGTCCCAGCGCGGACGCGGCGATATTCAGATCGTAGACCGCTTGCAGATAACGCGCCCGCATCGTGAAAAACGCCATCAGCGCGTCCGAGAAATCGCGCGCCTCCGCCAGCCCGATGGCGAAATTCTGCGCGACCGCGGTAACCCAGGCCTTGCCGGCCCGCTCGCCTTTGTGGACCGCCTCGACGCGCGCCACGGCTTCCGTGAGCTCGCCGTAGGCCTTCTCCACCTCCAACGCGATGCCGCCCAGCGCCTCGCGCCGTCGGAAGTCGATCTCCTCGGCCTCGGCCTTGACACGATCCGCGCGCGCCATCTTGGGCCCCAAATCAAGCGGTACGCGCAGCGCCGCCGCCAGGCCGGCCCCCAGCGAATTGAACGGATTCGAGACGAACGCGCTCTTCGGCGTATCGATGGTGGGTGCGTACGCGAATGACGCCGTTCCGATCAGAACCAGATCGGGATATTCACGGCGGCGTTCCAGGTCAGATAGCGCGTGTTTCGCCTTCACCGCGAAATCCAATGCGCGAACCTCGGGCCGGTTGAAACGGGCCTGGTCCTCGTAGAACGACAGCGGGCGCGTCGGGATCTCCAGCGGCTCGAAGGCCGCGTCGTCGACATCCAGATCGGCGGGCGCACCGGGACCAATCAGCGTGCGCAGCCCTGCGCGCGCCAGGTTGGCCAATCGGCGCGTTTCCAGTGTGCGTGCGTCGACCTCTGCCCGGACGGTCTTCAGGCGCAACCTGTCGGTCACGGTAACGCTGCCCGTGCCTTCCTCCAGTTGTTTGTCGATCTTTTTCTGCGCCTCGCCGACGTAGCCAGTGCCTTCGTCAAGCGCGTCCAGAAGCTCACGCGCCAACTTCAATCCCCAGTATGCCTTTCTGACATTAAGCTCGACGTCAAAGGCCGACCCGGCTTGTTTTTCACGCAATGCCGACACGCCCGCCTCGGCGGCGGCGACACCCGCGGCGATCTTGCCGAAGTCCCACAACGGCTGAACCAGTCGCAGTTCGGTCCGACTCCAGGGGCCCGCCAGTTTGGTCAGAATGCTGGGATCGTCGCGTGGGTTGGCGTTGGTGGTGACGCAGTTCGATTCACGCACGTCGGTGAGGGCGGACCCGTCAGGGTTCATCTGGTTCGGCCCCCGGCACTGGATCCTGGGCACGGGCGCGACGAACGACAGCAGTTCACCCGACGGCAGCCAGTTGCGTTTTGCCTCCAGAACCTGCGCCTGCATGGCGCCCGTCGCCGCGCCGCCGGCCATGATTCCAGGATTGCCCTTGCGGGCCATGTCGACCAGTTCGGCCAGCGTGTACCCCTTGGCCAGGGCGGGCCGCGTTGACGCCAGCACGAGGGCGGTACCAAACGCGATCCGGAGCACGAAATGCCGCGACATCGACCATTTGACTAACACAGGGGCCGCGGCCGTGACCACCCCAAACCCGACGCTGTTTGACCGTTCGCTCCCGCGCGTGGTCTCTTGATGTCATGCCCGCGTCAACCAGAAATCGGATCCACACCCCGCGCGCATCCCGGGTCGAGACCGTTCAGATCGTTCTGCCCGGTCTGACCAACGTCCACGGGACCATCTTCGGCGGCATGCTGATGCAATGGATCGACATCGCGGCTGCCGTCGCTGCCGGGCGTCACGCGGGCGGTCCGGTGGTGACGGCGTCGATGGATCGCCTGCATTTCATGACGCCGGTGCATCTGGGCGAGGTCGTGACGCTGCAGGCGCAGGTCAATTTCGCGGCGCGGACGTCGATGGAGGTGGGGGTACGGGTCTTCGCGGAGGGCCGACCCGGCACGAAGCGCCGGCAAGCCACGCGCGCGTACCTGACCTTCGTCGCGATCGACGACGCCGGCCGGCCGCGCGAAATTCCGCCGCTGACGCCCCAGACGGCCGATGAGAAGCGCCGTTTCAAGGATGCCGGGCTCCGCCGGGCCGTGCGCCTGCGCGAGCGGCGCGCTATGACGGAGCGGCATGCGCGCAAACGGGGATGAAACGCACGGTCTGGATTTGCTCGCCACGGCGGCGGTGCTGGTTGATCCGCGAAAGGACCTGATCCTTGCTACCGGCGCCGACCGATCGCGCTTCCTGCACGGGATCGTGACCGGGGACGTCCAGGGAACGCCGGTCGGCGGGGGTTGCCACGCGGCGCTTTTGACCCCGAAGGCGCACGTGGTCGCCCCGATGCGGATCTTCGTGCGCCAGGATGACCTGTATCTGTTGGTGCCGACGGGGGAGGGGCCCGCCACCGCCGCGGCGCTTTCCCGCTACGCGATCATGGATGACTTCACCGCTGTCCCGCGCCCCGATTTTGGATTCGTGGCGCTGCTGGGGCCCACAGCCGGTGAAAAATTAGGTCAGGTAGGAGTTCCACCAGGCGCGCTGGCCTCGGCCGCGTTGTGGTCGCACGTGGACGGCTCTGGTCCCCTGGGACAACTATGGTTGGCCCGCGTTCGCCAGTTGGGTGCTGATGGTTATTGGATCGGCGGGACACTGTCCGACGTCGAGCGACTGACGGAGGTGCTTTTGAATTCGGGTAGCACCCGCCTGGCCCCCGAGGTCGCGGAAACGGCCCGTATCGCCGCCGGCGAGCCCGCCTGGGGCCACGAAATCACCGGCGACTACTTCCCCATGGAGGTCGGTCTCGACGATGCGATCGACTACGCGAAGGGTTGCTTCCTGGGGCAAGAACCGATCGTGCGGATACGCGATCGCGGCCACATCAACTGGCGCCTGGTTCGCCTGAGTCTCGACGGGGCCCCTGCCGACGTTTTGCCCGGCCCCGGTGATCGCCTGGAAACCGACAGCAAACCCAAAGCCGGAAAGATAACCAGCGTCGCCCGCTTACCCGATGGCCGTGGTATCGCGCTGGGCCTGCTGCACGTCAGTATCCCGTCCGGCCAGAGCGTGCGAATCCTGTCAGCCGACGGAAGCCAAGGTGCGTCCGCGACCGTCATGGGGTAAGGGTTTTCCAGGGATTTTCTGGGCTGCCGAGCCGGTCGCGCTTGACACCTCCGACGCAATCCGGTTATCTCCCGCGCATGGGAAGGCACGATAACCGACTGTCGATGAAGATGCGGCGCCGCAAGAGCCAGCAAAAGCTGAAGGCGCGCCTGAAGCGAAAGTCGGCTGAGAAGCGCGCCGCCCGGGCGCCGGCCGCCCCCGGTAAGACGCGCGCCAAGAAGGCAGCCGCCAAGGAGTAGGGGCGATCCTCGTGCCCGACGCGCGCGAGGCGATAGGCAAGGGCGTTCGGGGCAGGGTGGAACCGGACGTCGAAGGCTTGGACAACCGTAGCCGCGGCACGCCCGGCGGTGGGAAGAGCGACGATCCCGTTCCGACGGCCAGCGCCGCCGCGGCCGCAGCGGGGGCACCGACCGCGCTGATGCGCCAGTACCTGGACGTCAAGGGACAACACCCCGACGCTATCGTCTTTTTTCGTCTCGGCGATTTCTACGAGATGTTCTACGAGGATGCCGTCTATGTCGCTCGTGCCCTGAGCCTGACGCTAACCACACGCGACAAGGGCAAGGAGGATCCGGTTCCTATGTGCGGGATCCCTCACCACGCGGCGCGCGGCTATCTGGCCAAGCTGACCGAACTCGGCCACCGGATCGCGATCTGCGAGCAACTGGAGGATCCCCGGGCGGTGCGCGGCATCGTTCGGCGTGGCGTGGTTCGCATCGTCACGCCGGGCGTGATCCTCGACGAGGAATCCCTGGATCCGCGCGCGCCCAGTCACGTGGCCGCGGTTCTGGGCGATGCGCGGCGTGGATTCGGTCTGGGGTTCCTCGACGTGACGACGGGTAGTTTTCGTGCCACCGAGGCGTCGACGCTGGAGGCTCTGCTGGACGAGGTGGCGCGCGCCGAGCCCCGGGAACTGGTGTTGCGCCGCCAGGACACGGAGCTGGCGGCGACTCTTCGCAGAGCGTATCCGCGCCTGGTTCAGACGTTATCGAAGGAAGGATCCGAGGGCCGTGTTGAAGGACGGGGGCCCTCCAGCGTTTCGGTGAGGCATCTGGCCGACGCGCTCGGTACCACCTGGGACAAGTCGCTTCCCGAGCGGGCACCCATGGCGGTTGCGGCGGCGGCGGCGGTGTTGGACTACGCGCGGGCGACGCAGCCGTCGGCGTCGCTGCCGATCGTTCGTCTGGATGTGTTTTCGCGCGCCGACACGTTAATCATCGACGAGCAGGCGCGCGCACACTTGGAGCTGGTCGAGACGCTGATGGACCGCAAGCGCCAAGGTTCCCTGCTTGAGGTGCTCGACGAAACCAGGTCGGCGATGGGCGGTCGGTTGTTGCGCCGTTGGTTGCTGTTCCCGCTGGTCGACGTGGCACGCATTCGCCGCCGCCAGGACGCGGTCGAACGTCTGGTCAACGCCCACGCCGCCCGCGACGCTGCCCGCAAGGTGCTGGGAGAGATCGGCGATCTCGAACGCCTGGTGGGGCGCGCGCGTCTGGGTGTCGCCGGCCCGCGAGACATGGTGTCGCTGGGCTCCGGCCTCGCGAAACTGCCCGCCCTGGCCGCAGCGCTGCGCAGCGCTGCAGCCGGCGAAATAGGGGCTGCGGTTTCGTCTGGCGCGTCGGGATCGGATTCATCGCCTTCCGCCGCGGGTTCCGTCGCGGGCACGTCGCGGGATCTGGCCGACCTCGGGCCCGACCTTGGCCATGATATTGCCGCGCTCATCACCGACACGTTGCGCCCGGACGCGCCCGCGACCACCAAGGACGGCGGATTGGTTCGTCCCGGATTTTCAGCTGAGCTCGACGAACTGGTCGCGATCGCCACCGGCGGCCGCGAGGGACTGGCCGCGATCGAGGTGCGCGAACGCGAGCGGACCGGAATCGCGTCGCTGAAGATCAAATACAACAGCGTCTTCGGCTACTACATCGAAGTCACGCGCGCACAGCTAGAGCGGGTTCCGGCCGACTACGTGCGCAAACAAACCGTTGCCAACGCCGAGCGTTTCGTCACGCCCGAACTGGCCGACTATGAGGCGAAAATTCTCAACGCCGACGAGCGGCGGGTGGCCCTGGAAACAGAAATTTTCACCGCCTTGCGCGATCATGTGGGACGCGACGCCGCGCGCCTGCTGAATCTTGGTGAGCGCGTTGCGACCGTCGACGTGTTGGCGGCCCTGGGTGAGGTTGCGCATCGGGGCGGATACTGCCGGCCGGAAGTCGACGACGGTCACCTGCTGGAGATCACCGACGGTCGACACCCCGTGGTTGAACGTTTCGCCGCCCAGCAGTCGGCGGGCTTCGTTCCGAACGACGTGCGCCTGGATCCCGACACCGAACAGATCTTGATCGTCACCGGCCCCAACATGGCTGGCAAATCAACGCTGATCCGGCAGGTCGCGCTGACAGTGATCCTGGCGCAGATGGGCGCCTACGTTCCGGCCCGGGGCGCGCGCATCGGGCTGTGTGATCGCGTGTTCACCCGGGTGGGTGCGGGCGACAACCTGGCGCGGGGCGAATCCACGTTCCTGGTCGAGATGAAGGAGACCGCGCACATCCTCAGGTACGCGACCGCGCGCAGTCTGGTGGTGCTGGACGAGATCGGTCGAGGCACGTCGACCTACGACGGGGTGTCGATTGCCTGGGCCGTGGCCGAGCATCTGCACGATACGATTCGGGCGAAGACCCTGTTCGCGACCCACTACCACGAACTCTGCGCGCTGGCGGACACGCATCCCCGCGTCCGCAACGTCAGCGTCGCCGCCCGCGAATGGCAGGGTGAGGTCGTGTTTTTGCGCAAGCTCATGCCCGGGGGGACAAGCCGCTCGTTCGGAATCGACGTGGCCAAGCTTGCGGGGCTGCCGATGGCTGTCGTCGCGCGCGCGCGGGAGATTCTGTCGTCTCTTGAATCCGGTCCACGCGCGGGACAGCCCGAGCAGCCGCAGTTCGCGCTTCCCTCCGACGCGGGTGCTCCCCAGTTGGGACTCTTCCCTTCGGGCGGTACCACGGTTGATTCGCGCCTGGCGCCACCGCCCCCCGGCACGCCAGCCGGGGCCGTTCTGGCGGTTTTGCGCGATCTGGATCCGGACGACCTATCGCCTCGTCAGGCTCTAGACCTGTTGGTAGAATTAAAGAAAAAGTTGACCTGATAGGGCCTGGATTCAGGATTCAGGGGAGGTTCCGGTTTGCGTTCACCCCTTGCAGTCTCACACGCGGCAACGTCCACCGTCCTCGGGATGACGGTGTTCCTGGTGGTGTGTTTGATCGTGCCCACGGGCCCGGCACTGGCTGGTGCGCGTGACGGTCGTTCGGGCAAGGCGCCGCGCGCGCAAAAACGCAACCCGCCCGTGGAGCTTTTCGCTGTCAACAGCAAGGAGACCATGCAGTTGCGGTTGCGCGACGACAAAGGGCGCCCGCTGCGTGGGGTGCAAAAACGATTCGATCAGTTCTTGCGCTGCCACCACACTAAAAAAAAGTTTCCGATGAACCCGCGCCTGGTGCGGGTGCTGTATCAGGTCGGAAAACACTATCCGGGGCGCCGGGTCGAGGTCGTTTCGGGTTACCGACATCCGTCGGTCGCGAAAAACCCGCGCAGCCCGCACATGAAGGGCCTTGCCTGCGATTTTCGCGTCACGGGCGTGAAGAACACTGAACTGCGCGACTATTTGCGGCACGACTTTCAGAAGCTGGGCATCGGCTACTACCCGAACTCGTCGTTCGTACATCTGGACGTCCGCAAGGCTCGCTCGGCGTTTTGGATCGACTATTCGGGTCCCGGGGAGCGCGCCCTCTATTCCGAAAACGCGGCCGAGGATGTCAAGAACGGCCGGGCCGACGCGTACAAACCCACCAAGATCGACAGCACATGGGTGGATGAACCCGAAGGGGCGGGTGATGATGCGCCGCCGCCAACGGACACGCCGAAAGCGGGCTCGTCGTCGGGCGATATGAACAAAGCGGTCGCCGGGGCCGTCGAATCCAGCAGACCCGCATTGATTCCCCCATCGCCGCGTCCCTAGTTTTCCGGGCGGGGTCTTGTCAGGGCTCTTGGGGCGTCGTGTGAGCGCTCCGAACGGAGGGGATCTGTGCTAACTTCGCCCGCGTTTTCGCCAAACGACCGTGCACCCGATGGAGGCTTTCATGAGGAGATCGGCAGTCCTGTTCACACTGGCTCTCGCGGTCGGTATCGGTGCCGGTGCCGGCATCAGCTTGATAGCGCCACGGGCGGTCTTCGCCAAGGCCAAGGCCAAGGGCGGTGGGGGCGGGGGAAAGGGTGCAGCGCCCTCCACGGCCGAACTGGCCAAGTTGAAGGCCATCAAGCTGGGTGATCCCAAGGGGGGGACGTTCAACTGGGGGATGTCCTCGACCGAGGTGATGGAGAAGGCCAAGATCGCCATCGACGCCCGGTATCAGGATCGTATTGAGGGCTCGAAAGCCGATCCGGGCAAGCAGCAGCGGATTCGGAACGAGCGTCAGAAGGAAATCAAGGCGGTCAACGACAGCTACACCCGGTTCGAGGGGCAGAAAACCGGCTGGGACGTGTCCATCATCGGCCCGGAGTTCGCCCAGAACAACGGTGAGGCCGTCGTTCAGATGAAGGAAGAGATCTGGACCCGGTATTTCTTCTTCTTCGAGGACCGCCTGTACAAGATGTTCCTGGCGTTCAACAAGGACGTCATCGGGAACAAGTCCTTCCGTGATTTCGGCAAGGAGATGGCGATCAAGTACGGCAATCCCCGAGAGGTTTTCCGGGATGAGAAGTTGCGTGGCAGCGTCAAACGCACCCTGGATCATTTCGAATGGGGTGTCAGCGGAGGCGACTCGCTGAGACTGGTTGACCGGTCCGAGTTCTACGGCGTCTACTGTCTGCTGCTTTCCGAGGCCGCGACAATGGACCGGCTGATGGCCAAGAGAAAGGTCACCGGCAGTGGCCCCGCCGAGAAGGATTCCTTGGTCGAGGCAATTGTGAATTCGAAGGACAACGGCGTTGATTCGAACGACGACATCATTGACCGCGTGACGGGCCGCGAGGTGAAGAAGCCCGGTTCAGAGGCGAAACACGGCGACATCAAGGTCCAGATGCCGGCCGCGCCTGGTCCCGAGGACGTCAACGCGAACGCCGACAAGGGCGGCGGCAAGAAAGAAAAAGCCGGGAAAAAAGAAAAGATCGCCAAGGAGCCGTCCGAGAAGAAGGCGTCCGGCAGCGGCCTGGAACTCTGAGGCTGGTACGACCTCTTTCAAGTTGAACTGATGGCCCCTGCCGTCATGAATTCCGCACACGGAGTCGATCCTCGCGATCGACTTAATCCGAAAGCGGTCTAGCGGGGGCAGGCAGGCGGCGGTTTGCCTCGGGCGAATGGCTCTTTCGCTCTGGCCACCGCGGTGACGTTTCTTGGGGCCGGTTGAAGCCCCGCCTTCCGGGTGTCGTCCACCGTTTCGGTCCCGGTGGACGGAGTGGTGGGGTATCTCAAAGGCGAGATTCACGCTCAGGCCTCGCGATACGCAGACAGTCAGCCAGACGGCCCCCAAGAATGTTGCGCGTTGGTACGCGCGGCGATGATTCAGCCGTGCGATCGCAGGGTGCCAAGCCAACCCACGCGCCGTCGCTCAGTGCAGCGACGGCCGCAAGGCTTGCGTTTAGCCCAGCGGGGTCGGTAGCTAACTCAGAACGGCGCGAAGACGTCGGCCCGCTGCGAGGCCTTGTCGACGCCGGTCATCAGCTGCTTCTGCGTATTGTTCAGGCGCGAGACAATCATCCGGATGCCGGCCACGCGCTGCTTGTAGCTTTCCGCGCGCACCTGATCGGGTGATCCCGACATGACCGCGTCCATCAAGGGCGTCGGTTTCATTGGAACCACGCCGTCGGTGCCCTTCGCGCCGACCTTGCGTATCACCCAGGGCGCGCCGGTGTTCGAGCGGATCTTGAAACCCTCCATCTGATCGGCGGGGCAGGTTGCCGCGCCGCCCTTGCAGACCTGCTCACCAACCTCGACCAGGTTCGCCACCGTCAGCTTGCCGGCGGTGTCGAACACCACGCCGTAGTTCTGACCCTGCTTTGCGCCCTCTTTTTCCACGAACGTCGCCAGGGACGCGGCGTCGTTCTTGGTTCGCTTGATGTGGCGTTCGACCTCGCCGTACATCGCGATGCTGTCGTAGTAGTAGTTGAACAGGTGATCGACGACCACGTCTTCCAGGCGGTAGTAGTCGACACGGAAAATCTTGCTGGTGTCGGGACGGGGATCCAGCTTGATCTTCCCCAGATCCTCGATGAGCTTGGGATCGTAGGCCAACGCGTCCTTCTTGGCGGCGACCAGGCGCTGAACACTCATCAGGAAAGCGTTGTTGACCTGGGTCAACGTCTTCTGCATTCCCTCCAGTTCGGCCTTGACCGTCCTGGCCGCGCGGTTCGCGGTGTTCATGTTGGCGCGACCCACGCTGGAAATACCGAGGCCCGCGCCGAAGGCGAAGGCCGCCACGCCGACGATGAACGATGTGACGATCACCGCTTTGCCGGCTCCGGCTTTGACCGCCACGGCGGGCACACCGTCATCGATGCTGCGCAAGTCGAACTTGCCCTGCTGGGGCTTCATTCCAGCGTATGGATCCAAAGACGGTGCTCTCGCGGGAGCGGCCACTGGCGCCGAAGGCGCTGGCTGGGCGATGGGTGCGGGAACTGCCTGCCGGGCGGCCGCACCTGGATAACCGGGTGCGGGCCCTGGGCCGGGAGCCCGGGCCGATGGGACTTGCTGGAATCCCTGCATCGGTGCTTGTCCCAGACCAGGCATTGGGCCCCCGGGGCCACCGGCTTCGGGCTTCCTCAGACCAAGACGCGCCTTCAGATCGCTGATGTCCTTGGTCGGCGCTGCGCCAGGCTTCTTCGATTGTTCCACGGGTTTTCCTCCGGCGGGTTCGATGGCGTCCGAATCTCTGGTCGGTCAGAGAGGGGCCGGACCATACTGATGCCAATTGGACGTGTCAAGGCGCGATCCCGCGGAATTCCCCCGCAATCACCCGGAATTGCTGGAGACAACGAGAATCCGATTCGGCGCTGGTCTAGTTGGATTCCACGAATCGCCGAATGGCCGACGCACACCCGGGCGCCAAGGTTGTGAAGCGAACGCCGGTGCTCGTTCGTCCGTCCGTTCCGGTTTCGTTGATGACTTCGCCTGACGCGACGACAAGGGTCTCTTCACCTGGAAGCTGGAACTGCAGTCCGATGTACCGGGGGGCACCTTTTGGTTCCAGAAGCGGGACCAGTCTGAGGCCGGTCGAACTGATGTCGGTCATCCGACATATGTAGGGATGCCCGTCCAGAAATCGGTTGATGAGCAAATCAACTTTTGCGCGGTGACTGGTGCGGCGATTCATGGGGTCATTCATGGGATCATTCATGGGGTCATTCATGGGGTCATTCATGGGGTCCTCCAAAGCGTGTGCTGGCTCGGATAGGCGTAGATAACTACATGTAGGACAAAAGCCTTCCCAGCGCCAATTTCTTGCCCAAGCTTGAGGTTGGATTTGGATCAAGAGACCCAACGCTTGTGAAGTGCGGTTGCCTTGTGAAGTGCGGTTGCCTTGTGGAGTGCGCTTCCCTTGTGGAGTGCGTTTGATAAGCGGCCGAAGGCGCTAGGCAGGACCCCATCTTTGCCCTGTCTGAATCGAGCTCAGGGCATCAGGAGGCAGGCATCAGCGGCGTCAGGCGGCGGCGTCAACACAAGTCAGAAGGCGTGTCAGCAAGGGTCAGCAGGCGTCAACAAGCGTCAGCAGGTCTCAGATTGGTCGGACGGGATTGCGGCAGCCAGCGCTTGTCGAATCTCCCAGCGCCCGTCGACTCTCGGAGAAGGCCCCCCCAAGAGAGACCTCTCAAATCTCTCAGACAAGATACAGAGAGACAGCTGCGGCTTGACTCCATGCTCCGTCGCCTCGATAATTCGGCGCCTCATTCAGGTCTCCACCCGCGGATCGGTGGTCCTGGACAACGTTCGTCACTCGAATTCCCCAAGGAGCCAAGGACATGCACCGTATGAAGATCGGGCTTGTCGCAGCCGCCGTACTCCTCGCCTTGACCGCTTTCGCGCACACGCTCGTGACCGGTCCGTTGAAGGAAGCGGCGACCCGCGAAGTAGAGGATCAGGTCGGTCGCGGGCAGCGTTTACACAGCGAGCTGTCCCGCTTAGAGGCCCTTGATTTCACGAATTTGGTGGCCACCCTTAGCCGCCGGGCGGGGTTGGCCGCCGTGTTCGATCGATCGGATGAAACAGCGCGCCGCCAGGCCGCGTTCGAGGAGTGCGAGGCCATCAATGGCAAACTCGGCGCGCAGCGAAAAGCCGACATTGTCGCCATCGTCGACGCGCAGGGGAAGGTGGTTGCGCGCGATCTGAACGTCAACGCGATGTTTGGCGAGGACGCACGAAAACAATTTCCCGCGGTGGAGGCGGCGATGAAGGGAGCGCCCTCCCAGGGCGTGGCTAGCTTGTCGAACCGGATGACCGAGATAGCGGTCGCACCGATATCCAAAGCCGACGGGAAGGTCCTGGGCGTGTTGGTCGTTGGGTATGCCGTCACGGCGCGCGACGCCCAGTCACGGCGCGATCAATTGGGCGCCGATGTTGGGTACTTCTTCGAGGGCAAAGTACAAACGTCCAGCTTCACCCAGGGTATCGGCGGGGACGCCAAGGAAGACGGCAACAAGACGCAGGCGCTGTTCGCGGCCATCTTTCCGGCGCAGGGAAATAAGCCCGGCGTGGAGGCCTTGGAGAAAGGGTCGTCGACCGACGCCTTCCGCGTTTCGCTTGACGGACAGGATTTCTTGGCGATCGCGGCGCCGTTGCACGGCAAAGCCAAGAACGCGGGATTCGTGGTCTTGCAGTCGCTTTCCAGCAAGGAAGCAACGGCGGGTGACGTGGGCGGGAAGATATTCATTTTTGGAATCCTGGCGATCTTGGTAGCGCTGGGCGTGGCCGTTATGACCGCCAACCGGTTCATCGGGCCACTGGATAAGATCGATTTGGGCGTCGCTGAAATCATCAACGGAAATATCGACTACACGTTCAAGCCCGTCGGACCGGATTTCGAGGGGCTGTCCAACAGTCTGAACGTCATGTTGGCGCGGCTTCTGGGAAGGGAGGAGCCCAACGAGGATGCCGTCGAGGAGGAGGAGAACGAAGCCCAGCGCTGGCAGTCCGACCAGATGGTCGTTGAGGAATTGCCGGCGAGCGCCGTGACCGGGCAACCGAGCAGCGATCCCGCCGTGGCCGCGTTGGCGACCGAGAACGAAGGCGCTTACTACCCGCGCCTGTTCAGTGAGTATCTAGCCGCCCTGAAGGCCGCCGGAAAGCCGACAAAGGGTCTGAGCGTGCAGATGTTCACGGCCAAACTGCGGTTGACCGAGGGCGGATTGCGACAGAAATGGAAGTGCAAGCAGGTCCGCTTCCGCGTTTCACAAACGGGCGGCGACGTGACGCTTCGTCCAGTTCCGGTCTTCTAGGCGCCGCGTAGGCCTCGTTTGTGCCTCATATGTCCAAGGTGTTGACCGGCCTGGACGTCCTGGCAGCCGAGGGCGGTCTGGTCCTTTCGGGGCGCAGGGTGGGTGTCCTGTGTCATCCGGCGTCGGTTGCCGGCGATCTGACCCACGTCGTCGATCGACTGATTGAACTCGGGGTTCGACCCGTCCGGTTGTTCGGTCCCGAGCACGGGGTTCGTGGCGAGGCGCAGGATATGGCTGGGGTCGACGGGGGAAGCGATCCACGCACGGGAATTCCGGTCAGCAGCCTTTACGGATCGGCGTTCGAATCACTGACTCCGGCGGCGGCCGACCTTGCGGGCATCGACGTACTGGTGGTCGACCTCCAGGACATTGGCAGCCGTTACTACACGTATGTTTGGACGATGGGCCTGGCGATGAAGGCGGCGGCCGCGGCGGGAGTTGCGGTGGTGGTGCTGGATCGCCCGAACCCCCTGGGGGGGCGCGATGTCGAGGGTGGCCCCGTCCTGTCCGGATACGAATCGTTCGTTGGTCTCGGCTCGGTTCCGGTGCGCCATGGGTTGACGATCGGCGAAATGGCGCGCCTGATCGCGACGGGAATGCCGTGGGGGCCACCTCCCTTCGACAAGGCCCTGGACGTGGATCTGACCGTCATCTCGATGCGCGGGTGGCGGCGCGACCTGCTCTTCGAGGAGACCAATCAGCCGTGGGTTTTGCCATCGCCGAACATGCCGACGGTGGACACGGCCTTCGTGTACCCGGGGTTGTGTCTGGTCGAGGGAACGAACGTTTCGGAGGGGCGGGGACTGACGCGTCCGTTCGAGATAGTGGGCGCTCCGTTTCTGGACGCCGATCGCTGGGCCCGCGATCTGGCGGCGATGGATCTGCCGGGTGTGCGCATGAGGCCGTTGTCGTTTCGCCCCACGTTCCACAAACACGCCGGCCAGTCCTGCGGCGGCGTCCAGTTGCACGTCACCGATCGCACGACCTTCAAGCCATACCGAACCGGGATCGCCTTGTTACTGGCCGCGCGCGCACAGGCCCCAGCTGGGTTTCGCTGGCGGACCGAGCCCTACGAATTCGTCAGTCATCCGATCGCGATCGATCTCCTGAGCGGTTCAGACGTCGTACGGCTGGGTATCGACGCCGGAGGCAATCCCCTTGATGCGCTCACCGGGATCGTTCGTGGGTTTGCCTCGTTCGAGCTCGAATTCTTGGACCGGCGCCGGGCGTCACTACTTTACTGAGGGGTCGTGCGCGTCGCTCTATTTGGTGGCAGTTTCAATCCGCCGCATGTGGCCCACCAGTTGGTCGCGTTGTACGTGCTCGAAACGGCCCCCATCGACCAGTTGTGGTTTGTACCGGCCTTCCAGCATCCGTTCGACAAGGCTTTGGAATCTTTCGATGACAGGTTTCAAATGTGCGAACGCGCGGCCGCGGCGCTCGGCGCGCGGACGCTGGTTTCCGATATCGAAGCGCGCCTTGGTGGGCCAAGCCGGACGCTCCGGACGGTGCGCAGGTTGATGTCCGACTATCCGGGGTTCACCTTCTCGCTTGTCATCGGTTCCGATCTGGTCGGCGAGACCCAGGGCTGGTATGGGGGGACGGAGTTGCGGGGCCTGATTCCCTTCATCGTGGTTGGGCGTGGCGGTCACCAGGACCAAGGTCCCGAAGGTGTTCGCGCGACGTCGGGACTCCCCGTCGGTGGTACCACGCCCTTGGCTCCGCTGATGCCCGCAGTCAGTTCGACGGATATTCGGGCGGTATTGGCGGTGGGGGGCGACGCATCCGCCTTGGTTCCGAAAAGCGTACTCGACTACATCACGTCACGTGGGCTATACCGATCGGCCGAAACCACATGAAGACCTTGCAAAATATGTCAGCATCGATGAGAGCCTTCGAGGAGATCGACGATCGTGCCACCGCGCCCACTCCGGTGGTGTTCATCATGGGCGCGGGCGTGGTCGGGACGGCCCTGGCCGCGCGCTTGGTGAGGGCTGGCGTTCCCGTTGCGGGCCTGCACGGGCGACAAGCGGAATTGTCGGACGCGTCCAGCGCCATTTCGGGGGTGCTCTCCTCGACCGGGGAGATCCCCGAGATTCTCACGCAGTCGGACGTGGTGATCATCTCAGTTCGCGACGAGCGTATTCGCGAGGTGGTCGATCGCCTGGTCAGGGAAAAACGCTTGACCAAGGATCAGGTGCTGCTGCACACGTCTGGGGCCAACGCGTCCGGCGACATCCTTGGTGGCGCACGCGCTCACGTCAGGGCGCTGGGGACACTGCATCCGTTGGTGTCGTTCGCCGATCCCCGATTGGCCGCCGAGGGATTGCGCACCGTGGCCTTTGGTCTGGAAGGCGATGCCTACGCGCGTCGGGTGGCGGGAAAACTGGTGGCGCTGTTGGGCGCGCGGTCGGTGGTCCTGGAATCAAAAGACCTGGCCATTTATCACGCCGGCGCGGTGATGGTGTCGAACTACGTGGTGGCGTTGGCGGATCTGGGCAGGACCTTGCTTTGCGAGGCGGGGGTACCGCCGGACGAGGCGCTTCCCGCGCTGATTCCGCTGATGACCAGCGTGGTCCAGAACCTCGCCCAGGTCGGACTGCCCGGGGCATTGACCGGGCCCGTGGAGCGTGGTGACGTTTCGTCGGTTGAGCGCCACCTGGACGCCCTGAAACAGCGCGCTCCACAGATGGTCGATCTTTATAGACTCGCAGGACGGGAAGTACTGCGCATCGCGCTCAGCAAGGGCCCGTTGGATGCCGACGCCGTCGCCCGACTGGAGGCCCTGTTTGGTGGGCGATCCGATGGGCCGGCGAAAGCCTTATAGGGTAACCTTCGCGTTCGTCTGTTTGCTGGCACCGCTCTCGAAACCCCCAATTCATAGCAGGAGCTGTCATGTCGCACCGAATTGTTCGCCGCGCTCTGTTGGTCATGGCGGGTGTGGGGCTGGGGCTTTTGTTGACCTCTGGGTCCGCCCAGGCCGCGAGGCCCGAGGACGTCTTCAAGGGAAAGATCATCATCACCAAGGATCGATTGCCCCTGCGCTTTTCGTCGCCTGGCGCGTTCATCAGTGCGATTCAGTCCAGAAAGATCGACAAGGTCTGGCCCAAGGAAGAAAAGAACGCGGATCACGGTGTTTGGAACCTGGAGTACGTCGCGTTTTTCGCGCAGCCTCTGGATGACAACGAAATCCAGCTAAAATTCTTTGATATCACCCACGGCGAAAAGAAGTTCGTGGCCGCCGATCCGCAGTACACCCGTGAAAAGGGCTCGCGGATTTTTGGCTCGAACATCGAGTTGGCGAAGCCCGAGTTCGACGTCAACAAGCACTACATGATGAACATGTACTCCCGGGGCAGGGTGATCGCGACGACCAGTTTCTGGCTGCGCGGCAAGGGCGCGAACTACTCGGGTAAGGTCGAATTCTCGGATGACGATACCAAGAAGCGCTGAGCCCGTTGGGTGCCGCCTGCTGGCGTGGAGGGCGGTGGCGGGCGCTGGCTCGCCACGACCGGCTCGCCAAGCGACACTTCGTTTCGCTCGGTTTGGTTGACCGGTTCCCCGGGTAGAGATACAACCCGAGACTGTGAGATTCGAAACGCGCTTGGTGTTGGGCGTCGTGATTCTTGGGTTGGGCGTCTCTCAGATCGCGTGGGGCGTGACCGAACGAGCGCGAAAGCCGCCCGGTCGCCAGAAGGTGGAGAGTCTTCCCCTGGCACCGTCCCGGCCGACGCTTGGCGCCGAGGCGCTGGACAAGCTGAGGGATTCTCTGGCGGGAACCGATCAACCAGCGGTCGTGGCGGCGGCGAAGGCCCTGGGCGAGTCGCCGGCCTCGAACGCCGCGCTGCCTCTGGTCGAAATGCTGGCGGCGGGCGCCCGGCCGCCGGGTGTCATCGCGGCCATTGATGCTCTCCGCAAGCTCCGCGATCCGATCTCCGTTGACGTCCTGATGTTGTATGCGGGCAACCGCAATCCCGACACGCGTCGCCACGCCGTCACCGCGCTGGGCGCCTTTGCCGATGCGCGCGTGGTTCCGACGTTGATTGAACGCCTGGGCGACGGCGCACCTGACGTCCGGGGTGCGGCCGCCGAGGCGCTGGCGAACCGCGCGGAAAGAACCTCCGCGCCGCGCCTCCTGGCCTTGTTGAAACGCAACGACGCGGGCGCCGCCGCGCCGTTGGGCGCGACCGCGCCGGTGTCCATGTTGCCCGAGATCGCCGAACTGCAAGGCAGGATCGACGACGCCAATCTGGCTACCGTCCTCGGTGAGTTCCTGAAGCGACAGGATATGCCGGAGCCCGTGCGCATCGACATCGTCAAAACGCTGGCCCGCGTGCCAGGGGCGGCCTCGACCACGGCCCTGATTGAATATGTCGGGACGCTGCAAAGCGCGGACGGACGTGCGTCGAAGTTGGCGGCGCAAAAGCTTGTCGACGAGAGGAGCAAGGACAAATGAGGGGATCGGGGGTGAGCCGGATCGGGCACGCCAGACATTCCGCCCTGGCACCTGTCTTGGCCCGGATGCTCCTGACCGCAGTCTTGCTGGCCGCGGGCGCGTGTGCGCCGGTGGGGCTTGGGCGTGCGGGAAGCGCGGAGGCGGTTGGCGCCGCGATGGCGCGAGGCGGTTCTCCATCCACCCGACCGTACAATCGGGACGGGCGGCCGATCGTGTATCTGGCCCTGGGAGGAACAGCGGGCGAACGTTTGGCGGCTTTTGATCTCGCGCAGTCCAGGATGTTGTGGACGGTGCCCGCGCGGATGAGCGGACGGATCGTGGCGGGGGCCTCGATTCTGGTTCACGCCGATCGCACGGCCCTGGTTGCTCGGGACGTGGCCACGGGCGCCGAACGTTGGCGGATGGATATCCCGCTGGTGGACTCGCTGGTGGGATACGCCGTCGACGGCGACGCGGTTACCTTCGTCACCCGGCGTGGCAAGGACTTGCGCGGGGGAGAAGCCGAACTGGTGGCGATCGACGGTGGCTCGGGAAGGGTCCGCTGGCGGCGACAACTGGGAACGTCGAATGTCGGGGGCCCCGCGGCGCGTGGCGGCATCGTGGCGGTTTTGAACCGGTCGCAGTTCGTGTCCTTGATACACGCCGAGACCGGCGAGCCTTTGGCGCAGGCATTGTCGAAGGAGCAGGCGGCGAACTTTGTCTACGCGCTGCCCGAGGGGATTTTCTACGGCTACGGATACGACGGGGCGTACCTGTTGTCGGCCGAAACGGCGGTAGGCGTTCGGACGTCGCCGGGATATTTGCGGGCGAAGTTTCCGCCGTTCGTCAGGCCGGTCTACCAGTTGGACATGTACCGCCCCGAGTTGTTGGACTACTCGGCGATCGATCGCAACCG
>JANOJB010000062.1:0-3905 GCA_031407985.1 Pseudomonadota bacterium | reverse complement strand
GACGGGGCTGCCGTGTTCTGGAGGGCAATTCCGGCAAGCGGCGATCCGGAACTGTGGGCCGCGGCCGTCGATGGTAGAGCGCCGCGGCTGCTGGGCCGAGGGGCGATCGATCGGCCGAGATTCGTCGCCGACACGCGGATTGCATTCATGCTGGGCGAGGATTTGGTCTGGCTGGATCTGCGCGACGACCCGGTGCGATTGCACTACGTCGCGGAGAAGGTCTTCGAGAGCGGCCAGCCGGGCCTTGCCTGGCCGTGGATGATCATCGGCTACCAAAGTAGCCCCGGCGACGGAACCGGTACCCTCGGCCTCGTCAACGGGGAAACCGGCGCGAAGCGAGCCATCTCGCCGTGGGTCTCTCAGTACCGGTACTACTGGACGCCGCCGTATCCGACTCTCCCCCTGCGCGTGATTTATCAGGTGCGCGAACGCAACCCGTCGCGGCAGGACGGATTGTGGCTGGCCGAGATCACCGCGGAGGATCTCCAGCCCTGAACGCGGAATCCCTTGCGACACGCAACGGTCAACGTCGGGGCGCGACCGACTCAAGGAAGAAAGTCATCGAGAGGCAAGCGCGCCAGCCAGATGCCGTCCTGGGGCGACGCGGCGCGACCACGGACGAGGTAAGCGACCGGTAGCGTGGTGGCGCCCGCGGGGCGGACGGTCCACGGCGTGACGAAAGCGGCAACCGCTGACGACACCAGGCGTGACGCGCCGGTGTCGATGTTGACCGCTCGCAAGGTGAACGTGTCGTCCTGCCTGGAGCGGGCGTCCCCCAGCAGCAACCAATGGTCATCGATCCAGGTCCATGACCACCTGGACGCGACCCGCTCGGCGATCACGTGATCGCGAATCGGATCATCGATGAGGTCGATGAAGGAAAGGCCCACACCGTCGCCGCTGGCACGCGTGAGCAACAAGCGGCCCTCGCCCCGGAATTCGGACGTGAAGACCTGCCACGGCAGGTCGATGCGACGTTCACCGCTACCATCGGTGGCGGTCAAATGAATGGCCGTGCCGGTGGCCCGAGGTTCGTGCCAGTTCAGAAGCGCGCCCCCCGGCGAGAACCTCCAGAAGCTGTAGTACCTGGCTTCCGGCGTTATTACACGACAGGCGCCGCCGGGCTCTCCCAACACCAGCACCCCGGGAGCGCGCCGTCCGTCGGCATCGGTCGCTTCGATTTGAACCGCGAATCGATCTTGGGTCCGCGTCCAGGCCCAGCCCCGAATCAGTCCCGGCGGGACGTCGCAGCCGCCGACCCGATCGGCGCCGAAGGTCCAGGAGTAAAGACGGTTCCCGGAGGGCCCGCCCGCTGTCCAGAGCAATGCCGTCGTGCTGGGAAATACCAGTGGATTGTCGAGCACTCTCGAAATTTCAAATACGCCCGGTAGGACCAGCTCGTGCGGATCGTCGGTGGCGCGCGCGAACAAGCGCGCGGAGCCATAGTCAGCCCCCGCGCGCGTGTAAACCAAGAAGCAACGCTGGGGCGCTTCCGGCGACGCAGCCGGAACGCACCAGTACAAGGGATTGTCCGGGCCGCGCGACAGCGGATCAGGTTCGATCCCCGCGTTTGATTCGTCCGGGATGACGATGTGTTCCCCCAGGTCGGCGGTGACGACGATCGCTGGGTCGCCGCCGTCGGACGGGATGTGCCGGATGTCCGGCTTGCCAAGGCCTCCCAAGGTCATCAGTCCGAAGGCCCCCGTGGCGTCAAACCCGATGATACTGCTAAAGGCGACGGGGGCGACCTGAAGGGCGTCCGGTGGTCCGAACCACACCTGTACGTTTTCCGCCGCATCGAATCGATCGACCGCGATCGGATCGGAATCGGACGCGCCGAAAATGATCGGGGTTCTATCGGCCACATCCGAGATATTCAGTTGGCGGCCCGTCGTCTCGTTCACGAACGACAACTGCAGATGGCCCAAGGCTCCCCCCTGAATCGGCGTGAAGTCGGGGGGGATATCTGCATCCGAGGGGTAGTGCAGGAGCGCCAGAGCGCGCCCGCCCCCCAAGGTGCCGGCCTGCGATCCGCCGGCCGATGATTCACCCGCCAATCGGACCACGCGGAAGACGGCGGGCGCGATCGGCTGTCTTTGGTGGGTGGCCAGATCCAGCGTCGAGAAATCGTGCGGCGGATAGAAACCAATCGGAGGTGGCACTGCAACGTACCGGACGAGATACAGCTTCGATTCGTCTTTTGTGAAGTCGCCGAGATCCAGTTGGGGATCGCGGATCGCCAGAATCTGCCGCGACCCGAATCCCCGCGCGGGCGCATCGGCAACGCCACAGCCCACGCACACGAGGAAGAGAAGTCCCAGCGGCGCCCCCCGGTTTTGCATCAGAACCGACATCAGAACTGGCCTTGGACACCGACCGTTGGCAGGGTCAACTGCAAGTATGCCGGCTGGGGGCCCTCGGACGTCGCCGTGTACTGGATCAGCTGGCGATTGAACGTGGCGTTCGCCACGTCGACGAAAACGTCCAGGATGAATTTATCGAACAGGAATCTGCGCTCTGCGCGCACGTCGATTTGATAGTAGGCGGGGATCTGCTTGTACGTGCCGGCCGCGTCGAAGAGAGGCGCGTTCCGACCCGTGTTGACGTGAAAGCGCGCGCCGACGGTATAGCCGCGGGGCAGCCGCCGACCGCCCACCAGATTCAGGATGTGCCGCTGATCCCAGTCGGAACGGGCGACCGCGCCGTCAACGTTGCGCAGGCTCCACGCAAGCGTGTACGCGAGCCACCCGTAGGTGCGGTGATTCGCAGGACGACGCAGCAGCAACTCCACGCCGTATCCTAGGCCGTCGCGCATCGCCAGGTAGTCATCGCGCGTCGGCATCATCTGCGAGATGTCCAGGTTTCGGATGTCTGTCACCCGCATGCGCTGGTAAAAGCCGGTCACATCGATCTGGGTGTCGCCGAACACCCGCACGTCGACGCCGCCTGATACGGCGTCCGAGCGCTGGAGGCCGATGGTGGCGAGGCCGAACGCCTCGAACCCCGCGACGTTGACCGGCAGGCTGGGCATCTGCGTGAAACGTCCCGCATTGGCCTTCAACGCCAGCCGGGGCCCGAACGCGAACCGGGCGTTCAGCCGCGGCTGCACGACGAAGCGGGTCGTGTTTTCCTCGGCGAAGACATCGGCCCGAACACCCGGAGTCACGAACAGGCGCTCGGCGATCCGCAGGCGAATGGCCGCAAAGGTTCCCTGCGAAAGTGCGTTGCGTGACCGCGCCAGGTCACTCTGCTTGCCCTGAAACGGCGCGGGGTTGGTGTCAAAGTGTTGTAGCTCGGCGTCCGCTCCCAGATCCAGGTCGACCCCGCGACCGAGCGGGCGCGACCACGAGAGGCGGGGCGCGAGATCGAGCGACGAAACCGAGATCGGCGAGCGGAACAGCGTCGACCGCGCACGATCGAGGCCCAGCGTGACGCCCGCGATCAGGCGACCGGCACCCATGCCGCCCATCCACCTGAAATCCAGACGGTGATACTGCAACGCCGCGGTTTCCCGCACGCTGGCGCCGGGATTCCTCCAGTCGAGTTGGTCCAGCGATCCGAACGCGAACACGGTCGCGCGTCCACCCCACAAGAGGTGATCGATGCGAAGCTGGTAGTCCCCGTACGCCAACCGCGTCGTGGGATCGAATAGAGACAACAACGGGCCCGTGTACGAGTAACGGGCGGCCGCGGTGACCACGCCGCGGCCCCCGTTCACGGGCGCGGTCGCGATGCCGCCCGCGTCATACAGCGTGATGGTCGCGGCCGCATGCGCGCGATCGGTGGGCGGGGGCGTGGTGCGCACCGAGACAATCCCCGCCACATAGCGACCGTAGCTCTCCGGGAACGCGCCGGGGTAAAAGTCCATGCCGCCGATGAGGTTGGGGTGGATGATGGAGGGCCCC
>JANOJB010000048.1:0-3936 GCA_031407985.1 Pseudomonadota bacterium | reverse complement strand
AGCATCGTTTCACAGCGGCGGCGCGGGCGATCGCGCGCGAGACGACCCGGAACGCGTATCCGTTGATCCGGTACCACGCGGCGGTGGCGCTGGCGGCGATCGAGGGGAGACCCATTCCCGCCGATCTGCACGCGGCGGCATCGAGTTTGGATCGTACCGAAGAGAACATGAACGATGAGGATTGATACGTGACATTCGTGCCCGCGTTGTGGCGTTGATTGAAGCCGAGGGCTGGGCGCGCTGATCGGGTGAACGCTACAGCCCGCAGATCGCGTCGACGCACGATTGCAGCGGGCCGCATTCCGTGGTCACGCGGCATTGCGGCGCCGCCTCGCCAGGGGTAACACACAGTCCGCCCTGACAGACGGACGCTGTGCCGCAGTTGCAGCAGTCGGCGTTGGACGCGCACGCGGTTCGGCAGGCGGCGTTCACGCAGATCCGCGCGCCACCGCAGTCGACATTTGCGCGACATCCTGGTTGCGGCCGACGGTCCGGCTGGCACACCCCCGCCTGGCAGCGATCGTGGGGTCCGCACTGCGTGTCGGTCTGGCACGCGGGATGGCAGGTGCCGTTCAGACAGACGGCCCCCGAACCCGTCGCGCCGCAATCGACGTTGTAGACGCACGTGCCCACTGACGCCGGGTTCTCGCGGCAGTATCCGCCGACACAAATGTCGCCGGTGCCGCAATCCGCGGCGACGATGCACGCCCCTTCGCACGCACCGTTTCGACAACGCCCGGTCGCTCCGCACTCGCTGTTGAAACGACACAGCGGAGCGCCGGTGTCGGGTCGCGGTTGGCACGATCCCGAGACGCAGCAGTCGGCTGCCGCGCAGTCCGCGTTGCCCCTGCACATGACGGAGCCAGGACCACTGGTCGCGCCCGCGCCGCCGGATCCGGTGGCCGTGGCCGCGCCGCCGGTTCCCGTCGCGGCGCGCGCGCCGCCGGATCCCACTGCGCTGGCCGCGCCCGCGCCGCCCCTTCCCAGACCGCCTCCGCGGCCTCCGGCCCCAGCGCTACCCGAAAATCCACCGGTCGCTCCCGCGCCGCCAACGCCGCTACCGCCGCTGCCCGTGGTCGGCACGCAGGTCTGTCGCGCGTCGCACCTGAAGCCGGTCGGGCAGGTTCTGCCGTCGCTGCACGCCGTCGAGACGACGCACTGATTGATCGCGCAATAACAACCGGGACCGCAGTCCACGTCGGACCAGCAGGTGACGTTGGTACCACGGTCGTCGCAGTATGCTGGATTGCTCGCGCAGTCTTCGTCGTGCCCAGGGTGCTTGATGACGCAGGCGGAAAGCGTGCTGACGAGTACGGCGATCC
This sequence comes from Pseudomonadota bacterium, assembly GCA_031407985.1. Classification (GTDB taxonomy): domain Bacteria; phylum Myxococcota_A; class Polyangia; order Fen-1088; family Fen-1088; genus FEN-1088. The sequence goes on along the minus strand of JANOJB010000048.1, from coordinate 2,614 downwards.
CGATCAGGGAGAAGGTGTTGTGGGTCATGGAGAGCTCCTTTGTCAAGGCGCCATCGCAAGCGGCACGCCAACGGTCGCTTGCGTGACGGCCGCGACGGCGGGTGAACCGAACACCGGAGCGGCCGCGATCATTGGCGGAATGACGAAGGCCTCGGCGTGCGGTTCGCTTTGCGACAATGCTCACGCCTGTGGCTCCGGTTCACGGCACGACTGTGAACGCACCAACACGATCGCGCTCACACACAATCGCGTTCACGCACGATCGCGTTCACGCACAATCGCGTTCACGCACGATCGCGTTCACACACAATCGCGTTCACGCACGATCGCGTTCACGCACGATCGCCAGCGCTCATGCATGGTGCGAGGCGCTCCTGCTCGAATGCACCCGCAGCCAACAGAGGACCGAGGGTCCGATTTCGTGTCATGGCACGAGATTCCTCCGAAACCGCGTCAGAGCTTCTTGAAGACGTTCCAAAAGACGCCGGGCGCGAAGTTGTCCTGCCGGTTGTGCATTTGGCCGGTTGTCGCGCACCAGACGACGGGATACGCCGGCGGGCAGCTGTAAACCACGCACGGCGAGGGATCCTGGGCAACTGGCTCAGCCGCCTTGTCGCACCCGTTCTGCGTCAGCTGCCGATCACGTGCCTTCTCGCTGCCCGAGATCACGTTCGAGGTGTCGTCTTTGTCATGGACGAATACGCGCGCCACGCCTCCCGTGCACTTGCCGTTGGACGATTCGCCACCCGTCACGGTTCCGGCGCCGCGGAGAACGTTCGGCCGGATGCAGGTGAGCTGGTTCACCAGCCACGATCCGCTGCTGTAGCCCACCGCAAAGAAACGTGCCTCGTCGGAGCAGAAACGCGTCTTGACGTCGGCCACCATCGCGTCGAAGAACGTGATGTCGGCGCTGTTGGCGGCGGTGGTCCAGCAGGTGTCGGCGGCCGAGCCTGTTCCCCGCACCAGGATGGCGTCGGAGCCCGCCACTTTCTCCATCGGGACGTTGTTGGTGCCGCTTCCGCATCCGTGCAGCAAGAAGATCACCGGGTAGGCGCGGTTCGCGTCATAGCCCATCGGCAAGCGAACCGAATAGGGGCGGCTGGTGGTTCCCGACATGACCGTGCTCTGGACCCACTGGGTGGCTGCCTGGGTGGTGTTCATGCCGCAGCCGGCGCTGGGTTTCGGCGCTGTGGTGCCACCCGCACCGGTGTTGCCGCCGGCCTGTCCGCCCACGCCGGTCGCGCCGCCGCTGCCTGTCGTACCGGCCGCCCCCGTGGCTGCACGTCCGCCGGAAGCACGACCGGCAGCGCCGCCGGTACCCATCTGGTTGGAGCCACCGCTACCCGGGCTGCCGCCCGAGCCGGGCGCTCCACCGCTGCCCGGGGTGCCGCCCGAGCCGGGCGCTCCGCCGCTGCCCGGGCTGCCGCCCGATAAACCCAGGTTCCCCCCGGACCCGCCTCCGCCACCCCCCATCGCGGTCGTTCCCCCAGAACCCGAGGGAGTCGCGCCTCCCGTCCCGGCAGTGCCGCCTTCCTCCGCGGGGGCGCAGGCGATCAACAAAAGGTAGGCAACTAGGGCGCAGAGAACGGGGCGGAACGAGAATCTAATTTGCATGATTGCTCCCAAGCTGGGGGTCGATGCTGGGGGTTGACGCCGGAGCCAATGCAACAAGGCGGCCCCGATGCCGCGAGATCAAAACTGGGAGATGAACTTCCACGACTCGGTCGGCACCCAGTTTCCCGACGGGGAAGCCGTGTGGTCACCCACGAAAATGCACGCGCGGGCGGGATAGCCCACCATGCAGCCCGGGAAGTCGACACAGGCGGGGGTGGTTCCACTGGGGGTCGGCATGGTCTGGGCCATGCACCCGTTCACCTTCGCGAAGTCGTTGATCTGTGGCACACCGTACGCTGGGTATGTGCAGACGCTGTCGTTCGTGCCGTGGGTCATGAAGTAGGCGACGGGTTTGCTGTGTTGAACACAGCCGCTCATCGGACCTCCCGAATGGGCGACAATGCCTCGAACGACGTCACCCATGGCGCACGCCACGGCGTAGGACATGGAGCCGCCCATGCTGAAGCCCTCGGCGAAGATTCGCGACTGGTCGACACAAAGCTTGTTCGTCAGGTCGGCAACCAAAGCCTTCGTGAAGTTGATGTCCTCGCCGCCCATGGTGCTGGTGCGGCCATTGTCGCCCCAGCGGTTGGCGATTCCCTGCGGCGCGACAAAGATCGTGCTCCCTTGCGACAGGCTCAAGAGTCCGTAGTAGTTGCCGGTGGCCACGTTTTGCGCCGTGCCATTCAGCCAATGGAATGCCAGGATCATCCGATACGGCCGCTTCGCGTCGTAATTGTCCGGCATCTTCAGAATGTAGGTGCGATTGGTTCCTCCGACGCTGATTGTGTAGGTGTTGCTGGTGGGAGCCGCGGCCGTGGAAGTGCACCCAGCGCTCATGACGCCGGTGCCTCCCGCGCCGGTGTTGCCTCCCGTGCCGGTGTTGCCTCCAGTGCCGGTCGCGACTCCGCCTGCCCCGCCCGTTCCCGAACGGCCGCCAACGCCACCGCGTCCCCCGGCTGCGCGACCACCGGATCCGGTCATCGATCCACCGCTGCCA
>JANOJB010000034.1:0-26344 GCA_031407985.1 Pseudomonadota bacterium | reverse complement strand
ACCAGCGTCGCGCTGGCGCGGACCTTGGGTGCGGCGCTGGGAATCCCCTCGGCCGTGCTTGAGCCCGATTTGGCGGCCACCGCCGGCGCCAAGGTCGTCAACTCGACCCTGTCCGGCGTCACGGGCTAGGCTGGCGGGCCGCTGGACAGGCCGGCACAAGGTCGTCAACGCGACCTGGTTCGGCGTCACGGGGTAGTGCGGAAGGCCCTGTCTACCTCGCTCCATCGTGGGCGGGGCGAATGAGGCCGATCCGTTCGAGGTCGGAGCGCGTCGTGACCGTGAGCGCGACGTAGCCTGTCACGGGCTGCTAACATCACGCGTTCGCCCATGGCGGAGCAGTTCCCCAAGCAGTTCGGCAAGTACGTGTTGCTGAAGTCGCTGGCTCGCGGCGGCATGGGGGAGATCTATCTGGCGGCGTCAGGCCAGCCGGGCGGTTTGAACAAGCTGTGCGTCATCAAGAAGGTGATCACAGAGAAGGCCGATCCGGCCAAGGTGAACCGGTTTCTGGACGAGGCAAAGGTGGTGCTGCGGCTCTCGCACGCCAATCTGGTTTCGACCTTTGACGCGGGCGACGTGGACGGAGAGCTGTTCATCGCGATGGAGCTGGTCGAGGGCAAGGATCTGCGCGAGATCTGGAACCGTTGTGTGCGCACGCGGACGCGCATTCCCGTCGACGTGGCTCTGGTGGTGGTTCGCGAGATTGCGCGGGCGCTGGCGTACGTGCACACCTATGGGGGTTTGCGGCTGGTTCATCGGGATGTCGCGCCGCCCAACCTGCTGCTCAGTTACTTTGGCGAGGTCAAGCTGACCGATTTTGGATTGGCGCGCAGCATCTTGAAGCAAGAGCACACGGCTCCTGGCGTGGTGTTCGGCCGGGCTTCCTATTTGGCGCCCGAGCAGGCGCGGGGCGAGGTCGCCGACGGTCGCACGGACGTGTACTCGCTGGGTATCGTGCTGTGGGAACTGTTGACCGGCCAGCCGTACTTGCAGCTTGCGGGATTGGATCCGGTCACGTCCCTGTCGCTGGTGCGAAATCCGAAAACCCAACCGCCGTCGACGCGCGCGCCGTGGATCGCGCCCGAACTGGACGCGATCGTATTGAAATCGTTGGCGGCGGACCGAACGATGCGTTTTCAGTCGGCCGAGGAAATGCGCCGGGCCCTGGCGGATGTCATGACGCGGGTGGCTCCGCGCGCCGATGCTGAACGGGTCGCCGAGTTTTTGCGGGGCCTCTATCGCGACACGCTGGTGGAGGAGAGCGCCGAGCGTGAACGTCTGCTGGCCGAGACGCTGCCGCTCTTTCGTGGGGAAACCCTGCCCGACGACTCCCACACGCCGCTCACGAACGTGATTCCACCAGTCGCGCTGGGCCGGGTTGCGACCGAATCGACATCGGACAACGAAGCGACCGTGGTCGCACCCAGTCCGCTTGGCGCGACGGTGTCGGCGGTCGCGGAGGCGCCCAAGGAATCGCTGCATGTCTCGGCATTGCGTGCACGCGCCGGGTCTCAGGTCCAAGCCCGGCGGGCACCCGCGGAATCATCCGGTGTGGACGCTCCCACGAAGGTCTGGCGCAAGGGGAAAGGAAAACCCGGGGACGACGCCGTTGGTGCGCAGACCTTTGTCGGTCGCGTGATCGACAGCCGATACCGCATTCGGGAGCGGATCGGCGAGGGAGGGATGGGGACGGTTTATGCGGCCGAACACGTCGAGATCGGTAAGAAAGTTGCCGTCAAGATTCTCCACCGATTGTTTTCAGGGGAGACGAATCTGGTCGAGCGTTTCCGGCGCGAAGCGCGCGCGGCGTCTCGCGTGGGTCACCCGCACATCATCGATGTGACCGATTTCGGGACCACGGAAGAAGGCTGCACGTATTTCGTCATGGAGTATTTGGAAGGGCTGGACCTGGCGGATGTCCTGGTCAACGAGGGGCAAGTGGATCCGCTGCGGGCCGTGCGCATATCCGTTCAGATTTGTCAGGCACTGGAAGCCGCGCACACGGCCGGGATCATTCACCGCGACCTGAAGCCCGAGAACATCTTCCTGGTCGCGCGCGACGGGCAGGCCGATTTCGCCAAGGTGCTCGATTTTGGCATCGCGCGGAACCTGTTTGGAGAATCGTCACGTCTGACCAACCCGGGGATGGCCATGGGAACGCCGGAGTACATGGCTCCCGAACAGTCGGCGGGACGGCCGGCGGATCGGCGAACGGACGTCTACGCGGTGGGCGCCTTGCTGTACGAAATGGTGATGGGGGTGGCGCCCTTCAAATCGGAGTCGCAACAGGCGATGTACGAGGCGAAAAAACGTCCGCCGCCGTCTCTGCGCGAGCGACGCCCCGACGTTCCGTTGGCTTTGGACGCGGTGATTGTCCGGGCGTTGGCTCCCGACCCGGATGAGCGGCCGCAGACCATGGCCCAGTTGGAGTACGAGCTGGCGAAAATCGTTTCGGGCAGGCCCCGGGCGGTCGCGGATCTGTTGGGTTTACGTGAAGGCAACGGCCGCCCCGTAAAAACAGGGGAGGCGGAGAACCTTCCCCCAACGGGGAGCGGTAACGGTCACGCGGATGGCGACAGGGAGGGTGGATTCTCCTCGCGTGACAGCGGTGTTTCGCAAGCGGACGACGTCGCCAGAACGCCACAGCCACGTCCATCGATCGCGCAGCCGGCGGATATCGAGAAGCTGCTGGAGGCGGATCTGTCGCCCCTTCCCGTCGCGAAACGCATTGAGCCCTCGGTGGCGGCCACCGCCCCCGCGCAGCGACGGATGAGCACATCAGTTCACGGAGGGAACGCGGTCGGGAGGGCGAGCGCCATGGTCAACGCGTCTGGCAGAATGGGCGTGTCCATGGCCGCCGGCGCGGCGCCGTGGTCGGCCGTGCCTGCGGCCAACGGCGCGGCGCCCCGGTCCGTCGTTCCCGCCATCGCACCGGTACCACGGGGCCCGGCGCCCGCCGGGGCGGCAACGGCCCCGGGTGCTGGAATCGACGTCGATGTCGACGCGACGGCTGTTGCGATCAGACAAGCCCCCGGTCGTGCCTCCTTGGTGGTCGGGTTGTCTCTGGCGCTAATCGGAGCGGGCGTGGGTGCGTGGATGTGGCGGGGGAAATACCGTGCTCCCGAATCCGCGCGCGAATGGGTGCGGCGGTTTGGACGATCGCCGGTGGCGGTCTTGAAACAAACGCCGTCAGCATCGTTGTCCCGCGCAAACGGGACCGTTGTTCCAGTACGTGCGTCGTCGCCGATCCGTTCATCGCCCATCGCGGTAGTGCAGGCGACGTCCCACCCTGGGGCCTCGATAACCCCGGCGGAACGGGCCACCATCCCCACACGCATGGTTCCCGAAATCGTTCAGACCCCCGCGGTCGACAGGGCGCGCGCCGCGCTGTCTGCTGGGCAGCCCGATGACGCGATCGCCGTGTTGCGGCCGGCGGTGTCCGCGGGAAACGCGGCGGCGAAGCCGTTGCTTGCCGAGGCGTTGGTCGCATCAGGCTGGAAGGACGTCAAGGTTTACCGATGGAACGCGGCGAACCACAAGGCGAGAGAGGCTCTGACGATGACGGCGCCCGGCGGCCCCAGTCACGGTGCGCACGCGCTGTTGGGCGAGGCTTTGTACGCCGTACGCGACTTCAACGGCGCGCTCGGCGAATTCAATCGGGCGCTGGGCGAAAGCCCACGGGACGCACGTCTCAGGCGTCGCGTGATTCGTTCACGCCGCCAATTGCGTGGTGCGGACTCAGCGGCGCCCGAGGCGACTTCCGAGGAGTAACAGCAGTTGCGTCGCCAACGACCGATCTCCTTCGATGCTCAGGCCTCCGCCGAGCAGCGCCTGCAAGGGAGGCACCGAGCCATTCTGTAGACCCTCGAACGTGCGGCCATCGAGTCGAATCGTGGTTCGGGGCCTACCGGCGGCCGTACCTGCCTTCCCGAACGCGACATCGAACGACCAGCGCCGCGCCCGCCCTCCGGAAAGTTCGACAAGGACGCGTCCCGAAACCTGACGCAGCAATTCGGTGTCTCGAGGATCCAGAAACAAGAGGTCCAGCGCGCTCCAGCCGGGTGGAATCAGCGCGGGCAGATTGGGATCGCCGTCGAACGCCGCCCTGAAGTCCCGAGCCGGCTGCCGCAGCCAGACGTCAGGCAGATCGCGGCCGGCTGGCTCGACCACCAGCCGATCGTCATCGGCCTGGATATCCCAGGCGCCTCCTTCCACCCCCGACAACGTCGCGCGCACCAGCGGTGCGTTCGCCTGCGCTTGTCGCCCCGATGCCTCGAACGCCGACGGAAGCCAGATCTGGAAAAAGTCCGCTATCGGTATTCCGGCGGGTGGTCGATCCCAGCTACCCATCGTCTGGCCGACTATACTCCGCCGCCAGGCCCATCATGAGTCATCACCGTTTGTCGTCGGCGTCGACCGCTCCGTGTCCGGCGGTTCAGTCACTTCTTTGCTCGGGTGCGTTGATGGTGATGTTGTCCTTCGCGTCGCCGGCCCGGGCGCAAACCGGCGGCGATCTTCCCGACGCCACGTTTCGGCCCACGCGCGGCGTGTTCGTTCCGGCCGCGGCGCGTGCGGGGGATGCCGACGCGACGGCGGTGGAGCTGAACCCGGGGCAACTGCCGCTGCTGACATCCGGGGCGGTTGCCGTGGTGGGGAACGCCTGGCGAGCGGAAGCCGCGATGCCCGGTCGCGGGGCGGCGTTGTTCTTCGGGACGTCCGTGTGGGGCGCTGGGGGCTTTGGCGTGGGGCTGCAAGGCATCGCCAGTGCAGGGTCAGGCGCGGTTCCCGGCCACGGCAAGTTCCAACTGGCCTATGGCCTCGGTGGCAGGACAATGGGTATCGGCGTCAGCTGGGCGCATTTGTTCGGAGGCGGCGTTGGTGGCACGGATACCTTCGACGTCGGCTTCGGGTGGCGCCTATTCAGTCGGGTTGCGATCGCCGGTGTCGTGGAGGACATTGGCCGGCCGCGGCTACCAGGTGCGGTGGATCGGCTTCCCCGGCGTTGGGTGGGCGAGCTGGCCCTGCGGCCGCTTGGCACCGATCGAATCGAACTGGCGGCGGCCGCGTTGCATCTGGGCGGTGATCCATCGTCGCGGCTTGGTGCCAGATTTCGGCTGGCGGCGCGAATCTCGGGTGCCTGGCGAATCCTGGGGGATTTGGAGACTGCCCCACGTCGGCCTGGTGCCATGCCGGCCGGGCTGGACTCTGGTCTCGATTGGCGCATGACGGCCGGCCTCGCCGTGGATTTCGATCACGCCACCTTGATGCTGGCCGCGCGCCGCGCCTTTTCCCCGACCGGCGCCGGCGGTGAAAACTGGGGCGCTTCCTCCGTGTGGCATGCCAGTACCCAACGAAACCGCATCGCCGCGGGCCCGGCTCATGTGGCGCGCGTCGATCTGGATGGCGTCGATTCGGATCGTGAATTTGTAGCCCTGGCGCTGCGCCTCCGGGCGCTGGCGAGCGATTCGACGATTGCCGCCGTGTTGTTCCAGATCGACGGACTGGAGCTGGGGCTGGGACGTGTCGAGGAATTGCGCGATCTGATTGGAGAGATCAGGCGTCGTGGCAAGCCCGTTGTCGCGTATTTGACCCATTCTTCTACGCGCGAGCTGTACCTGGCCAGCGCCTGCGACAAGGTGGTGATGCATCCGGCGGGCGGGCTGACTTTCGCCGGTCTTTCACACGCCGTGACCTTCTACAAGGGGGCCATGGATCGCCTAGGTGTCGGTCTCGATCTGGTCCGCATCGCCGAATTCAAGGGAGCGATGGAGCCTTATGTAATGACCGGCCAGTCGGCACCCGTGCGGCAGAATCGCGACGAATTGCTGGACGATCTGTATGCGCGCATCTTATCGGGGATCGCGGCCGGGCGGGCGTCGGCCGTGCCTACCGGGAAAGGGCGGCCGGTCGATGTGGCTCGCTTGCACGAGCTGGTAGCCGTGGGATCTTTCACGCCCGGCACGGCGCGGGACGCCGGACTGGTGGACGTCGTGCGCGACGATCACGAGGTCGAACAGTTGCTGAAGGACCTTCTGGGACGGCCGTCGATCGATTTTCGCGATCCCGATCCCGCCCCGATTCGCCCCGCGCGTTGGTCGCGGGCGCGGGTGGCCGTGATCTTGTTGGATGGGACGATCAACGAGGGGGCCAGCCGGAGCCTGCCGTTTGATCTAGGTGGCGTCGCGGGAGCCGATACCCTGGTCGATGCTCTGGAGCAATGTCGCCGCGATCCTGATATCCGGGCGGTCGTTTTGCGGGTCAACAGTCCGGGAGGATCGGCCTTTTCGTCGGACGTGATCGCACGGGCCGTCGTCCGTCTGCGGGCTGCCGGCAAGCCGGTCGTGACATCGATGGGGGACGTCGCGGCATCCGGGGGTTACTACGTCGCGGCTCCGACCGACGTGATCTTCGCCGAGCCGTCCACCACGACGGGATCGATTGGCATATTCGCTTTCAAGCTGGACATGTCGCGCTTGCTGTCGATCTTGTCGATCAACGTCGAGGTCACCCGTCGCGGCCCCCACGCCGATCAGCAGGCTGCCTATCGGCCATGGACCGCCGAGGAGCGCGCAATCGCCGAGCGCAGGATTCGACACCTTTACGACCTGTTCCTGACCACGGTGGCGACGGGACGAAAGTCCCGGGGCCTGACCCCAGCGCGCGTCGACGAGGTCGGACGCGGTCACGTGTGGACCGGTGCACAGGCCCGGACCCGGGGATTGATTGATGACTTCGGAGGCATCACCGCCGCGATCGATCGCGCGGCGGCACTGGGGGGCGTGCCCAGATCACCGGACGAGGCGCCCGATCTCGTGGTCTTGCCCAGACCGGGCGGGAATCTGCTGTTGAGGCTCGTGGGCCTTACCAGGGGCCAGACGGGCGGGGACGCGGACGACGAGGAACACACCGGTGCGACGGATCGGCGGCGGTCGTGGCGCATGCCACCGCCCCTACGTTCCGCGATCAAGCTGGCGGCGCCGTACCTGTTCGGTCCAGGCGAGGGCGTCGAGGCCCGCCTGCCGTTCGATCTGGATATTCGTTAGTAGGCAAACACCTGCCGGAAGGTCCGGATGTCGCCCACCAGGTCGATACGGAAGTTCAGCAGGTAATCGACGAAGTTGAAGATTTGCAACGCTTCGGTGTACGTGGTCTGAAGCGTCGCGGTCTTGGTGGTGTCGGTGTTCAGTGCCGCCGCAGTCTTGGCCGCGTCCACGTTGGCTCGCGCCGTGTGCCAATCGGCCAAGGGCTTGCCTCCCGAGGTGCCATATTTCTTCGCCAGGGTACCCGGGGTGCCGGCCACGCCGGCGATCTGATTCAGCTCCTGAAGCACCGTCACTCCGATGCCCGGGTGGGCGGGATCAACCTGCGCCGCCCGGTAAACCAGATGAGAAACGGGGTCGGCGAACTCGACCACCGCCGTTCCGGGAGCATACGTGACGTCGTCAATTCCCCCCTTGAGGGTCACATTGACGTAATTGGAAAAGTCCAGCGTGCTGTCCCAGGTGGAATTCAACTGGGCCAGGGCCAGCCCCAGGGCGTAGAACCGAATGGTCTTGTTCACCGGCGTGGCCACGCGCCGGGTGGTCGGTAGCATGTACTCGGGCGTCGGATAGGTCGCCTTGCCGAATGTCGCCGGATCCACGACGGGGGCGGGTTTGTAGATCCCTCCCGATACGTAGCCGCCGTAAGACGTCGGATCGTCGCGGATGACTCCCGACAGCAGGTTCAACATCTGGTCCTTGAACAGTCGGTAGTAGTTGATCGAATAGCGATCCTGATCGGCGAAGCTGTCGACGCGGAAGAACCGCGATTGCGTACTGGTCAATGCGATCAGGGCCGCCAGCTTTTCGTACAACGATCCGGCGCGCGTGACGCGGTAGTAGTAATCGTCGGAAAAATCGATGTAGTACGGTTTTCCGTCGGGCAGCGCGATGGTCATCTGGGGGGCGTCGTTGCGGCAGGTGCCAACCGGTCCGAAGCCGGACGAGACGACCAGGACGTCGGGACTGGCGTCGGTCGCGCAATGCAACCCCGGCTCTGGAGTCTGTAGAACCTCCCCCAGCGAATTCAACGACTGGATCGCCGCCCCCAGGAGGTCATCCGCCAGGTACGTTCCATAGAACGCGTCGCCGAAGAAGTAATAAAACTGAAATGCTTCGCTGAAGCGGTTGAAGTAGCGCCCCGTCAACCGGCTGAGGTACCCATCGATGCTCCAGGTCAGCCGGCCCCGTTTGTAGGCGTTGAAGACGTAGTAGTTCTTGTACAGATCGATGACGTTGTTGATGATTTCCTTCTGGTCCGCCCCCATGTCCCAGACCTTGCAGTCCAGATTTCCTTCGAACTCATCGCTGCAGAACTTGTAGGGCCGTTCAGGGTAGATCCCGAACGCTCCCATGTTCGTGGCCAGATCGCGGTATCCCTGTTGCAAATTGTCGACCGCCGTCGCGTAGCGCATGACATTGACATCGTCGACCACGGCGGGGGAAACCGGCACGTTGGGATCGCCGCTGAGCATGTTGGGGATCTTCTTGTAGTCTCCGAAGAAAATGTCGTAGCTCAGGGAATTGGCCGCGTTCGCCGACCCTTCGCCCATGAGATCAATCAACTGGCCATAGGCGAAACGAATGGCGGCGTAGTCGTAACGACCAAGGCCCTCGTTGTCGGTGTTGAACCGCGCGCCGTAGTCCATCACGGTCGAATACTGGTGTTCGCCCAGGCCGTTCTCCGCCCACTGCGCCTTGGGAACGTTGGTTCGGATGTCCCAGTATTTCTTGCCGTAGTTCAGCGCGTCGGTCGACCCGGCGAAGTTGTGTCGCAGTCCCATGGTGTGACCCATTTCGTGATCGCCCAGCCCGCGGAAAATTTTCGCGCGCAGGGTTTTGAACAGCGCGTCGCCCGACAGGTTCGCCAGGCTGATCGCCGTCCCCAGGATGGCGTCATCGGCGAAATCGGCCGTGAACACACAGCCGTTCATCGCCAGCTTCTGGAACCGATCGCGCCGCGCCTGCCGGGAACTCTCGCTTAGCCATTTGACGGGTGAGGCCTTGGCCAGAAGATCGGGTTTGATGTCGGCAAAGCTGGTTCGACCCGGGATGTACCCCGGAACGAACGCGACCAGGATGTCCTGGGTCATCATCTGGGTCTCAAGGGGCGTTCCCTTGATCGCGGCGAACTTCGAATCCACCGCGAAGGGATCGACCTTGACCAGTCGGGACGCCGACGTGGAACCCGTCGTCGCGCCGCCGGTCGGGTTTGTCGCCGCGGGACGCACGCCCGGCAAGCCCCCGGTCGCGGCCAGGGCGTGGGCGTAGTCCCGCGCCTCGGGCGTCAGGACGAACGCATCCCGTTGTTGCCGATTCACCGCGGTTTCCTTCAGGACGTCCGAGAATCGTTTGCCCGACAGGAGATCGTCGGTCGACAGCTTGCCGTTCAGCGTGTCGACGCTGTCGGCTGCGAACTGGGCGTACACATCCAGTGCCGCGCCGTACATGTACAGCGTGGCCGAAACGATCTCGCCGGTTTCCGGATCAGCCGACGACGGTCCGTACCCCAGCGGCGAAAACAGGGCGCCCTGGGGGCGGTCGACCCAGTACACGAACGAGTAACGCAGATCCCCGTTTCGTTGCCACGCGAACTTTTTTGCGTCCGTCGCGGGCAGCGTCTGGGTCAGCGCCTCCAGGGCGGTGCAGACCGGCACCAGGGTGGCCTTGGTCAGATTCGCCGGATCGATCGCCGGAGTTACCGACGCTGTCTTCGCCCGCAGCTCATTGACCATATCGGGGTGGTCGGCCAGGTACTGGTTGACGCCGGCCAGATTGCAGGTGTTCTGCTTCAACACGAAGATGTCCGGAATGTTCGGCGTTCCGTCGGCCGCTTGGGCGTTGGCCGCCGTGATGATGGCAGCCTCGGGAACCCCGTCCCGGACGGCCGTGGCACGCAGAGCCGCGACCGTTCGCTTCATGGCGCCATTCCATTCGCCCACGATCTGCTTGGCCGCCTCCATGAGCAACGGATCGTTGTCGGGGAATTCGACGTTCAGGTAGTAGGGGATCTGCCGGGGCGCCCGGTTTTCGGGCCGAATGCGCACCTGATTTCCGGCGGCGTCCACCAGGGGTGTGCCGTTCTGGGCATCTCGTTGAATGGTCTTGTCCCAGATGTTCCAACGGTTGGCCAGATACTTTCGCTCCACCTCCGTGGCACCCAGGCGCCGGTTGTAGACTTGGCGCACGGTGCGGAAGAGTCCGAACTTGCTGAACTGGTCGGCGCCGACTTGCGCGCAGTCGGCACCGCTGTAGGTGCCGCCGGTCTTCGACAGCGTGTCGCTGCTACAGGCGTGGGGGCCCCGGTTGTCCCAAAATACCGAGATCGGTTTTCCGGCGGCGTCCAGCAACGGTTGGCGGTCCGGGTAATCAAGAGGCTCGTACTCGCTTTCCTTGGCCGCCACGAACGAATGCCTGAGGCTGATCTTCGAAGGCCCGCAGCTCCACGGACCACCGTCATCGGGAGCGGCCAGTTTCATGCAGGCCTCGTAGTCAGGGGTAGCCTGGGCCTGCACGGTGATGTCCACGTAATCCTTGGTGTAGATGGCGCGGCCCGGATTGGTGATCTCGACCTCGCTGATCGAGGAATTACCCACGTTCGTCGGTGTGGGAAGCCCATACTCCGATGGAGGTGGCGCCAGAGTCACGTCCACCAGCGGGTTCGCCAGCTTATCGGTCGACCAATCCACGCGCATGAACTGGCGGGCCGACCAGTCGCGATCCCGCGTGTCTTCACTGATGACGTTGGTCTCCTCGCCGGTGCCCGCGTTGTATTCGCGCTTGACGTCAAAATGCGACTTGATCTTGAAAGACACGATCGGCGCGTCGGTGTTGTTGACCCCGCCCGTGATGTCGTTCTGGGTCCCCGGGGCATAATCGTACGCCCGGTATCCAATCAGGGAGTCCTCCGTGATCTTGAAGGTAATCTTGTCCATCTGACCCTGGATTCCCTCGAACGCCCAGCCGCTGGTGGGCGGGATATCGGTGACCGTCCAGCGGTAATAGAACTTCTTCGGGGAGCCGTCCTCGTTGAAGAAGATCGCCTTTTCAAGCTTGTCCGGTTGGGTGCGGTCGACGTCTTCCTTGCCGGCGCAGGCGGCGACTGCGGTCAGCGCTCCCAGCGCCGCCACCAGGGTCCGGGTCTTGATTGCAGATCGGGTCATCTCGCTCCTCCTACAGGGTTCCGCTCAGGCTCACGAAAGCCTGCGTAAAATTATTCTCGTTCGCGCCCCCCGACAGATCGAAGAAGGGGAAACGCGGATAGCGATTTCGCAAGTCCAACGCCGGCTGAAAGCTGGAGAGTCCCAGACTGGCGCCGACGTGATCGGTGAATGAATACGTGAGCGACAAGATGCCCCAGGTGCTGTCGGCGCGACCCATCGAGCTTTCGGGAATTCCCACGTTGGCTGGAATCACGTACCGGAACGCGTTCGAGACCAAGAGAATCGTGGCCAGGTTCCACTTCCCACGCGTGAGGGACACGGTGCCGCTGGTGGTCAGCGAGAAATTCGTATTGACCGGCCCGCCACAGCGATCCGACTCGGAGGCCGACGGTCCACCGCTGCTTCCGGCGGCGGCGCCGGCGGGGAGGTAGGCGCGACATCCGTTCGTGTCGCCGGGGAAATTGCCGCGCAGATCGCTGGTGTACAGAAACTTGGTGAACACGCTGGCCAGCGATGTCACAAGGTTCCATCGCCGCTCCGGGGCTGCGTCCTGTCCGAACTCGAAGGGTCTCGACACATTAAGGCCGCCCGCCACTCCGGTAATCATGTGCGCATAGCGGCTCTCGTAGGATATCGGGACCACCAGCCGGGCGACCCCCCCCAGTTTGACCTTGGCGCTCTCGAATTTGTGCAGTTCCTTTGCGGATAACCACAGCCAGATGTCGTACGGACTGAAACGCCGCCCGTTGGGTCGATCGGGCTGGGTGAATTCTTCTTCCAGAAAAACCCGGGCGTTGGCCGCCAGTTTGAAACGCGTACCGAGCGCGTACGTGGGACGCGCGAACACAGCCGTCGAGACATATTCGTTCCGATAGCCACTGGTGTAGAAGGTACCGCTGCCGACATAGGTGCTGACATCAAGGCTGGAGCCAGCCATCTTCTTCATCCACTCGGGCCGATTTTGGTCCTCGGCTGTTTTGGTAACGGTGGCCAATTGGTCCTTCACGCCTTGCGCATAGGCTGGCGCCGCATCCAGAACCAGCAGCAGGGCCAAGGGCCCGCCGGCCAGTCGCATCACATTTCCAAGCAGATGCTTCAAAGACCCTCCGGGGTTTCCGAGCGGTTTGCAGTCTAGCAGAGGCGAGCCGAAGGGGGAGCTGAACAGGCTACTCCACGGCAAGGCTTCAGGCCAGCCGCGCGCTGCGTGCCTTACGCAAGCCGCGCGGCTTTGAGTGCCGTCAAAATGATGCGCGAAGCGGGCGACTGGTTCAACGTGTAGAAATGGATCCCGGGTGCCCCGCCGTGCAGCAATTCGACGGACTGGGCCGTGGCGTGGGCAACGCCCAGGGCAGCCACCGCCTGCGGATCGTTCCGGCACCGATCCAGTTCGGCGAACAGCGCTGGGGGAATGGTGGCGCCGCACATCTTGGTGAACCGTTCGATCTGCGCCAAGTTGCCGATCGGCATCAGGCCCGGAATGATCGGCACCGTGATTCCGGCGGCGCGCGCGCGCTTCACGAAGGTGAAGTAGTGCTGGTTGTCGAAGAACAGCTGCGTGATCACGAAATCCGTTCCCGCCCTGACCTTGGCGGCCAGGTGGACCATGTCGGCGTCCAGGTCGCGGCATTCGACGTGCCCCTCGGGGTATCCGGCGCCGGCGAGACACAGACGATCGCCATAACGTTCACGAATAAACCCGATCAGATCCGTGGCGTGCGCGAATCCGTCCGGGGGTTGTTCGAACGACACAGCGCCCGCCGGCGGATCCCCGCGCAAGGCGATGATGTTCTCGATCCCGGCTTCGACCAAACGGTCCAGGACCTGTGCCATTTCGGTCCGGCCCGACCCGACGCAGGTGAAATGGGCCATGGCGCACGTCCCCAGCTCGTTCTGGATGCGGGTCACCAGTGCGACCGTTCGCTCGCGCGTTGATCCGCCGGCGCCGTAGGTGACCGACACGTACGCGGGGTTCAGATCTGCGAGTTCCCGGATGGTCTTTTCCAGGTTTGCCATGCCCGCGTCGGTCTTCGGGGGGAAGAACTCGAACGAGAACAGGGGCTTTCCAGAGGCAAACAGGTCGCTGATTTTCACGGCGTGGACCGGCTATCCTAAGCGTCAGCAGGTGTTGAACCAAGCCCGAAATTTCGCAGTGAGATCGTTGATGGGCCCGCTGGGTGCCGTCTTGCTGTTTGTCGCCGGCGGAGATGCCGCCGCCCAGACCAAGCGGGAACGTGGACCGAGACCCGTCTCGCGACTGCCCGTGGAACCACGCGCGGGTGCCGTGGCCCTGACGTCGGCGCCCGCGCAAACCGTCCAGTTGACCCTGCCGTTCGATGGAATTTGGGGTGTGGTTCAGGGATTCGACAGCGATGAAACACACGTCGGCTACGCCGCGTATGCGCTGGACTTCGTTCCCGCAGAAAATCTGGCCGTGGCCATGCCTGAAAAGGACCGCCGCCGCTTGACCGATTTTCCCTGCTACGGGCGACCGGTGCTGTCGCCCGCGGACGGCAAAATTGTTTGGGCGCGAGATGTTTCCCCCGATCGACCTCCTCGTAACAAGGTGAAGCACGATCCGGGGAACTTCGTCATTGTCCAACACACCGAATCCGAGTTCTCGGAGCTGCGTCACCTGCAGGCAGGATCGGTGCGCGTCAAGGTGGGTGATCGCATCGGTCGCGGTCAACAAATCGGCCGCTGCGGGAATTCGGGAAACGCCGCAACGCCGCATCTGCACATCGGTCTTCTCGGTTCGGCTGATCCGATCGCCACCCGTCCCATGCGTTTTTCTGATTACGAGGTCCTGCAGGCGGATGGGTCATGGCGGGCGGGTGACGGCGTGCCGTTGGTGGGCCAAATCCTGCGCTCGGTCGCACGAAGCGTCGGACCACCGGGACCGCGGCCGAACTAATTCAAAACCCGTCTGGGCGTGCTTGCGACGGCAAGCATCGACGCGCTAGAACCCGCGTCATGAGCACTGTCATTATCGAAAGCATCCTGGCGCGCGAGATCCTCGACTCCCGCGGCAATCCCACCGTTGAGGTTGATGTCACCCTGGAGTCCGGGATCGTGGGTACCGCCGCGGTTCCATCGGGTGCTTCGACCGGAGAACATGAGGCGCTGGAACTGCGCGACGGTGATTCCAAGCGCTATCTGAAGCGGGGGGTCCGGAAGGCGTGCGAGAACGTCGCCACTGTGTTGGGTCCGGTCGTGACCGGCCGCGATGTGTTCGATCAAGCGGGCCTGGACCAGGCGATGCTGGCCGCCGATGGCACGCCGAACAAGGCGAAGGCCGGCGCGAACGCCATTCTGGGTGTGTCTTTGGCGGCGGCCCGCGCGGCTGCCATGCAGCTGGATCAGCCGCTTTATCGCTACCTGGGAGGAACGGGCGCCCGGGTCTTGCCGGTTCCGCTGATGAACATCATCAACGGCGGCGCGCACGCCGACAACTCGTTGGACTTCCAAGAGTTCATGATCGTCCCGAAGGGCCTGGCCACGTTCGCCGAGGCGTTGCGCGCCGGCGCCGAGGTCTTTCACACCCTGAAGAAGCTGCTTCACGATCGCAAGGCGTCGACCGCCGTCGGTGACGAGGGGGGCTTCGCGCCGGATCTCCCCGGTGCTGAGGCGGCACTCGCCGTGGTCGTGGACGCGATCGAGAAGGCCGGCTACAAGCCGGGCAAGGACGTCGCGTTGGCTCTTGACGTCGCGTCCAGCGAGCTGTGGGACAAGACATCGAAGACGTACAAACTGCCGGGCGAGGGCAAGGAACTGGACGGCAAGGGAATGGTCGCGTTTTACCAGAAGCTGTGCGAGCAGTACCCGATCGTGTCGATCGAGGACGGCATGGCCGAGAACGACTGGGATGGTTGGGTCGCGCTGACCAAGGCGTTGGGCGATCGCGTTCAGTTGGTCGGTGACGATCTGTTCGTGACCAACGTGACGCGGATTCGAGAAGGCATCGAGAAGAGCGCCGCCAACAGCGTTCTGGTCAAGGTCAACCAAATCGGATCGCTGACCGAGACCATCGATTCGGTCGAACTGGCGCACCGCAACGGCTGGACGACCATCATTTCGCATCGGTCTGGCGAGACCGAGGACACGTTCATCGCCGATCTCGCGGTCGGCATGCGTTCCGGTCAAATCAAGACCGGTTCGCTGGCGCGTTCCGAGCGCGTCGCGAAGTACAACCGGTTGCTGCGCATCGAGCAGGAACTGGGATCCGCCGCGGTATGGGGCGGCACCCTCGGACGGCTGTAGGTCGCGGCGCTGTAAGTCGCGGACTGCGGTTGCCCGGAGGCCGCTGCCGGGGACGCGGGCTACCGTGTTCCCAGCAAATTCCGCGCGATGACCATGCGCTGAATCTGGCTGGTACCTTCGTAGATCTGCAGCAGTTTCGCGTCGCGCATCAGCTTCTCGACCGGATAGTCCTTCGTGTAGCCGTAGCCGCCGAATATCTGTACGGCGTCGGTCGTGACGCGCATTGCTGCGTCCGCGCCATAGGCCTTCGCGTAGCTGGACACCACGTTGTCGGTATGCCCCTCATCTATCGACCAGGCCGCCTTGTGGCCCAGCAGGCGCGTCGATTCATAAGCGATCGCCATCTCGGCCAGCATGAATTGCACCGCCTGGTGTTGCGCGATCGGCACGCCGAAGGTCTTGCGGTCCAGCGCGTACGCCCGTGATTCCTCCAGCGCCCTGCGGATGATGCCCGCCGCGCCCGCCGCTATCCAGGGTCGTGTTCGATCGAAGGTCCGCATCGCCAGTTTAAACCCTTCGCCCTCCTTGCCGACGACGCTCCCAGGGCCCAACTTCACCTCGTCGAACAGCACGTCCGTGGTGTTCGACGCGCGTTGTCCCATCTTGTTTTCCTTCTTGCCGACGGAAACGCCCGCGGTTTGGCGATCGACGACGAAGCACGTGATCCCCTTGTGCCGGTCGGTGCCCTCGGCGCGCGCGAACACGGTGTAGAAGTCCGCCACGCCGCCGTTGGTGATCCAGCGCTTCTGCCCCGTCAGGACGTATTCGTCACCGACCTTGCGATACCGCGTCTTCATGCCCGCGACGTCGGACCCCGCATCGGGTTCCGAACAGCAGTAGGCGGCGAAGATCGGTTTCGCGATCAACCGGCCGAGGAACGTCTGTTTTTGTTCTTCGCTGCCGGCCAGAATGATCGGCATCGACCCCAACATGTTTCCCGCGATGGTTGTGTTGATGCCCATGCATCCGTACGACATCTCTTCCAGCACCAGGCAGTGCGACAGGCACGACAGGCCCAGGCCCCCATAAGCCTCGGGAACTTCGCAGTTGACCAGGCCGGTTTGCCAGGCCTTCTCGCAGATCTCGCGCGGGAAGGTTCCCTCTTCGTCCAGGGCCCCCGCGACCGGGATGATTTCCTTGCGGGTGAAATCGCGCGCGGTCTGGATCAGCGCCTGTTGTTCGTCGGTGTAGTCGAAGCTGGCCATCGGATTACCTCCGGATCGGAATGGTGGTTGACATGACTAGCCTGCAGGCGAATCAGGAGGGGGTTGAGGCGACGACGCCGCCCGGGCGGCACGGCGTGCCTCGCGATCCGCTTGCCGTCGTTGTTCCAGTGCCACCGCGTCGCGGGTCGCTTTGGCGCCGAGGATGAACCCCAGCACCAGCCCCAACACCAAGATCACCGGGATGTAGATGAAGTGTGATGACGGGGGAGTGTTCATCGCGGCCCGGTCGTCAACCGCGGGGCGCCGCGCCGGCCGATCCGCGATCGAGTCTGCGGCGCAGATCGTCGATCTCACCTTGCACGCGACTGAGGCGTCGCGCCACGACCAGAACGTAGAGCAGGATGGCCACCCAAATGAATCCGTAGGCCACGCCGACGAACGGCGTCGCGGGCAACTGTTCCCGCGCGGCGTCGTCGACCTTGACGAAGTCCTGCGCACCGGCCGGTACCGCCGCAGCCAGATAAACTCCCAGGCCGACAATGATCCCCCAGCCCCGGCTGAATCGATGTTGCCAGGTCATGTTCGAGCCTCCATTTCATCCTCCGCGAGCAGTTGCAGATCACCAAGGGTCGCGGTTGCTTTTTCAAGCCGCATCCGCAACACCAGCAAGATCCCCCACACCAGGGTGATGAGCGCGAACGAGGCCCAAAAAACTGACCGCATCTGCGGATCCAGCGTCGGGACGACGGTCGTTTTGGGGTGAACGGTGCGCCAGATGTCCACGCTTTTGTAGACCAATGGCACATCGACCGCCGCGAACAGCGCCAGGGCCGCAGCTAGTTTTCGTCCGCCCGAGCCACCAAAGCGTCGCGCCAGCAGATATCCGTTCAGGATCAGGAACAGCAGCAGTGAGCTGGTTAACCGCGCGTCCCACTGCCACCAGACCCCCCAGGCCTTGCGTCCCCACAGTGGACCGGTGACCAAGGTGCAGGCGCCGAACAGGACACCCAGTTCCCCCGCGGCATGGGCCAATCGATCCCCCCGCTCGGAACCCTTGAAAAGAAACGCGACGCTACCGCCCGCCGCCGTGAACGTGGAAACGAACATCATGATCGCGCAGGGCACGTGGAAGTAGAAAATCTTCTGAACCAGGCCCATCACCGGTTCGACTGGCGCGCCAAGGATCAGAAGCGGCACACCGATGAAGCCAAGCGTCGCTATAGCAAGGGCGACCAACAAGCCAACACCGACCGGTTGCCCAACAGTTTGCCCGACGGGTCGCATGGCAGGGCCATATACTAGCCGCAAACTTCCCAAAAACCGACTGGTGCCTGAGCAATGTCCGACGACAATTTGATTCACGCGTTTCGCCGCGTTCCCCGCACGGGCGTCATCTATGTGACCACCGAGGCGGCAAATCTTGGGTATCGCTCCGGTGCTCCCGATTGGTGCAATCTGGGCCAGGGGCAACCTGAGACGGGACCGTTGCCGGGCGGCCCGAGCCGCGTGCACCAGATTCCGATCGAGGTGGATGACCAGGAATACGCCCCGATACCCGGGATCATCGAGCTGCGTGACGCCATAGCGGGTCTTTACAACCGCCTTTATCGACGGGGGATGCCGTCGCAGTACACGGCCGAGAACGTCAGCGTGTCGGGGGGCGGGCGCGCTTCGCTGACGCGCGCGGCGGCCAGCCTGGGACACGTCAACCTGGGCCATTTTCTGCCGGACTACACCGCGTACGAAGAGTTGCTGGACATCTTCAAGGCGTTCACTGCGATCCCCATTTTGCTGGAGGGCGAGCGGGGATACGGTTTTACCGCCGACGACCTACGACGCGAGGTGCGCGGACGCGGCTTGTCGGCGTTGCTGCTGTCGAACCCCTGCAACCCCACCGGCAAGCTGGTTCAGGGCGACGAACTACAACGCTGGGTCGCGGTCGCGCGCGAAGAGGACGCGGCGTTGTTGTTTGACGAGTTCTATTCCCACTACATCTGGTCGGGCCGTCCCGGGCAGCTGCCGGTTGAAAGCGCGGCCCGGTACGTGGAGGACGTTGACCGTGATCCGGTCGTGTTGTTCGACGGGCTGACCAAGAACTGGCGCTATCCCGGCTGGCGTGTGACATGGACCGTCGGACCCAGAAAGGTCATCGACGCGGTCTCCAGCGCGGGGTCCTTCCTGGACGGCGGCGGTGGCAAACCACTGCAACGCGCCGCCATTCCGTTGTTGGAGG
Source organism: Pseudomonadota bacterium (assembly GCA_031407985.1). Taxonomy (GTDB): domain Bacteria; phylum Myxococcota_A; class Polyangia; order Fen-1088; family Fen-1088; genus FEN-1088. The sequence continues at coordinate 7,488 of JANOJB010000034.1, read as the reverse complement.
ACGCACACGTCGTCGCCGAGACGGAAGCCATCCATCGAGCCTTCCGCGTCAAGCGGGACCTTCTGCTTTCCCGCCTGGAGCGGCTAGGTGTTCGGATCGATCGCGCGCCGGACGGGACGTTCTACGTCTGGGGCCGTGTCGACGGCTTGCCGGCTCCTATTGGCGACGGAATGGGATTCTTCCGTGCCGCACTGGCCAAGAAGGTCATCGTTGTTCCCGGTGAGTTTTTCGACGTGAACCCCGGCAAGCGTCGCAGCCAGCGGGCGTCCCGTTTTCGGAACCACGTACGGTTTTCGTTCGGTCCCTCGCTGGCGACCGTCGAAACCGCCTGCGATCGACTGGCCGAGTTGATCGCGGAATCAGGACCGTGAGACCGGGGTTCGCGGGAGATCCTCCTATGCGACGCTTGGTGGCGGTGGTGCCAGCGCGTGCTTGGAACTCTGCCCGCCGCCGAGTGGCGTTGGCGGGTATGGTCGGATTGTTGGCCCTCTTCTCTGACAGAAATGCGGGGGCGATTCGTCCATTCATCACTGACGATGCGCGCGTGGTTGGCAAGCACACCCTGCAACTGGAGACTTGGGTCCAAGTCGATCGCGCGGTACCCCAACATTGGGTGCTTCCAGCTTTCGGTCCCACGGACTGGATGGAGCTGACGATTGGCGCCGTCCACGGCGTCGCTGACCAAGGCATGGCGTCTGCCTACTCCATCGCGGGTCCAGTCCTACAGACCAAGGTCCTCGTCCTCCCCGCCAAGGAGAATGGTCCGCCTGGTCTTGCCTTCGTCGCAGGTGCTCTGACTCCCGGCGGCGTTGGCGCCCTGCGCCCCGTCGATGTAACACCATTCGTTTACATGGCGGCGACGGAAGCGTTGCTACCCGGCGAGCAGGTGTTGATTCACGCCAACCTGGGAGTCACGAGGAACACATTGCTGGCAGGCTGGCATCCCAGCCTCACAGCGGGCTTGGGCACCCAGATCCGCGCGTTTGGGGGCCTACACGGGGTGGCGGAGGTATTTTGGAATGATGCCTACGCTGGGAACACCGGGGCCGCCTCGCAGGCCGGGGCAAGGTACATCCTCGGGGATCATGTACAAATAGACGCCACCATGGGATCCGGTTTCGGTCGCGACACGGCACGTCCTACTTGGTTCAGCGCTGGCCTCCGGTTGGTGGGTTCGCCGCTGTGGTAGTGGGCGTGGACGGGTTGGCTGGTCCAGGTCACCGAGCGTCGGGAGCTGGATCGGCCGTCGCTAGAACTACGGGATAACCGTGACGCCGCAGGGAAGATTGATCTGGACGTCCTTGATGGCGCCGCTCTTCAGCTGGGTGCAGATGGCGCTCGCATCGGGAAATACGACTGACCGGTTGCCAGCACCGTAAGTCCACTCGCCCATCGGGATCACCTGGCCGCCGACGGTCACCGTGACGGCCGTCAGATTCGACGGCACGCCGCCGAGTTGGAAGGTGCACGGGAGGGCAGTCAGGGACTGGATGGCCGTCAGCGCCGCCTGAAGATCGGCCGTGGTCGAGACCGAATAGTACGACGGGTTTCCGCCCGCGCGCGGACGTCCCCCTGCGACTGCCATTCCCTCCAGGGTTGTCCCCGCTTCGGCATCGGCCGCGATCCCGATGACGAACGTAGGGAACCCCATGCCCGCCACCGTGGTCACGGCCGCGATCGCGCCCGGACCGTCGGTGGCGTTGCCGCCGCCGCCGCCGCCCGCCGCACAGTTCGGCTCGCCGTCGGTAGCCAGCAGGATGTACTTCGGGTTCGCGTTCGTACGGCCCGCCATATAGTTGCCCGCGGAAATTTCCGCCGCGCGGGTTGGCGTGCTGGTTCCGGGCTGGTTCGCGGGGGCGTCGATCGCCGAAATGATCGCGGCAGCGGTCATCGTAGCGGGGTCGACCGCGGTCACGTTCGCCACCGCGCAGCCGCTGGTGCCGGTGCCAAAGAACTTCAGGCCCCAGTTCACGGACGCCTGACTCTGCATCACGACCGATTTGATCGCGGCGGTCATCAGCGCCCACTTCGTGTTGGGGTCGCCGGCCATCAGCATCGCGCCCGTCGAGTCCTGGTTCATCGACCCCGAGCGATCCAGGACGATCAGCAGATCGGGTGGAAGGTTGTTGGCCATGAAGTTGTTCTGAGGGCAGGCATCCCCCGTGACGACGCCTGTCTCGCCGGAAACGAACGTGCGGTCAAGACCAGCCGAACCATCGAAATTGGATGGATTCGTACCTCCCCCGCTTGGCCCATCTTTGGGCTGAAATGAGCAGCCGAAAAGGGCAACCGTTACCATGAAACCACGAACGAGAGCTTTAGATGGGGGCATTCCAACCTCCTGAAGTGACGTGGACATCAGTATACGCTTCGTGCGGTTCATCATCACAAGAAGCTCGAAACCGGCTATGGGGGACGCTGTTTTTGCTGCGTCGAGTTAGGTGCTTGTTGCATTCCGCAAGTGTGTGGGAGTGTCCATTGGCCGTGTCCCCGTGCTCAGATTTTTACGGGTTGCCCGCGAAGGGTAATCCGCATTACTCGTGACAGAAGGGAGCTCATTCCCTTCTGGTTCAGTCTCCCGCTATGACCGGCTCGAAGGACCAGAAGCCGACAATCAGAAAAATCACGTCGACCGACAACAGGAACTGCGTCCAGAACACCGCGCCGTCGATGTCGGGGGTGGGATCCAGAAGTTGGGCGGTGCCGCGCGCGCCGGCGATCAGAATCGGCACGACGATCGGGTACAGCAGCGTCGAAAGCAGCACGTCGCGGCTCTTCGAACGCAGCAGGGCGGCCGAAAAAACGCAGCCCACCGCCGCGAAGCCCAAGGTCCCAAGGCCCAGCAACAGAGCAATGCGACCCGCCTGGGCACCGACGGCGGCGGAGAAGAACAGGCCGCCAAGGATGGTCACCAGCAACTCGACCCCCAGCATCAGGACGATGGTCGCCGCCAGTTTGCCGAGGTAGATCGCGGGCCGCGGCACAGGAGAGAGTAACAGGGAGCGGATCGCCTCGCCGTCGCGTTCGCGGTCGAACGTTCGTCCAAGACCGACCATGCCGGAGATGAGAATCGCGACCCACAGGATGCCGGCGGTCACGGGCGGGGAAGGCGGGGTTCCCCCGACGACGAACGCGAAGCTGAAGACAAGAACCACGACAACCGCCAGAAAAGCGCTGGTCGCCAGGATTTCACGGCTCCGCCATTCGATGGCAAGGTCCTTGGCGGCAATACGCCCCGCCTGTGTCAGAAAACCCGGCGCGCGACGAACTCCGCGTTTTCGGGGTTGCTCGGGAGTCATTTCAGACGTCCTTGGTGCGCGGAGCGCGGCGCCGGTTTCCAGGGCTGAACAGGCGTCAACGGCAACTCTCCTCGTACGCGGCTCGTAGGGTGGCGGCTCCCCAGGGTGCATCGCGCCGTTCGTCGCGGGCGACCCGTCCCCGGCGAAGAACGATGACGTGTTCGGCCAACGCGCCGGCCGCATCCAGATCGTGGGTCACCAGGATGACCACCCGTCCCGCGTCACGCTCGCGCCCCAATTCCTTGGCCAGCCAGGCGGCCCCCGCCGGATCCAGCGCGGAGCCTGGCTCGTCGAACAGCAGGATCGCCGGTTCGTGCAGCAGCGCGCGGGCCAGCGACAGACGTTGCTGCATGCCCCGCGAGAACGTCCGCACCGGCGCATCGGCCGGTACGTCGCCGAGGCCGACGCGATCGAGCAGCGCGCGGGAACGCTGTTCGGGTTCGTCGAGGCCGTACAGGCGCGAGAACAACTCCAGATTTTGCAACGCGCCCAGATCAAGGTACAGACCCGGCTCGTGACCGACGTACCCAAGCGACGCCCGCGCCGGTGAGCCGCGCAGCAGATTCCGATCGCCCCAACGAACCTGGCCCGTGGTGGGAGCGATCAGGGTCGCGAGCACGCCGAGCAGCGTGCTTTTTCCAGCGCCGTTCGGCCCAAGGATGACGGCGATCTCGCCCGGATTCAGCGTGGTCGAAACATCACGCAACGCGCGCCGCCGGCCGAAGATCTTGCTGACACCACTTACGACCAACGGGGCGACAGCGGTCGCGATGCCATCGTCCAGCATGCGTTCAGACCGCGTGCCGCTCGTCCAGCACTGCGATTTCGCGATAGATCGCCTCCAGCTTCTGGACCACTTCTGCACGCCCGGTTCGGTCCCCGGCGTCGGGGGTTTCGCGGGTCTCCATGGCCAGCAGTTCGGAGAAGAGTTTTTCGCGTCGCTGAACCAGCCGATCGCGTTCGCCCGGACCTTCCCGCCCGTCACGGTTCGGCCGGCGCCGTCCGAACAGAATTGAGGTGCCGACCAAAGCCAACGCCAGTGAGCCCGACACCACGCGCCCCGTGTTGTCGGGCGCGGGCAGCCCGCGGACCTTGAACCGGAGGGTGCCGCCCGGCGGGACCGCAGCGCCTCGCATCAACCAGTACTTCTTGCCGCCGACCTCGCGGTCCTGTCGTCCTGAGATCTGCTGGCTGTCGATCGTCAGACCGGGCAATTGGTCCGTGATGAACGTGAACTCGCCCAGGCCGTTGGGGAACCGCTGCACGAAGTCGCGGGTCGATCCGGTGGCGGGCAGCAGGAATCCGAACGTGACCTCGTCGGGGGACTTGCGATTGGGATCCGGTACCTGTGGTCGCCGGGGTGGAATAGGCCCGTGAACGGCAATCCCGATGCCCTTGCGGATCTCGATCTTGTGTTCCCCCTCGGCGCCCTCGGCATTGATGAATTCGGTGGGGAGCGGGATCTCCACGCCCCCCGGTCCTGGGTCGAAGAGTTTGTCCGAGTGGTTTTCGAGCGGCAGAGTTTCAATGAAGCTGACGGTCTCGTCGCGCAACTGCAAGATCACGCGGCCTCCGGCACCGATCGTGATGATTGATGGATCGGCGGTGCGGATCGGGACCCTTAAATCGACCTTGACGCCTGCCGTGGTGGGCAAGGTGAACCCATCGCTGCCCAGCCGCATTTCACCGTGCTGCATGACGACCGCCGCGCCGATGTCGCCGGTGGGAGCGCCCGATGAACCACCGGCCGCGCCGGCGACTTTGGCCGCGCGGCCCCCAATGTTGGCGAAACGGGTGATTCCGTCGGCGTCGGTAACCTGGCGGGCGACCTCAACCTGTCCACCGGCACGGATGTACCCCAGCTCGATCGTCTTGCCCGCCAGTGGTCGGCCGTTTTCGTCGAGGGCCAGCACCTGGACTGACCCGGCCGGCAATTCCGGCGCTGGCTGGGCGGCACCACTGATGAACCCGAGAGAGAACGGTTGTCCCTTGTCGCCACCTGCTGCTCCCGGGCCTGCTGCTCCCGGGCCTGCTGCTTTTCCGCCGGCTTTTCCCAGGCCCGCGATCAGCATGGTACGGACTCCTCCCACGTCGGGGACAGGGAAGGTCTCGGTCGACAGCTTCTCGCCGTCGACGACGATCTCGGCGTGAAACCGATGGCCGACGGACAGGGCATCGAACAACGCCCGTCCGGTGGCGTCTGTCTTGGCGGTTCGTTTGCGGGTCTCGCCTCCCGGCGCTTCGACCAATGCCGTGATCTCCGCGTTGGGGACGGGATTCGCCGGAGTCTGGCGGGCCACGCGTACCGTGACGGTTCCCAGCGCCATGCCTCGATCAGGCAACGGCTTTCCCGACATGGCGCTGAGGTCGGGCATCGCGCCCGTATTTACTCCTGCCATCGGTTGGGACTGGGCGGGAAGTGGGACGCCCATGAGGGCGAGGGCCAACGCCACCAGCAGGGGCGACATGTGGAACGACACGCGGGACGGTGGAATCACGTGCAAGATCACACCGGAACGGCGGGGGAAGACAAGGGACGGCCGCATTTCTTACAGTAGGCGGCGTCCGTGTCGTTGATCGTGGCACACGCCGGGCAAGACGTGGTGGATGCGAGCGTGTTGGCTGCGGTCCCGCCGGCAACGGCTTCTTTGGTAGCACCGCCGTCGCCGTCGCCTTCGCCCGGTCCACTGCCACTCCTTTCGCCGCCGGCGTGTACCGCGCCCGCGGCTGTCCGGGCGGCCAGGCGGCCTTTCAGTTCTCTCTCGATCAGCCCCCGAATGTCATCCCCCAGCGCCAGATCACCCATGATGCGCAACGCACGGGTGCGATACCGCTCGACCATCTCGCGATAGTCCGGCTCGGAGATCTTCCGCATCTGGTAGTCGAGTTCCACCTCTTTGATGGCTTTCAAGACAGCCTGTTTTTCGCGTTCCAGCTCTCGAATGCGGTGGGGTGCCCGGATCTCGGCGACGGCCGAAATCTCGCCGCGGGTCAACGGGTCGATCACGCGCCACAGCGCCGCCGCGCACAAAGCCAGGGTCATTCCACCCAGCCCCACCATGACCAGTGGAGGGCCCAAGCGCATCGAAAGGACGAAGTAACCGTAGGCGGCCGCGGCCGCCGCACCCAAGAGGGCCAGAACGAGCACCGGCGGGCGGCGTGTTTTGTTTCCCACGGCCGACGAGGGTGCGGGCACGGAGGGCGTGGGCAGACCTGTCCCGGCACCCACGGATGTGGTCGGGGCACTGCCTTTGGCGGAGGAGGGGGATGCGGTGGACAAGGCGGGGTACGCGCGGGTTAGTCGAGATTCTGCAACTCGTCCTCGAGTTGGTCCTTCAGCGCGGGATCGGTGGTCCCCGGCGCCTCGGCTCCCGACGGGGAAGAGGGCGCGGTCGGCCGTCGGGTCATACGGTAGGCGCCGAACGCCAACATACCGGCCGCTCCTACGCCGAAGCCATACGGCAGCGCCCAGGCCAGGCGGTTGAATCCCTTGTCGATGGGGGCCGCCAGCGCGACCTGGCTGCCGTACTTTTGGATGAAATACTGGATCACGTCCTCCCGGGTTTTTCCCTGGCCAAGCAGGTTGTGGATCTCGATGCGATCCTGGGTCGCGTGACCGCAGTTTTCCGACGCGCACTCGAGCAGGTTGTGCCGGCAACTTCCGCACTGGCAGACGATGTTGCGGACCAGCCAGTTTTCGTCGACGCCCTGGGCACTGGGGGCCTCTCCCTTCGCTCCGGCCATCTCCTGGGCGTGTGTCTGTGCCGTTGAGCCCAACAAGAGGCCGAGGCCCATGATCACCGCCAGTATCGCGGGTCCGACGGCCCCTGGCGTGGCGGCTCCTGTCCGCTGCGGAACCCGAGCAGTCAGTTTGTCCAGCACCGATTCGGGCAACAATGCGATCCCGGTTCCGAACGCCAGCAGCATGAACCCGAACCAGATCCAATTGACCAGCGGATTGACGACCAGCTTGAGCATTGCTGATCCCTCGGCCAAGTCGTAGTTGCCAAGCGTGATGTAAAGGTCCTCGGCGGGCGAGCGGTGGATTGCGACCTCGGTCGTGGGTTCGCTTTCGTGGCCGTGGAAGAACCAACGGGCCGGCCGCATGTGTTCGATGACCTTGCCATCGACCGAAGCGGTGATTTCTCCCGTGACCATTTCCTTCTGGCGATCCTCCTCGTGGGCCAGT
>JANOJB010000027.1:0-9019 GCA_031407985.1 Pseudomonadota bacterium | reverse complement strand
GAGCAAGTACACGGTCGACGAGAAGCTGACCAAGGTCGAGGACATCACGACCTACAACAATTTCTACGAGTTTGGGACGGGCAAAGGGGATCCGGCCGAGATGGCCGGCACGTTGCGGACGCGACCGTGGACGATCGCTTGCGAAGGCGAGATCAAGAAGGCCGCTGTCATCGACATCGACGGCCTGCTGAAGTTGTTCCCGCCCGAGGAGCGGGTCTATCGCCTTCGCTGCGTCGAGGCCTGGTCGATGGTGATCCCCTGGGTTGGGTTCCCGTTGGCCGCGCTGCTGAAGCACCTGGAACCGACGTCGCGCGCGAAGTACGTCACGCTGACGACGTTGCTGGCGCCCGAACAGATGCCGGGGCAGAAGCGCGGGTCGCTGGACTGGCCTTACGTCGAGGGGCTGCGCATCGACGAAGCGATGCACCCGTTGACCATCCTGGCGGTGGGGCTGTACGGAAAGACGCTGCCCAATCAGAACGGGGCGCCGCTGCGGCTGGTGGTGCCCTGGAAGTACGGATTCAAGAGCATCAAATCGATCGTGAAAATTCGGCTGGTCGAACAGATGCCGCCGACGTCGTGGAACAAGTCGTCGCCGGGGGAATACGGCTTCTATTCCAACGTGAACCCCGACGTGGACCATCCGCGCTGGAGCCAGGCCAAGGAACGCCGCATCGGCGAGTTTCTGAAGCGCAAGACGCTGCCGTTCAATGGCTACGCGAACGAGGTCGCGTCGCTGTACGCGGGCCTGGACCTGCGGAAGAACTTCTGAGGCCGGCGTGAGTCTCGCCTTTTTCGCGGCCGTCCCACGGCGGCGGTTGCTGTCCGGGGCCAAATGGGCCATCGGCGTGGCCGCCCTGATTCCCGCCGCGCGCCTGGGTTGGCTGTTCGCCAACGATCGCTTGGGCGCCAACCCGATCGCCGAGACCATGAACCAGCTTGGTCTGTGGACGTTGATCCTGTTGCTGACGTCGCTGGCGATGACGCCGCTGAAGATCGTCACGGGTTGGACCTGGCCCCTTGCCCTGCGGCGACTGCTGGGCCTGCTGGCGTTCACATACGTTGGGTTGCACTTCTTGCTGTATTTCGCGGTGGATCAGTTTTTCGACTTCGCCGAGATATTTCGCGACATCGCCAAGCGCAAATTCATCACGGTCGGTTTCGCGGCGTTTGTGTTGTTGATTCCGTTGGCCGTGACGTCGACGTCGGGAATGATCAAGCGTCTGGGCGCGCGGCGCTGGAAGCGCCTTCACCGCCTGGTTTACCTGGTCGCGGTCCTGGGCGTCATCCACTTCCTCTGGCGCGTGAAGGCCGACCTACGCGAACCGCTGATCTACGCGGGCGTGCTGGCGGTGTTGCTGGGCGTGCGCGTGGCGGCGGCGGTGCGCGCGAGGTCACGAGAGATCGAAAGGGGCCGGGTTAGCGTCGGCGCGCCGCGACAGTGAGGTTGGACCGACGGCGCCGTGCGGATCTGTTGGATCACTTGATGTTTGGATTGCGTACGTAGACGGTAAGGCCCGGATAGGGCACTGCCGCTTGGTACTCCCGCATCAGTCGCGCAGAGATGGTCGAATCGGGAGCGTGACTCCCACCCACCAGAACCACATCGCTAGCGTCGAGGAGCGGGCCTGCGCCCGCCGTGTCGAGGCGCACTTTGGGCGGGGCAAAGCGCAGGAGGGCTGCCGGCAAGTTTTGAACGGTGCCGAGCGAGGTGACGTCAAACAACCCATCAGCATATCCGCCGACACCCAACGCCAGCACCTGAAGAGGCGATCGTTCGGGGGGTGGCGTCGCGGACAGTGGGAACAATTCGAACATTCCGATGCGGGACTTGGGCCCGGGATGGCCGATGACAAAACCGGAGAAGATGGCGTCCTCTTGGCGTGAGGGCGCGGCCTGGTTGCCGGGCAGATGCACGACGTGAGTCACGCCCAGGGTTCGCAGGCGGTCATACAAGGCGCGCGGGGTCGCGAAGGTCCGATAGTCGATCGCGCCCTGAAACCCGACCCAGTCCAGGTAGACGCGACGGTTGATGCCAAGCGTGGGGTGCCAGTGGTGTAGCAACACGATCGCGTCTTTCGGAAGTGCCCGTTCAAGACCCAGGTAGTCGGCGGACATGCCGGTGAAGCGGTTGCTCGCCTGGCCGTCGATGCTGCTGTGGATCAGGGCCAGGCTGCCGCCTATGCGGTCGGTGCCCCAGAACCAGATGTCGCCACCCCAGGCGATCTGAAGCAGAACCAAGGCGCCAACGCCAACGCGGGCCAGCCAACCCGTGCGCCAGGCGCGAATCAGGATGGCCGCGGTGGTCGCGACCAGGATCGGCAGGAAGATCTGCAGATTGCGATCCACGCGGTAGGTAAATGCCCAGAAGAAAACCGAGGTCAGTGAAACCAGGGCGCCCGCCCACAGGTGCCGCCCCCCTGGCACGACCAACAACAGCGGCAACGATAGAGTGAATAGAAAGCCGAACGTCGGCTGGTTCGCGAACGAGTAATGCGGGTCGAACGCAAACGTGAAGACCAACTTCAGCGCTTCCGTTATGCGTGGCCCGATCGCTTCCGGGGCGCGCCAGTTGTGATCCGCCAGCAGAGTCCGCACGAACAGCGGCGAGTCGCGAACGGCGGGGTGACTGCCTGTGAACCATTCCTGCAACAGCGGATAGGTCGGGTTGGCGTGATAGATCCAGTTCTTGATGAAGTGGGGGGCCGTGACGATCACGAAAGCGGCTACCAGCGGGACGCCCGCCCGCAGCATCGTACGCAGCGTCGTCCGGTTGGCTCCGCCCGCGCGCAGGACGCCCCAGATCAGGAGCAGCAACACGGGCACGAAAACGTAAGTGGCCTGAAACTTCGTCAGCAGCGCGCCACCCGCCACGATGCCCCACAGCGCGAACGCACGGGTGGACGACTGCCACGGTAGGCGGACCGACAGTAGGAACAGCGGCAACACGAAGAAAGCGAGGGCATGATCGGCCGCTCCGCCCATGTTGCTGTCGTAGACGAAGATCCCAGGGAACAGAAAGAACGCAGCCCAGGCTCCTCGGATTCGAAAATCAGCCGCCAGCCAACGTACCGCTGCCGCCACACCAGCCAGGGTCCACAGAAACAGGGCGAACTCGGTGTGCAGCGCCATCATCCAGCGCGCGGGTTGCTCGGTGAGGCCGGGGACCAGGAAGTCCCAGGTGTGAAGAATGCTGGCGAGGTGGGGGTACGACTTCACGTAGTCGCCGGGGAAGGACACCAGACGACCTTCGCGCGCGTAATCCTGTGCGATGGTCAGGTGCATCCAACGCGCGTCGTAGTTGACGGCATCCGGCGTCAGCAGGCCAAGGTAGATGACGCCGACCCCAAACACGCCGAACACGGAGGCAGCCAGACCGAGTCCCCGCAACGGCGCCTCGCCCACGGAGGGGGATTCGACGAGGGGACGTTCCCGCCACCAGCGACGGAGCTCAGGCAGGCCGACCAACGACAGTCCGACGGCCAGGAATACCGCCGCGGTGGGGTTGAAAAGACGGAGGGCGCCCAGCACGTACAGCGCGAACGCGAAGGTCACCGCGCCGACGGCGGCACTGATCACCAGGCGCTCGTGCCGGGGCAGACTGGCGGGAAACAAGCGCCGCGTAATGGTCAAGCCAATGCCGACCCACGCCACGTTGGCCAGCAACTGCCAAGCGAAAATGATCCCCATTGTGCCGGCGAACCAATGCCGAATGGGCTGAATGCGGTCGACGAAAAAAAGGAGTCCCGCCGCCGCGCCTCCCGCCAGAAGCAGTGCCAGAAACGATCGCGTCGAGGCCGCAGCGATCCGAGTACGGAGGGCTTGCAGAGCTTCAGCAAGCCGGGAGAGGCGAGGATGCGCAGGCTTCATTCATCCTCAGGGGGCCGCCTATACACGCCCTGATGATCCCAGTCGTGATGCGTCCGAAGCCAGTTTCACTGGCGCGCTCGAACCCTCGCCTGAAAAGTCCGCGGCGCGTTTTCTGCTTCGCGCGCTGGTGTCGGTGAGGACGAAATCCACGTTCGGCGTTGATTCCGCGACGACGAAGATCTGGTACGCGAACAGGGTCTTCGACACCGCAATCGCCGCCTGATTGGCGCCCAATAACGCGCGCCCCAGCCAGCCTTGTCCGACCACCTTGGGGAACGGGGCCGGGACCCCTTTGACCTCCTTGATCTTGAACCCCGCGTCGCGCAGCAGGTGCTCCAGCGTTCGGAAGGTAAACAGGCGGGTATGCGTTCGATCGAGGATTCCGGCCCGGCCATAGTTGAACTGGCCGAAAAGCAGCATCAGGCGTTGTGGGAGAAACGCGATGTTGGGCGTGGTCAGAACCAACGTGCGCGGGACGTGATCGAACTGCTGGCGCAGGCTATCCAGGAACCCCTCGGGGTTCTTCAGATGCTCGATGACGTCCAGCAACAGGATGTGTTCATAACCGCCGGCATCGAAGACCGGGGGCTCGTCCAGATTTTGGGCGAAGACCTTGACGTCACGCGGGGGTGACACGGGCAGGAACTGGTCGACGACCGCGACCTCGCAACCCTTGTCGACCAGTTTCTGCGCCAGGCCTCCCGGGCCCGCGCCGATGTCGATGACCCGCGCTCCTCCGGGAACGGCGTCCAGCGCCCACTGATGACTGGAGGCAAACCCCAGCTTCAAATCGTAGTGTGCGTTGGCCGGTCCGGGTTCGATCGATTCGAAGCGCCGCTGGTGCAGCACACCCGATCTGTGCGCCACGTTGCGCAGCGTCGCCAGCACGACGTCCTTGGCGTACTTCATCCCGTTGACCCGCGAGATTTCGTCCCCGTAGTACGTCGGAATCGGTAACTCGACGATGCGCTGGCCGGCATTCATCAACTGCAAGATGATCTCGGTGTCGAAATGGAAGTCGTTCGAATTGATCCGAAAGTGAATACGTTCCAGCGCGCTCACGCGGTAGACGCGATAGCCGCTGTGGAACTCCGACAGCTTCGACCGAAGCAAGAAGTTTTGGACAGAGGTCAGGATGCGGTTGCCGACAAACTTGTATAGCGGCATGCCCCCTTGCAGCGCGCCGAAGCGGGTCATCATGCGGCTACCGAAGACGGCGTCAGCTTCCCCGTCCCGAAGCGGTTGAACCAGACGCGGCAATTCCTCGGGGGCGTATTGGCCGTCACCGTGCACCATGGCGACAAAGTCGAAACCCTCTCGCGCGGCGTAGGCGTATCCGACCTTCTGGTTGCCCCCGTAGCCTTGATTGAACTCGTTCCGCAGCACGTTCATCTGGATTTCCGGATGGACGGACTGGTACTCCCTGCCGATCGCGAACGTGCGATCTTCACTCGCATCGTCCACGACCAAAATCTCGCAGTCGTAGGCCGCGAAAATCTCGGCGGGGATGCGTTCCAGCACCTGACGCAGGCTCTTCTCCGCGTAATACGCGATTACAAAAATCAGCAGGCGGGGCTTGGACACGGATGGCATGGAAAGCAGTCCTGGGCGGGCGCGCATCCTGACGAATGAATTCGGGAATGGGTCGCTACCGCCAGCGGGGAAGTTACCCGCGCGTTATCGGGATGTCCACGGTTCGGTGCCCACGATCACGGATCGGTGCGTCCGATCTCCGGAGGCCGCATTCCCTGGCCAGCGAGCAGACGTCTTGATAACGTGCCCGCCCACCTGTCGATGGAAGCGCCGTTGCCTACCGAAAGGCGCGACTATCGCGCGTCGCCGTTAAGGCGGGCCTTGGGTGTGGTGTGGTTTGAACAACCCCAGTCCGCGCGGGTTCGGGTGTCTGTTTCCCGGCGGGACGAGATTCGTGCCCGGACCTCGCGCGCCCGCCAGTTTCTGGATGCCGCGCGCGCAAGCGAAGCGGGTGACGTACAGAACCTTCTGGCGGCCGAAGCCCTTCGAACGTTGCTTGCCGCCGTTGCATGTGCCGATGAAGCATTCCCGCTTGATTCCGCGGTTGCCGTGCGTGCTGGAATGGAACGGGTGCGGTCCACCATCGCGGATCCCGGGCAGGTCGCCCTGTTGGCGGCCTACGGGGATCCCGAAAGGCCGATTCCCAAGGACAGGTTGACGTTTCCGCGCGTGGTCGATTTGTGCGCCTGGACCGCCTCACTGATCGACAACAGTTCAACCCGCGAGATTCAACTGTTCAGGCTTCTGGCATGGCTCGCTTTGGCGGCCGTGCTCGCCTTGGTCGCTCTTGCGATCTTCGGATCCAGAAACCTGGCGTTGGGAAAGACGGTGACCGCCAGTTCCGTGTGTGGCTCGACGCCGGAAGCACCGCGGGGCGCACAGCGTTTGGCTCGTGTTGTGGATGGCGTGACGGCCGAGGGGCGCATATCGCGGGCCGAGTGGATGCACGGAACGTACGCGATGTGTACCGAGGCGCAGATTCATCCATGGGTGACGGTGGATCTGGCGGTGATACGGACCATCGACGAGGTGGTTGTCTACAACCGTTCAGATTGCTGCTGGGGGACGGACGATCTTCCCGTCGCCGTGCAGATCTCTCAAGACAACCAACACTTTGAAACGGTTGCCACCAGAACCGATCCGTTCACCGACTATTTGCCCTGGCGGGTTTCCGTCGGGCCTAAACAGGGACGCTACGTGAGGCTCTTCAATTCGGGAGACGGGTCCAAAAACATCGTGCTTAACGAGATCGAGGTCTATGGACATTAAAGGTCTGATGTCCCGGGGGCGCCTTCGACCCGATAGCCTTGCCCGGATAGCCTATGTGGCCTTCATCGCGTGCGCGGGCGTGCTGGTGCTGCGATGGCTGCTGCAAGCCCTTCCGAACTACATTCCAAAGGACTGGTCTCTGGCTCACGAGTATGACGGGCTGCAAGACTGGTTGGTCGCCCGGTTCCACCTTGAAGGCAGGAACCCCTACACGGCCGAATCACTGGCGATCATTAAACATGGGGCCATAGGCCATCCCCCGACAACGGCATTTTGGTTTCTTCCCCTGGCCCTCTTGGAGAAATCCATCGCCGCGGAAGTCATCAACTGGAGCACGTTTCTCTTTCTGCTGCTTCAAATCTACCTGTGTGCCCGTGAGTTGAAGTACCCAGCGCCTGTGGTGGTCACGACCTTGGTTTTCGGCTGGATGCTGACCACCGACGGGATGACTATGCACTGGCATGCCGTCCAGTTGTCGGAACAGATCGCGTTTCCCTTGACCATTTGCTGGGTTTGCCTTCGACGGCGCAAGGATGTTCCGGCCGGCATCGCGCTGGGTATCGCGGCCACACTGAAGCTGTTCCCCGGCGTGTTGATGCTGATGCTGTTGTTCACGCGCCGCTTTCGGGCTTTTCTTGCTTCTGTGGGGGCCTATCTGGTCGTCGCGGCTGTCATGACCGCGACCTGCGGTTTCAAGTGCTGGCCCCTGTACATCGCCCAGCAGGACGTCCTTACGCGGTCCTGGATGGGCAGTGTTCGCAACGCGAGTTTGCATGGCATCATTCTCAGAGCCACGTCGCCCATCTGCGTGTCGGACGTGTTTCCGAACCGCCTGGCCACCGTGCTTGGCACCATCGCCGGCCTTGTTCTACTTGGATTCGCGGCCCTCCTCGCGCGCCGGGCTCTCAGGCATACGCGCGACGTGGACCCCCGTTCCATTGACTTGCCGTTCGCGCTCTTCTCCACCGTGGCTGTGTTCGTGAATCCCTGGATTTGGGAGCACTACCACGTGTTCTTGATTCAGCCGGCTTTTGTGCTGCTGGCCGTGTTTGTCGCGGCTTTCCGAAGTGCCTTGCGGGCCTGGCTGGACGAGCAACTGGCGCACGGCGCGTTTGTGCGGCGTGCGGTTCTGCTGGCGTTCGCGATCGGCGGCCTGTTCGCCGTTGTCTGTCTTTTCGGGACGAACATCTACGCCAAGATGCAGCTAGAGGGGCTTTGGCGACGCAACCCTTTGCCCTGGTATCATCGTCAGTTGCACTTGATGGAGATCGTGGGGTGGCTTCCTTGGGTGATCATGATCGTGCTGTGCATGCTGGCGGCGTGGTACCTGAGCCCGAGACCGAGCGCGCTCGAGAAGACCAAGTGACGGAGGTGAAATGGCGTGCATCGATCTGGATAGCCATGCTCGCCTCCCCGACGCTGTTTCTCGCCACCTGCCATCACAGCGGTCCTTCGCCACGGGCATCCGTGATTCAAACCGATTTCCCCGCCGCCACTACCTCCGCGGTCGCGTGGCCGGCGCCTAGGGCTGCGTCCGCGCTCGCCCGCCTGGCTGACGAATACTGGCGCGCGTACCTGGACGCCGATCCGATCCAGGCGACGCTGCTGGGGATCCCCGGGTACGACGACCGCATGCCGGACGAATCGTCCGAGGCACGCGTCCGCCGGCGGCAGCACTTGGCCAACCTGCGCGGGAGGCTGGACGTGGAGGTTCCGCAAGCGGAGCTGACCGGCACCGACATCGTCACGCGTGACCTGCTGGCCGATCAGATCGACGCCGACCTCGCGTTCGCCGATTGTCACCTGGAGGACTGGGCGGTCGATCCGCGCGATGGACCCCAGGTGTCGTACCTGGATCTGGCCGCGTTGCAGTCGGTGAAGACGCCGGTCGCGGGTCGCGCGCTGGTCGCAAGGTGGCGGGCGATGCCGCGGACGATCGATCAGAAGACGGCCCATCTCTTGAACGGTCTGGGCGCCGGGAAGGTGTCCGCGCGCAGCGAGGTCGAACGCGTCGCGCGTCAGTTGGATGAACTGCTCACCACCCCAGATGCAACCTGGCCGCTATCCGCGCCGCCGGCACGCGTGCCGCTCGGCGCCTGGTCCGACTCCGAAAGGGCGGCGTTTCAAGCCGATTTGGCGCGCGTCGTGGCCGAGGGGATTCGGCCGGCGTTCGCGCGTTACCGCGACGTCATTCGCGATCGCATCCTGCCTCGCGCGCGCGGTGATGCCGCGGTGGGGATCCGCAATGTGCCGGGCGGCGATGCTTGTTACGCCGCCCTTGCGCGTGTGCATACCTCGCTGGCGATCGACCCCCAGCAGGTACACCAGCTTGGCCTCGACGAACTGG
>JANOJB010000013.1:0-47043 GCA_031407985.1 Pseudomonadota bacterium | reverse complement strand
GCGGCCCAGATCCCCCAGCACCACGATCGCCACCCGACGTGTGTCCGTCATTGATTCACGAACCGGTAGACCGCGATCGCGCACGCGATTGCCTGGACCGTGTACAACGCCCAAACCACGCGCCTTTGCCCCAGGCCCATGGTCAAAAGCCGGTGATGGATGTGTTGTGCGACGGTGACGACGATCAGTGCTGCCACGATCTCGACCACCAGCTTCACGTGCGGACGCAAACGATGAAAATCGTCGACGACACCCACACCGATCACCAGCAGCGCGCCGATCACGAACGGTGCCACGGCAAAACTGGAGCGCGTGAACGGCACCCATCCAAACAGACCAGCAACGGACAACACCAGTGCCGTTCCCCGGAAAATCGCCAAGCCGCCCAGGCGTGCCGTGGGTTTTACCGTCACGCCGCGGCCGCCCGGCACGTCGATCGCTCCCCAGGCAAGAGCCAGTCGGCGCACCAGAGGCACGGCTGCCGCCGTGACCAGAGCAGCCGCACAGACCAATCCCGCCACGCCGACGACGTTCATGCGTCACCGCCCGCCATTGGCGCGGGCATGCCAAGACCCGCCAACCGGGCCACCTGGGCGACGATGCGTGTACCGGCGTCCGGCTTTCCCAACTTGCCGATCCCTGTCCCCAGAGCGCGCAACCGTTGCTGATCGTGAATCAAGGCCGCGACCAGTTCGAACAAGGAATCGCCCGCGTCACCACCAAGTTCACCGGCGTGGCAGATGGCGGCCCCCCTACGCTGTAATTCCTGGGCGTTGCTGGTCTGATGATCTTCCGACACGTTGCGATCGGGCACCAGAATCACCGGTTTTTCCAGTACGGCCAGCTCGGCTAGCGTCAGCGCGCCCGCCGATGCCAGCACCAGATCAGCGGTCGCGTAGGCGGTGGCGATGTCGTCGATGAAGGGAACCAACCGCACGCCTTCCGCGTGTACCAGTTCGCGCTGACAGGCCTCGAAATGCGCACGCCCCGATTGCCACAGAACCTGCACCCCGCGCGCGGCGAATCGCCTTTGGTTGCCCAGCACCCATGCGTTCAGGTGCCGCGCTCCCAGGCTGCCCCCCATCACCAGCAGGGTTTTCACCCCCGGCGCCAGTCCGAACGTCGCGCGTGTTTTCGCGAGAGGTACCCACGTCGACAGCCCGTCGCGAATGGGATTTCCGGTGAACACCGTGCGAGCCACGGGAAAATAGGCCGACGCCGATTCAAATCCCACGCAGATCACGTCAACCCATCGCGACAGCAACCCGTTGGCGATCCCGGGCCGCACGTTGGCCTCATGAATCAGCGTGGGAATTCCGGCGCGGGCCGCGACCGCCACCATGGGACCACTGGCGTAGCCCCCGACGCCAACCACCACGTGCGGGTGGAACCGTTCCAAGATCGCGCGGACCTGCCACCAGCTAACCAGCAGCTTCAGCGGCATGACCAAATTCCGCAGCAATGGCCCGAGGCCCATCCCCCGCGCGATCCCACTGACCCAGACAGTCTGGACCGGGATTCGGGCGTCACGCGCTGCCGGCGCAGCCGCCCCACCGTCGGCGTCCACCCAAAGCAAATCGACGTTGGGAAAACGGGCCCGCAGGCCTTCGGCTATCGCCAAGGCGCAGAAGACGTGCCCACCGGTGCCACCACCGGCCAGAATCACACGCAGCCCGCGCGGGCCCTCGACACCGCCCGCGGTTCTGTTGCCGGCGCTGGACAATCGACATTCTTCTTATCAGCTAACGGCCCCGCGCCACCTGATATCCGAAGCGCGTCGTTTGTTCGCGGTGCGCGGGCGCGGTAAACGCTAGGCATGTCGCAATTGATGGTGGACCGCGTGCGGACATTCCTGGCGGCGGTTTTCGTGGTCGCGTTGTTCTTGTCCCCGGGCGGCGAAGCGATGGCCCAACCCTCCCCCGATGCCGGCATCGAGCTGGCGCTGCGCACGGGGATCGCCATTCCGTTCGGCCAACTGCAGGGCGGCACGAATCAAAACCTGGACCGATACGCGGGCAGCGCGGTGCCGATCATCGTCGAGGGCGGCTACCGCCTGGACTCCCATCTCTTTTTCGGGGCGCGCTTTCAGTACGACTTCCCGCAGTTCAAGAACCCGAACGGTAACTGCAACGGCGACGTGTCCTGTGAGGGTTCGATCGTGCACCTGGGCCTGGAGGCGATCTACCGGATCGCGCCGGAGCAATACTTCGCCCCCTGGGTGGGCCTGGGCGGCGGCTACCAGTGGCTGACCGCGGATTACTTCTCGGCCAACGCCGGCGCGGGTGTTTCCATGACGGGTTTCCAGGGCCTGGTGCAGGCGGGCGGTGACGTGCGCATCAACCCAAAATTCGTCCTGGGACCGTTCATGGAGATCGCGGTCGGGCGTTTCGACAGCGCCACCACGCGCCTGCGCCTCGGCAACACCACGACCGAGAACACCGCCGACATCGCGGACACCGACTGGCACACCTGGCTGATCCTGGGCGTGCGCGGTGCCTTCGGCCTCTGAGAGCCGCGTGATTGAAGCGGGCGCTCCCTCCCCCGTCAGGGGACGGCGCCCTCCCCCGTCAGGGGACGGCGCGCCCCACTTTCTCCTTTTGCCAACGCCCAAGCTGCTCGTGGGCAAGACCGCGGGCCTTTTCGATGGCCTGGTCGTGATCGGGCCGCTTGGCGGTCAGCTCGATCACGTACCCGTTGGGATCGCGGAAGTAGATCGAATCGATGAAGCCGTGATCCGAGATGCCACGGGTCTGGATTCCGGCCTGCTTCCCTTTGTCGAGCATGCGCCGCAGATCGTCGTGGCCCACCTCGACGGCGATGTGCAGATCGAAATCGTGCTGCTCCTTGAAATCGAACGGACGGTCCGGCGCCTCGAAAAATGCCAAACACGATCCGTCGTCCATCGCATAGAACGAATGCAAGGTATGCGTGCCACGCCCGCTTTTGGTTTCGGTGATCTCGAAGGCATTGACCAGCGGAAGACCCAGGAAATCCTCGTAGAATTTGCGGGTTTCCTCCGAATCACGACACCGGTAGGCGTTGTGGTGCAGTCCCTTGATCATGTCACAGCGCCTTGAACGGCTTGTCCTTCACGGCGTTGACGAAGCCATAGTGGGCCTCGTTGACTCCCTTCCAGCTCTCGATCTTGCGCACGTTGTTCAGCCACCGCTCGACGTTGGGGTAGGCGGCAACGTTGCTGCCGATGACCTCACCCATCGTGACCAGGCAGGCCCCGAAGTAGTCGGCGATGGTGATCGCGTCGCCGCACAGATACTGCTTGTTCGGCCCCAGCCAGAAGTCGTTCAAGACCTTGAACCACCCCTGCGCCCGTTCCTTGCCCCAGGCCAGCGTGCCGGACTGAATCTCGTCGGTGGGTCGTTTGTGGTGATCGTAAATCTGCGGGTAGGTCAGTCCGTAGCCGTAATCCCGGTAGAACTGAGTGTTGAACCAGTCCATCATCTCGTCCACCTTGGCGCGCTTCTTGAGATCCTTGGGGTAGCTCGGCAGATCGTATTTGCTGGCCAGATACTTCAGGATGGCGGAGCTCTCGGTCAGGCGGAAGTCGCCGTCTTCCAGCAGGGGCACCAACCGGTTTGGGTTAAGGGAGGCGTAGGGCTCCTTGTAGTGCTCGCCGGTCGCGAGATCGACCACCTGCTCCTCGCAGGCGATCTTGTTCTCGGCCATGAACAGGCGGACCGGACGGCTGGCGTTGGATACGGGGTGCATGTACAGCTTCATGGCTTTCCTCTCGGTTACTTTGGTGGTTGTCCCGCGACGGTGGCGTAGGGGACGGCCTTTTCCGCGGCCTCCCAGATGGTGAGCATGGCGGGCGTCTGCTGTTCTTCGTGAATATGACCGACCAGGCCCGCGCAGCGAGCGATAAGCGCGAAGCCACGCATGATTTCCGCCGGTACACCGACATCTCCCAGCACGGCGGCCACGGCTCCGGTGGCGTTGATGGTCAGGTGTCGCCGAACCGCGCGATCCAGCGTGGCGGAAAGAATCTCGACGGCGGCCATGCGCGGACCGGCCACGCCATGCTGGCGCGCCAGGGCAAAAAGACGGGGCGTGCGCGGATCATCGGGGACGTGGATGTTGTGGCCGAACCCCGGCAGCGTCTGGCGTGCTGCCCGGTGCTCGTCCACTATGCGGGTCGCTTCCGCGGCGGGATCGGTGGCGGCGATCATGCGATCCAGAAGCGCGGCGCAGCCCTCGGCCGTTCCCACGAAACGACTGCCCACGCCAAGCAGGCCGGCGGCCACCGCGCCCTGTAGCGCCTCGGGAGCGCTGGAGTAAACCAGGCGAGCCGCCAGAACGCTGGGCGTGAGCCCGTGCTCCATGAGGGCGATCAGGCAGGCATCCACCAGCGCGGTCTGCGCCGGGCTGGGCATGCGTCCCAGGATCTGGAAGCACATCATGTCGGTGAAACTGAGCTTGCCGATCAGATCAGCGCAAAGGCTTTTTCCCCGCACCAGAATGTCGTCGGGGGCGGAGATGGCGATGCTGGTGGTGGGGGTGGTGGTCATGGACTCCTTGCCCGATCAGCGAGGCGCTTGCGGAACCCGCGCCTCGAGCTCGTGCCGCTGGACCTTGCCCGATGTGCTGCGCGGAAAGGCTTCGAGGGGGAGAAAGTATATGCCTTTTGGTTGCTTGTAACCGGCAAGCTGCGCACGGCAGAGCGCCGCCAGGCTTGCCTCGTCAAGGGACGGATCACGGCGCGCGACGAACGCGACGGGAACTTCCCCCCAGCGTGCGTCCTTGGCCCGCACGACCGCCACTTCGGCGACCCGGGGATCCTGCAACATCACCCGCTCGATCTCGGCCGGGTAGATGTTCTCGCCGCCCGACTTGATCAGATATTTCACCCGATCCACGAAATCCAGTGTGCCATCGGCGTTGCGCACGAAAACGTCGCCCATGTGAAACCAGCCTCCGCGGAAGTCCTGTCGATTGACCTCGGGCAGGTCCCAATAGCCGCTGAACAACGTGGGGCCGCGCATGGCCAGCTCGCCGGGCGTGCCGTCGGGGACGTCCCGATCGTCGGGATCGACCAGCCGGATTTCACAGAAGGGACTTTGCCGCTTGGCGAGGCGCGTCGGGGCCACGCCAACCGGGATCAGACTGGACGAACAGGGCGGGCAACCGGTTTCGGTCGCCCCGAAGGTGTTGGCGTAGGGTGCGGCCAGCAGCGTGGTGATCGCGCTGATCTCCGACGGAGGAACCAGATCCGCCATCACGCCGCACACCTTGACGCCACGGGCTTTGACGGCGCGGTCCACCAACACGCGCGCGAATCGTCCGACCATGCCGGGCATCAGCAACAACCAGCCGAGCGTCTCGCCGGTCACGATGTCGGCCAGGCGTTCCGCATCGAAACCGTCCACGATGATCACCTTGCCGCCCGACATCAGCGTGCCCAGGGAGCAGTCGACGGCGCCCATGTGATACAGCGGCGACCAGGCCACGAACGTGTCGTCGGGCGCCACCTGAAACTCGGCGCGTACCACCAAGTTGCGGACGATCTGCGCGCGATGGCTCAGCACCGCGCCCTTGGGCAATCCGGTGGTACCGCTGGTGTAGAGGATCAGCAAGGGATCTTCGGGATCCACCGGCGGATCCACCTGGGGTTCCACCTGGGAATCCGCTTGGGTGTCCACGCCGGGATCTCCGTCGCCCGGCGGTTGATCGTGAAGGGCGCCGTCGAGCAACCGCTCGTACGCATCGCCCCACACCAGCGGATCGATCGCCAGCGGCGCATCGCCACGCGCGGCGGCGAGGACATCGACGCAACGATCGGCGTGCCTGGGGGAGACCACCATGATCGTAGGGGACACAAGGCGGATTGCCTGCGCCAGCTCGGGAGCGGCCAGGCGCCAGTTCTGACAGGCGACGATCGCGCCCAGGCGCGCGGCGGCGAGAAACAGCTCCAGTATTTCCATGCGGTTCTCGGACAGCAGCGCGATACGATCGCCATGGCGAACGCCGCGCCTCCCGAGCACGATCGCCAGACGGCGTGATCGCTCGTCGAGTGCTGCGTAGGTCAGCACACGCTCACCGTCGATCACCGCCACACGCTGGGGATGCAGGCGCGCCTGCGCCCGGAACAAACTGTACACCGTGCTCCGCGCGGCCCGGTAAACCAAAGCGTCGGCGTCCGTCGCTCTCACGGCTTTCCCGTGGGCAAATGAAACAACGAACGGTGGCTGCCCCAGGTGGCGGGCCAGTTCTTGATCCGATGCTCCTCGGCCCACGGGGTCAACGACAGCGGCAACGCGGTTTCGAACTGGAACCACAGGCTGTTTCCAGGGGGTGCCGGCTTGTCGGCTTCGTTGTCGTCAAGCGCGCGAATCCGCTGCACGACACGGCCGCCGGGACCGTGCGCCGTCATGGACGGCGTCACGAAACAGCAACCGGGTTGGAAGGGACTGCCGGGCGGCGAGGACTCGCGGATGATCCCGTTCACCTCGGTGACCGGGTTGCGGTGAAAATAGGGCGGGCGGAACGTCCCGGCGCTGACGTCCCACCGGGGCGGAAACACGATCAGATCCAGGCTGTTCGCGCCCTGCTCGTCGAGAGGCGCCGAGAGCACGGTGTAGATGGAGGGATCCGGGTGATCGAAACCCACGCTGCCCACCGGCGAGAAGTCGGCCAGATCGTAGCGGAAGGGCAGGTAGCTGCCGTGCCACGCGACCACGTCGAAGGGCGAGTGATCCTGGCTGGCCTCGTGCAGGCGGCCACCCAGCTTGGCCACGACGCGGAAATCGGGCGTCAGTTTGTCCTCGTACCACGCGGCGGGCGCGCGGAAGTGCCGCGCGTCGGCCAGGCCATTGGAGCCCAGAGGCCCCCGCTCGGGTAGATGAAAGTGCCGGCCATAGACCTCGCCCACGTAGCCGCGGGCAAACGGCCCGGCCAGCAACACCGAGAAGACCAACCCACGCGGCAGGACAGCGATTTGCCCGGGCGCCACATCGATGGGCCCAAGCTCGGTCAACACGGTGATCGCGCCCGTCTCGGGGATCAGCAACAGATCGCCGTCGGCGTTGTAAAAGGCGCGGCGATCCATGTCGCGGTTCGCCGCATACAGGTGCACAGCGCAGCCGCGGCGCGTTTCGGGCGCGCCCGTGCCCGCGACGGTGACAAGACCGTCGATGAAATCGCGTGGCTCATCGGGAACGGGCAGTGGCGCCCAGCCACACAGGTTGACCTCGGGCGCACGGCCCGCGAAGCCGGCGCCGAAAAGAAAAGCGGTGCCAAGACGGGGGTGTTGCAGCAGCGCGAAGGCCCGGCGCTGAGACGCCGGTCGAATCCGATAACACCAGGTGCGCAGGTTCTCGGCGCGCCGGCTGACGAATCCGGTGCCGTTGATCTGTTCCGCGTACAGGCCGAACGGCGGGAGTCGCGGACTGTTCTGGCGGCGGGGCAACGCGCCCGGCACGGCCTCGGACTGGAGCGCGTTGCCGAATCCCCCCGATTCAAGTTCGTCGCGTTCGCCGCGCTCACCGCGCCTGTCGACCTTGCCCGGTACGGTGGGCGTCGCGTGGATAACTTCCCTGGCCCGCATCCGTTGTCGGGGCGAGATGTCGTGTCGGTCTCCGGGCGTCCCGATGACCTCGACCAACGCCCCCGCATCGCGAAACCAAGCGGCGCTCGCGTCGATCCGCGCGCCGTCCACCCAGGGATCGGTCGCGCCCGCGCCCATCAGAACCCGCAGGCCGGCCAAACCACTGCCGCCCGTCCACGCCGAGGGCAAGTCAAGGCGCGCACCGCAGGGCGCGATCACGGCCGCCAGACCCCCGCCCTTGCGTGCCGCGTATTCCAGCGCCAAGCAGGCACCCTGCGAAAACCCGGCCAGGATGGTGGCGCCGCGCGGAACCCAGCGTGCCAGATCAGCAAGGGCGGCGTCGACCCGCGCCAGGGCCGCCACCACCTCGGGATCGGCGCTGGCGCCTGCTTCGCCGTAGCGCACACCGTACCAACGGTTGCCGCCCCCCTCCGCGCGCAGCCCGATGATCGCCGTCTCGGGATCGGCGCCCGCGATCTCGCTGAAGCGGCGGACGATCCCTCCCGCCTCCGCGCCCCGCCCGTGCAACGCCAACACCGCGCGGCGGGCGCGTTCGGGATGCGGCCCGCTCAGAAGCGCCAGCGGCGGCGCGCCCAGTTCGATGCGAGCACCGGTGGAACGCAGGCCGTGCTGCGCGTCGAGGATCATGCCCGCGGGAAGGTCGGGACGCGCCTCGATCAATTTTCTGGTCGCCGCCACGTCGACGCCCAGCGCGTCCAGCGACGCGGGGGCACCCGCGCGTGACAGCAGATCGTGGAGGTGTGACTCGAGGCATGCGCATTCGATCGCGCGTTCCAGCTCGTCCACGATGTTGCCGTCGCGTCCGTCGTTGCGCCCGTCTTTGCGCCCGTCATCACGCCCGCCGTCGCGCTGCCGCACGTGGGCGATGAACTGCGGCAGAAGAACGCTGTGCAGGGCCGCGTGATCCAGCCCAAGCGCGCCGCCCAGGTAATGCGCCACCGTATGCTGGACATCCCCCTTGCCGAGATCGATTGCCACGGCCGCCGCCGAGGCCGCGCGCAGGGCCGCCTCGCGCAACGCAAGATCGGTCGGCGCCAGCAGCAGATCCTCCATCACCCGAACCAGCGCGACCGCCGCCGCAAGCGCGCGGGCGCGATCCTCCCCCGCCAGCGACTGGGTGGACAGGGCACTCACCGGATGGGCCAGCGCGTTCATCAAGCTCTGCACGGTGATGCCGATGGGCAACGTTGCGGTCAGGGTCGCGTCATACAGAACGACGTCGGGGCGCACGCGCGGATCGCGCCCGGTGGTCTTCTGGTTGGCGCGGGTGATGCCCCACAGCGACGTCATCTCGGAACCGGAGTACGTGGTCGGAACCACCGCGAACCGAACCTGGTGGGCCAGGCGAAGCGCCTTACCAAGCCCGACGGCCGAGCCGCCTCCCACCGCCACCAGCGTGTCGGCCCGCGTCTCGGCGAAGACGCGCGCCGCCGCGTCCACCACATCGGAGGGAACGTGAACACGCGCGCCGTCGAAGATGGTCACGGCGATCTCGGGGTCGAACGCCCGCAGTCCGTCCACCACCCTGTCCACGAATCGCCGGCTCGGCGAACAAAGGATCAGGACCCGCCGGGCGCCCATTTCCCCCAATCGCCGGGCCAGCAGCGACGCCCCGTCCCGTGCATAGATCGCCTCAGGACCGGAAATCGCCATAAGGCCCGCAATATGCCAGGAAAGTGAGGTTCTTTCCTAGATTCCCCTACAGACCCGCGAGCAACGCGCCCAGGTTTACTTCGATGTCGGCGAACGCGGTGGGATGAAGGGTTTCCCCGGAACGATGCTGCGTGACCGTGGCGTAGCCGGTGGCGCTCGGGCCCGTGTGCACTTCGACGATCTTCTCGACGAGGTTCAAGATCCAGTATTCGGGTACGCCCGCCCGCGCGTACACCCGGACCTTCGCCAGTCGATCCTTGCGCAACGACGAATCGGCGACTTCGATGACCAGGAACGCCGAATCGGGATGCTGTCGCGCGTAGTCACGCATAGGCACCAGTGCCAGGTCGGGCTCAGGTAGGGCGTCATCCGCGCACGCGAGCGGGCTTTGAAGTTGGACCCGGGCTCGTCCGCCGATTCTCGCGAAGAAAAGTTCGGCCAGACGTCGGATCATTTCGGCGTGAAGGGTTCCCTGCGGACTCATGGCGACCAAAATACCGTCGATCAGCTCGATGCGCTCGTCCTCGAAGAGTCCAAGCTCGACCATCTTTTCGTACTCGACCCGCCGCAGGGGACGGATGGTCTCCGGGAAGATTTCCGCGGCGTTGAGCATGTCCGCAGTATAGCGCCGGTTCGGGACGTTGCAGGTATCGCCCTTGGGCCGAGCTGATGCGCCGCTGCCTCAAAATCGACTTCGAGACCTGCCCCCGCCGCAGAGGCAAGTTGACGTACGTCGCTCCGCTACGGCGCTACCCGCCCCCGGAGGCCGCCGGCGTGGAGATCGTCGGGAACACCTTCCGATAGAACTCGTCGACCTCGATCTCGACTGAGAGCGATGCCACCGAAATGTGGTCACCCGGTCCGTGGGCGCGCAGCCGCCACGATCCGTCCGCCTCCCGCGCGAAATGTTCCACGCGCACCTGTTTCGACGACAGGAGTAAGTAATCCGTGAAGCTTGGAATTTGCTGGTAGCGCGCGAACTTGTCGCCCCGGTCGTAGCGCTCCGTCGAATCCGAAAGCACCTTCACGATCAGCTTCGGGTTCAGGACGACGTCACGAACGTCATCGGCAAACCGTGGCTCTCCGCAGACGACGCTTGCGTCAGGATAGTGGTAGTCGGCCGCGATATCGGCCCGCACCTTCATGTCGGACGGGTAGACGATGCAGGGCCGCGTCCTCCGGGCCCCGTTAAGGTGGGTGACGACGTTTCCGGCGATGAGGTGGTGTTCGTGCGTTCCTCGCGCCATGGCAAACAGCTCGCCCGAAACGAATTCGTGCTTGTCGGTCGCCTGGCGCTCATTCGCGAGGTACTCGGCGGGCGAGAGGTGGCGTGCCGCAGCCTGAACCATTGCTGGAAGATGCTAGCGCGTGGATGGGCGAATGGTGACCTTAGCCCAACCTTAGCCCGGCGTTGAAACGCCCAAGACCCTAGAAAAGTGGCGAAAGCACGTTGAACCACTTGGTCGCGATCTTCATCGAACCCGAGTTGGTTGCGTGCACGCCGTCGATGGAATCGGTGCCGAGGGTGAACCCCGTGAATTGATCAACGACGGCAATCGGCGATTGCGTCGTGGTCCTCTGCGTGGCCCACCCGGGAATGGCGGCGTTCAGTGCCTGCACGCCCGCCAAACACGTGGAGCAGCCGGTGGGATTCAACGGCGTGATCTGCGCGACGAACACGCGGACGTTCGGGTTGACGGTTCGCAGGCGCGTCAGGATTGCCGTGTACGCGTCCAGGATGTTCTGGGGTGTTCTGTTGTTCCAGACGTCGTTGGTGCCCATGTGCATCAGCACGACATCGGCGGGACGAGCGTCGAACCAGGTCGCCAGATCTTTCGCCGAGGCGTCGAACAGATCGGTGGGATCGGCGCCTCCCGGTCTGCCGGTGCTGGTCGCCTTCAGGATGTCGGTCACGATGTAGCCGCCGTGACCCTCGTTGTCCTGGTCGTAGCCCGTGAAGCTGCACCCCGGATCCCCCCTGCGGGTTCCGATGAAATCGAACTGAGATGGATTGGCGCGCCCCGCGCTGACCAACTGCTGGTGCAGGTACGATCGGAAACAGATCGAGGACGTCGTCGAATCACCAAGCAGCATGATTCTCAGGGGGCCCGACCTTCCCCCCGCGCCGCCCGTGCCCGTGGCCCCGCCGGTGCCCCGTCCGCCCGCGCCGCCCGTGCCCGTGACGCCGCCGGTGCCCCTGCCGCCCGTGCCGCTGCCGCCCGTACCGCTAGAACCTCCGCTGGCCCGACCACCGGTGCCGGCTCCGGTCTGACCACCCGATCCCGTGCTTCCCCCACTACCCACGGAAGCGCCACCGGAACCAGCGGTCGTGCCACCGGAACCAGCCGTCGTGCCGCCGGAACCAGCCGTTGTGCCGCCACCTGAACCCGTGGCACCACCCGACGCTGTCGCGCCACCCGAGCCGGACGCCTGTCCCCCAGACCCCAGCGATCCACCGCCGTCCGGCATGCTGGCCGGGGGCGAATAGCAGCCCGCGGAAATCAAGAACGGGACCACCAGTGACGCGAGCAGCACCAAGCCGCTCGACGGGAACAATGGCTTTTTCATGTCGTGCATGGGCATGTCTCTTTGCGGGGGGTTAACTGCGGAGACGCGGATGAGGAATTCGCCTGGTCGGACAGATGAGGCGGTTCTGCCGACCAAAGGGGGACCTTGGTGTCGATTCCTTCAATCTAAAAGACGCCAAAAGCGAAAAACACGCCGAAAAAGCCGCAAAAACACGCGCGCTCAGTAGAAATACGCCTGCCACTGAAGGTTGAACTGGTTCGCACTGTGATACGGCGCGGCCGGCGGAGGGGACGGCGCCTGCGTGATCCGCGCGTAGAAGACCTTCAGGTTCGAGTTGTGCCCGAAAGGCCAGAACGCGAGGCCGCCGCCGTAGCGATCTTGCGGCGGCAAGGTCGGACCCTCGATGTGCTCGAAGCGAACCATAGGAGTCAGTCGGGCGGCGAAGATCGTGAACCCAGCCTCGGCCATCAACGCCGTCTGGTCCTGCAGCACGATCCCCGTTTGGCCCGCGACCGGGATCATCGGAATGAAATTGTGGCCATTCCAGTGCGCGACGTTCACCTGTGCCGTGACGACGCCCGGCCCCACGGGCAGGTCCAAGAACGCGTCCCCTGCAACGTACAGGTAGCCCTTCGTCAGACTGTCCTGAAAATCGTACGAGCCGCCAATGGATAGGATCCGTTTGGCCCCCAGATACGTTCCCGAATAGAAGAACCCCGGCTCGGCGTCGAGGAAGTTGATCTGCAGCCGGCCCGTGAACCGGAAGTTGTTCTGCGCTCCCTGCGCGGTCGTCGTCTTGGCGCCACGCAAGCCCTGAAACGCCCCCACGCGATATTCGAGGTGCCCGCCAAACAACAGGCCGCGCAGTTGGACGCCCGTGTCGCGACCCACCGCCGTGGTGATGGGTGACTGCGTCCCGAAGGCCTGATCGTGCTGGAACGAGTACTCGAAGAAATCCAAGCCGAACAACGTCGCCGCGCTTTGCAGCGTGTTGTGGGCCATCGGCGGCAGAAAATAGCCGGCGTCCACCATGATCAGCTCCCGAAACGGCCTGTATGTCAGGAACGCGTCCTGGATGTTCATCGACGGCGTGTATTTCACCGTGCCCGTTCCCGACGCGGCCTTGCCGATGAACAGGTTCGGATAATCGGCATCGAAGAAGTAGTCGATGACACCAAACATGGTGCCGCCGACCATGATGCGGGCGCGCCGGACGTACAGGTTTTGTCCCTGCCCGCTGTACGTATTCTCGCCCAGGATCTGGTACTGGGGCTGCAGCAGCAAGCCCAGCCTCAAGCTCACGTTCTCGTTCGCGATGCCAAGCGGCGCGACGCTGGGTGCGAAGGGCCTGGCCTGTGCCTGGGTATCCGGGGTCGGCGGGGTTGGCTCCGGCGCCGGGGTTGGCGCTGTCGCCACCCCTTGTGCGGTTACCGCCGTATCACGGTTCGCGTCCGTTGCGCCCGGCACTGGCGTTTCGGCCGCCGACGCAACCGCCGGCGCCACGATCGTGGCAAGCGCCGACATCAAGAACAAGGACCTCGCTGCGATCATGCTGTTCTCCTCACAGTCCGACGCCGAGATCCCGCGCTGACCATCTCCCCGCGGAACGCACCAGGCGGGGAGATGGAAGATGCGCCAACGCCTAGGCGGCGGCGTCCTTGGCGGCCTTGACCGGACGCGCCTTGATGACCTTGCGAGCCGGCTTGGCCTTGAACACCGTCGGCTCCTTGGTGAACGGGTTGATGCCCTTGCGCGCCTTGGTCGCGGGCTTCTTGATCACCACGAACTTGGCGAACCCAGGCACCAAGAAGACGCCGGTCTTCTTCAGTTCCTTGTAGCCAAGGGTGCATAGCGATTCCAGCAAACCCTTCACGTCTTTGCGGGTCAGCTTGTCCGAGTGCGCGTCAGCGAGTTTCGAAATGAGCTCCGATTTGGTCATAACCTTGGCCATCAAATCTCCTTTGTCCGGAACGTTGCCGGGTCCGTGGATTTCCTGTGCCGCGAGACTGTACGGGACGAAAAGCGGCCTGGAAAGTGGAACCCGCCACCAAACGCCGGGCTTTCGCTGTTTTCCAACCGGGTCTACAGTCTGTCCCCATGACTTCCGCGCGACGCGTGTTGGTGGCGTGTGCCTCGCTGTTGTTCTTGCTCGCGTGTGAAGGAAACGGCGGCAACATTCCCATTGAGGACCTCCGAAGCAGGGCGATCCAGGCGATCTGTGGGCAGCAGGTCCGTTGTGGTCGCTTCCCCGATCAAGACACTTGCGAGGGGGTCTTCTTCACGAAGCTGCAAGTGTTCGCCGACGTTCAGGCGGGAAAGGTCATCTACGACGGGCGCGCGGCCGCGGATTGTCTCGGCGCGTACGAATCAATGGGATGCAACCTGACGGACGCCTTGCCTGACACGCCGCAGGCGTGCAGCAACACATTCAAGGGCACCGTGGCCCTAGGTGGTGCTTGTTTTGTCCCGGATGAATGTGTTTCGGAAAGCTGCAACCTGGGCGCTTGCGGCGGGACCATGTGCTGTTCGGGTGCTTGCCAGGCGAAGGTCCCCTTGGGCCAAGACTGTTCGTCGAACAGTTCGGAGTGTGTCCCGGGCGCGTTCTGCCTGCGCAACGCGACGGGAGCGACCGCGACCTGTATGGCCCGCATCGCCGCCGGTCAACCCTGCAACGGCCTGCTGGATTGCGTAGCCGGCAAGCTGTGCAACATCGACCCCACAACCGGAACGGGCGTCTGTGGCAATGCCCCCGCGAAGGGCGAGGCATGCCCTGCGGGCTTCTGTAACGCCAGCGCCGACGCCTGCGATCAGACAACCACGACGTGCGTCCCCAGGACCGCCGTGGGTGGAGCGTGCTCGCCACCGGGGGCATGCGTCAGTTACGCCCGCTGCGACGCCGCGACCATGAAGTGCGTCGCCGGGATTGCCGCGGGAGGCGTCTGCGCGACGACGGCTGACTGCATCAGCGGACTGCCGTGCGAGAACGGTACCTGCACCTCTTTGCCTGACGAGCCCGCCTGCCCCTAGCGGATCCCCAGCCCCCGATTCCAAGATCCGGGGGCGTGGGCCCCCCTCACGCGCGGAAGTCGGAGGAAAAAGACAAAAAATTAGCGTCTTTCGTCCAGGCATGGGATCGATCTGTGAGGAGACAATCCCATGATTGAATTCGACGACGAGCAAGAAAACACCAGGGGCCCTGTTATCAAGGTCGTAGGGGTCGGTGGCGGTGGCGGAAACGCCATCAACACCATGATCGAAGCTGGCATCGGAGGGGTCGACTTCATTGTCGCCAACACCGATTGCCAAACCCTGGAGGCGAACCAGGCCACGACCCGGATTCACCTGGGCAAAAATCTGACCAAGGGCCTGGGCGCGGGCGCGAACCCCGAGATCGGGAGGGCGGCCGCCATGGAGGACGCCGCCCGCGTCGCGGAGTGCCTGGCGGGATCCGACATGGTGTTCGTCACCGCCGGCATGGGCGGCGGCACGGGGACCGGCGCGGCCCCCGTCATCGCCCAGGTGGCGCGCGATCTGGGCGCGCTGACCGTCGGTGTCGTGACCAAACCCTTCAAATTCGAGGGCTCTCAGCGACGCGGGAAGGCCACCAACGGCATCGCCGAGTTGGCCAAATGCGTGGACGCCTTGATTGTCATCCCGAACGACCGGCTGATCACGCTGGCCGGCATGAAGATGACGTTGAAGGACGCGTTCGCGATGGTCGACATGGTGTTGCTGAACGCCGTGCGCGGCATTAGCGATCTGGTGATGGTCCCCGGACTTATCAACGTCGACTTCGCCGACGTGCGCACCATCATGACCGGCATGGGCCGGGCGTTGATGGGAACCGGACGCGGCAAGGGCGACAAACGCGCGCTGGAAGCCGCGCAACAGGCGATCAGTTCGCCATTGCTTGAGGACGTGTCGATCAACGGTGCCACCGGCATCCTGATCAACATCACCGGCGGACCCGACCTGACGCTGTCCGAGGTGACCGAAGCGGCCACGCTGATCGAGGAAGCCGCCGATCCGGGAGCGAATATCATCTTCGGTTCCGTCATCGATGCCAACGCGGGCGACGAGGTGCGCATCACCGTCATCGCCACGGGTTTCCAACCGTCGATGCAGGAATACGGCCTTCCCACCCCTCCGCGGAACGGGAACGTTCACCGTCGGCAAAGCAGCGATCAGATGGCGTTGCCGATGTCGGCGTCGGCCGCGGCCACGGCGGCGGCGATGTCCAGGCCGCCCGCGACGACGCCCGGTTCCTATCATCCGCCCCAGTTCTTGGGTTCCTATGCCTCGGCGCCCATGAGCTATCCGGCCGCGACCGTGGGCATCCCGGGACACGCGATTCCCTCGGCCATGGGAGGCTCGGGGACGCTGTCGTGGCATCCCGGCGCGGCAGCATCGCGACTGACGCCGCCTGCCGGAATGTCGGCGCGAACGGCCGAGGTCATCGCCGAGCCCGGCGAGCTGATCGAGGACGAGATGGACGATTCCGACTTCCAGGATGTCATGGGGGGCGGCGCGCCGATGAGCGCCGGCATGCAGGCGGGGGCGGCCGTGGAATGGGCATCGTCGGTGGAGCGACCGGTCATTCGGCCACCGGTCGGCGGAAACCCAGCCATGCGCACGCGAACGTCGGGGACCATGTCACGCACCAACGGTGGCTCGAACGAACTGGGCGTCGAGGAAAGCGAATTCGACCGCCCCACTTTCATCCGGCGCGGCATCGTTCCGCCCGGCTAGTTATTCCAAACGGGAAGGTCGGCGCCTGGGCTCGCTTACTGCCGACCTTCCCGGGTCCTTCCCGGCCGGGCGTACGCCGGTTTTCGCCTTGCCGAGCTGGACGACCGCGCCACCGCGACCGGTCTCGGCTCGAGATCCAGCAACTCGGTGCGCTTCGCTTTTCGTAGTGCATCCACGATCTCGCGCACGTCCTGGGCGCGAGCGCGGGGTATCACCAGCACACCATCGGCGGTGGCGGCGATGATCAGATCGTCCACGCCCACGACACCCACGAAGGGCGCGCCGGGATCCGACACGACGATGTTGCGTCCGCCGTGCAGAACCATGACGTCGCCGACCAGCACATTGCCGCGCGGGTCGAGGTTGCCGCTCCCTTTGGCCAGATCCGCCAGCGCCGACCAGCTACCGACATCGCTCCAGCCGAAGTCGCCCTTGACGACGCGCAAGCCGGTGGCCTTTTCCATGACGCCGTAGTCGATCGAGATGGCCTCGACCTCGGCATAGAACTTCTTCACCGTGGCGCGAAAGGCGCCCGGCGTCCGCGCCTTGGCCAGGCGTTCGCCGAAACGGTGAAGGTTGGGCAAGCCTCGCTTTGTTTCGGCGGCCAGGCGCCGCGCGGTCAAGAAAAACATGCCCGCGTTCCAGAGGTACTTCCCCGATCGCACGTATTTCACGGCGGTCTTCGCGTCCGGTTTCTCGACGAACGCGCTGACATCCCACACGCCGCGACCGACGGAAACCGGCGCGCCCATGCGGATGTACCCATAACCGGTCTCGGGCGCGGTCGGCAGGATCCCGACGGTGGCGATTGAATGCGCAGCGTGGGTCAGCGCCACGCGGATCGCCTTGCGGAAACCGTGATCGTCGGCGATGTGATGATCCGCGGGCAGCACCGCCAGCACCGAATGGTCACCGCTGCGCATCGTCGCCATCGACGCCGCCAACTGAATCGCGCCGGCGGTGTTGCGCGGCGCGGGCTCGACCAGGATGTTCTCCGCTGGCAACGCGGCCAATTCGTGACGGACCGCCTTTTCTTGATCTTGCGCGGTCACGATCAGAATGTGGTTCATCCCGAAGACGGGAGCGATTCGCCGCACGGTCGCCGCCAACAGCGACTCCTTGCCACCCAACCGCAACAGTTGTTTCGGCCGTGCACGCCGACTGGAAGGCCACAGGCGCGTGCCTCCGCCGCCGGCCAGGATGACTGCATAGGTGGGGTGCTTGGACATCGCGGGGCCCGACTGTACCAAACCGCACGCGGGTTCCGCCGCGCCTGATGACCGTTCCAGAACCTTGACAACCCTGCTGGCGCGGGCCTAGATGGCGCACATTGAGGCTGCCCTTCGCGTTTTCACCCAACGGATACTTGAGCGCGGCAAGTAGACACCACACCAACGATGGCGCGTCCAGCGGGATTAGGTCTGTGGTCCGGGCTGGGGTTGGTGGTGGCGAACATGGTGGGGGCCGGTGTGTTCCTGTCCACCGGCTTCATGGCCCAGGATCTCGGCCCGTGGAGCATCCTCGGTGCCTGGGTCGTCGGCGGGGTGCTGGCGCTCGCGGGCGCGCGGGCCTACGCCGAACTGGCGCTGTTCGTTCCCCGCTCCGGCGGTGAATTCCGGATCCTCTCGGATCTGCTTCACCCCGCGGTGGGGTACCTGGCGGGATGGACGTCCTTGCTGATCGGATTCGCGGGACCGATCGCCGTCGACGCCATCGCCGCCGGAAGTTTTTTCCACACGCTGGTGCCCGCCTGCCCGCCCCGGGCCTTCGGCCTACTGGTCGTGCTGGGCATCACCGCTGTGCACGCCTTCAACATCCGGGTGTCGACGCGCGCCCAGAACGGGTTGGTTGCCCTGAAGGTGGTGCTGGTGGTGGGATTCGCCCTGGCGGGTCTGGCCTTCGGAAGGAACGAGATCCCCACCTGGGCGCCTCCCGGCGGAGGCGGGGACTTCACGCTGGCGCCGTTCATGTCCAGCCTGTTCTATGTCGGTTTCGCCTTTTCCGGCTGGAACGCGGCGATTTACGCCTCCGGAGAATTCACCAACCCGCAGCGGGACGTGCCACGCGCGATGCTGATCGGCTGCGGGACGGTCGCGGTCCTTTACTTGGCCGTCAACTGGGTGTTCGTCAGCAACCTCGATCCCCAGCGGGCCAAGGTTGTGTTCTCGTTCGAGGAACAGCGGGTGACACTGGGACACGTCCTGGCCAACCAAGCGCTCGGTGCGTTGGGCGGAAAAATCTTTTCAGGGCTGATGCTGATCGCGCTCTGCTCGGCCATGAGCGCGATGATCTTCGTGGGCCCGCGCGTATACGCCAGCATGGCCGCCGAAGGCTTCCTGCCGCGCGCTCTGGCCCCGGTCGAAGGACGGCCTCCCGTCGGATCGGTCCTGCTGCAAGGGGTTTTTGCCATCATCCTCATGTTCGCGGAGCGCATCCAGAATCTGTTGCAGAGCGTATCCGCAATCCTGATGATCTTCTCGACCCTGACGGCGGCCTGCCTGTTCGGCCTCTGGTTCCGGCGCGGCAACGACCAGCCACGCCCGCGCGCGACCAGCCTGCTGGCGGCGGCCGTCTTCATCGCCTCGTCGGTGTGGATGCTCTACTTCGGATTCCGATCGTCCTCGCACCTGCTCATCTGGCTGGCGCTGGTGTTCGGGATCGCGCTGCTGGCGTATCTGTTCAGTCGACGACGACGTCGCTGATGGCGGGCGACGGCACGTCTGGTATTCCCTAGGGCATCATGGCGATCCAAGAGCTCACCCCCGAACAGGTCCGCACGTGGACCCTGGAACAAAAAGACCGTTGGTGGCGCGAAAACGTGTTCAAGGGGGACATGCCTCAGCTCACGTTGCGAGCGGCATTGACGGGGATCCTCCTCGGGGGTGTGCTGTCTCTGACGAACCTCTACGTGGGGATCCGAACGGGGTGGACCCTGGGAGTGGGGATCACCTCCGTGATTCTTTCGTTCGCGGCGTTCAAGCTGCTGGCAGCGGCCCGGCTTGGCCGGGAGATGACCATTCTGGAAAACAACGCCATGCAGTCGATCGCGACCAGCGCCGGTTACATGACGGCACCTCTGATCTCGTCGATGGCGGCCTATATGCTGGTCACAGGGCGGGTCATCCCACCGCTGCACACCGGCATCTGGATCGTGCTGTTGTCGTTGCTGGGGGTTTTGTTCGCGTTCCCTCTCAAGAAACGCTTCATCAACGACGAGCAGCACCCGTTTCCGGAGGGCTACGCCGCCGGCGTGGTGATGGACAATCTGCACACCGGCCACGGTCGGGAAGGAATGTTCAAAGCCAAGGTGCTGGTCGCCGGGAGTCTCCTTTCAGGTCTGATCGAATTCATGCGCAGCGGACGCATCATGGAGACGCTCCGCTTGAAGGCGTTGGTCTTGCCGGACGCTTGGGACGACATCATCTACCGGTTCGTTACGCCTCGGCTCTTCGGCACGCCCCTGCGTGACCTCACTATCCGACTTGACACCTCGATCGTCATGTTGGGGACGGGGGGCCTGATGGGGGTGCGCACCGGCGCCTCGCTGCTGTTGGGTGCTCTCTTGAATTACGTGGTGCTGGCACCCTGGCTGATCAAGGAGGGCATCATCGCCCAGGCCAACTTCAAATCGATAACCACCTGGTCGCTGTGGGGCGGCGCCGCGATGATGACAACGTCATCGCTGTGGGCGTTTCTGAGCAAGCCCCGGATGATCCTGCAATCGTTCGGCGGCATGTTCGGACAAGGTCCGAAGGGGGCCGATGGTGCACGGCAGGTCGATGTTCTCGCCGACATCGAGTTGCCCATGCGCGTGTTCGCCATCGGTATCCCGGTGGTGGGCGCGATGGTGGTGCTCGCGGGTTACCTGCTCTTCGACATCAGCATCGCCTTGGGCATTGTTGCCATTCCCCTGGTCTTCGCTTTCACGCTGATCGCCGTGAATTCGACGGCGCTGACGTCCATCACCCCCGGCAGCGCCCTCTCCAAGCTGACCCAGCTCACGTTCAGCGTGATCGCGCGGGGAGATGTTGCCACGAACGTCATGACGGCGGGGATCACCAGTGAGGTCTCCCTGAACGCCAGCAATCTTCTGATGGACATCAAGCCGGGCTACATGTTGGGGGCCAAGCCCCGACAGCAGGCGCTGGGTCACGTGCTGGGCGTCTTCGCCGGCTCTTTGGTGGCGGTACCTGTCTTTTACGCGCTTTTTCACGGCGATATCAGCCTGTTCACCAGCGAGCGTTTTCCCATGCCGTCGGCCCAGATTTGGCGCAGCGTCGCCGAGGTCCTCGCGCGCGGGTTCGGCACGCTGCACATCACCGCCCGGATCGCCATGGCGATCGGTGCGGGGCTGGGCGTGGTGATAGAGATTCTCAACCAACGCACGCGCGGACGATTCCCGATCTCCGGGGTGGCCTTGGGCCTCGGATTCATCCTGCAGTTCAGTGACTCACTGATCATGGCGCTCGGCGGCTTCATGTTCTGGCTGATGGCCCGGCGCAGTCGAGGAACCAGCTCGCTCGCGAACCGGGTCTTCGTCGAGAATCAAGAGACGCTGAGCGCCGGCATCATCGCGGGAGGCTCCATCGTCGGTATCGTTCTGATCCTGGTGGAAACGCTGGTCCTCGACCGTCGCTGAACCGCCCACGAGAGCGCGGACCGCAAGCGATGCGACCGGTCTTGACCTACTTCGTCGCGGGTTCGACATCGACGGGCACCTGCTGCACCTGGACGCCGTGGCCCTCAGCGTTCAGGGACAAGCTGACCCACCTCAGCTTCAGCGTGATCGCGCGCCAAGACGCCGACTTGACTGTCAGCAAGGGTAGGGGACACTTTGCCGTCAGCCGATTTGGGGGCGCACAGTGAAGAACCTTGTTTTCATCGCGATTTCCGCCGTGTCGGCGGGAGCCCTGCTCGGGTGCGTTCCTTCGGGGGCGTCGCGATCGACGGGTGATCGCGGGGGCGCCGGCGGTCCGGGGGGCATGGGCGCGGCGGCCGGCGCCGGCGGAACCATTCCGGACCGGTGCCACAATCACGACATCGACATCCCCTCCGCGAGGCTAACGGGCGCCCTCACGATCAACGGCGTGCCCGCCAGCCAGGATCCCAACACGCGCCTGCTGCTGAGGAACGGCCTCAGCGACCTGGTTGAGATCGCCTTCAGCGGCCCTTCGTATTCCGTGCTCGTGGCGCCGGGCAGCTACGACGTCTTCTTCTCGGCGACCGGCCCCACCGCGATGGCGCCCATCAATGGGTTCGCGCTTCTGCGTACTGGCATCGTCATCGCCCCCCACGACACGACCACGCTGGACATCGACGTCCCCCACACGACCGTGGCGGGTGAGATCACAATCAACGGCGCCGCGATGACCGCGGACGATGTGGTTACCCTATCGCTGCGCAACGCCGCCGGCGACGTCTTCACGATCGCGTCGACCAGCGGCGGTACGTACACGGCGCGGGTGGTGCCCGGGACGTTCGATCTGTTCCTGTCGTCCAGCGTTGTCGGCATGGGCAGCGCCACGCCGCTGAACCAGCTGGCCCGGATAGGGAGGGACGTCGTAGTCACGGTGGACACGACCAGGTTCGACATTGATGTTCCGTCAGTGGCTGTTTCCGGCACCATCGCGATCGGTGGCGTTCCCACCGCTCCCACGACCCGGGGCAGGGTCTATTTGCGGAACGCCGATGGGGACGTCGTGAGAATCGCCGTCGCCAACAGCGCTTCCTATGAAGCCCGGGTGGTACCAGGCACCTACGATCTGTATTTCACCGGAACCGAGGATGCGTATTCGGTGATGAATCAGAACGTGGTCCTGCGCACCGGAGTGGTTGTGGCATCCACGGGTTCGACGGTGCTTGACGTAGATGTGCCTTCGGCGGAGATCACGGGAACGATCACACTCGACGGCGCCGAGCCGGTCGCGACCGACAAAGGCCACCTTGTCCTGCGAGATGCCACCGGCGACTACGCCCGGATTCCGTGGCGCGAGGACGGCGCCTACGGCGTAAACGTGGTGCCCGGAACCTACGACCTGTTCTATTCGAAGGACAACACAGCCCAGTCCACGACCCCCGTCAACCAACTCGCCAAGCTGCGCGCCGGGATCGTCGTCGCCCCTGCCGGCACTACCGTGCTCGACATCGACGTCACGTCAACCATCGTGATGGGTACCGTTATGATCAACGGCGCGCCCGCAGCCGCGGGCAACTCCGGAATCGTGACCCTGCGCTCCGCCGACGGCGATCGGGCCGTGATCGCAAACACCGCCAGCGCCACGTTCTTCGCGCACGTCGTTCCCGGAACGTACGACCTCTACTACACGCGCACCGCGACGCCCGCCAACACGACCACCGCGGCACCGGCCAACCACGCGGCGAAATTGCGGACCGGACTGGTCCTGGCGCCCGGCGCTACGACCGTGTTCGACATCGACATCCCGTCGGCTACCGTGACCGGCATGATCACGATCAACGGTACGTCGTCGGGCACGGGCGACCACGGAACCCTGATGCTGCAAAGCGCGGCCGGCGATTTTGCCACGTTCGCATCCACGAACGGCGGAGCCTACACGGCGCGTCTGATTCCAGGCACGTACGATCTCTACTACTCGCATGCCGGCAAGATCGGCGACACGACGCCGATGAATACGTTGATCAAACTCCGCTGTTTCACGATTCCGTGACGGGTGGCGGAGGAAACGCTGGTTCCCGGACCTCGCGGCGCGGTATCCATCAAGAATAGATTCCAATGGATACCAGGTATCCAGTAGAATCATTTCTTAATGGATACCCAAACTCCTACGTCGCGCTGGGCCGCCCACCCCCAAGCGCTGAACGTGATGTACGCGAACCTCGAAGCGTACGCGCTGCAGCGCCAGAACGCCTTCGTCGGCACCGCGGGATCGGTGATCGAACGTGAGAACGCCAACGGTGTCCGCTTCTACGTGCATCAGTTCTATGACGCCACGGGGAAGCAGCGCGAGCGCTACCTCGGGGGCCCTGTCGGCGCGCCCGACGCGAACACCAAAGCCGACGAGCTGCGGGCCCGGATCGTTGAGCTCAAGGCCCTGGTGCCGACGTTTCGCATGCTCGGACGCGAGGGATTCAACCTGATCGACCCTCGCGCTTACGGAACCATCGCCGCCCTCCACAACCGCGGCGTTTTCGAGGCCGGCGGTATGTTGATCGGCTCTCATGCCTACGGAGTCCTCCTGAACCGAATGGGAATACGCGTGGCGGCTTACACCACCGACGACGTCGATATCGCGCGGCGCGAAGAACTCGCGTTCGAAAGGCTGCCAGAGAGGGACTTCCTCGCGATGCTGAGCGAGTCCGGGATCGAGTTCCTCGAAGTCCCCGGACTCGATCGCAAGAGCCCCGCGACCTCGTTCAAACAGCGTGGCAGAGGGGGCTTCCACGTCGACTTGCTGGTGCCGTCGAAGAACGAGACCTTTCCCGTCGTTCCGGTTCCCGAGCTGCGTGCGTTTGCGACCGGCCTGCCCTACCTCGGCTACCTGCTCGCGGAATCGCAAACCGGGATGGTCGTTGCCCGCGAGGGATGCTGCGCCGTTCGGCTGCCGCTCCCCGAACGGTTCGCGATCCACAAGCTGGTGGTGTCCCGATTGCGTACCGGCCGTAACACAAAGTCGCAGAAAGACATCGATCAGGCGAGCGTCCTGTTGGCCGTCCTCGCCACGACCCACGCGGGCGCAATCGAATCGGCGGTGGCCGCACTGCCCCGGCGGGCAGTGAAACATCTACGCGCGGCGTTGGCCTCGATGCGGCCGGCGCTCGCCGATCGTTTGCCTCGGGCATGGGAGGAACTCACGGTCCACCTGCGGTAGGGGGCAGGACCGATGTCCCCCGGTCAGTAAGTTACAACTACCTATAACTCATAGTCATTGCATATATACGCATTATTGCATATCCTGTTCGAGTGACTGCGACCTCGGCGACGCCTCGCGCGGATCTGTTTCGTCTCCTCGGGGACGAGGATCGGCTGCGCCTGCTGGCCTTGTGCGAGGCCGAGGAATTGACCGTGGGGGAACTGGCGACGCTGTTGGACGAAAGCCAACCCCAGATCACGCGCAAAAGTCAGCCCCTGCGCGACGCCGGTCTGTTGCACGCGCGCCGGGACGGAACGCGCACCCTGCTGCGCGCTGATGACTTCCGCGATTCGATAGTGGCCGCGGCGTTGGAGGCGGGGCGCGCGCTGTGTGAGGCGGAGGGACGCCTGGCCCGCGTTCCGGTGGTGGTGGCCGAACGTGAGGCAACCGCACGCAAGCTGTTTGCCGACGGCAAGAGTCCCGCGGGGGCCGCGCAGGATCACATGCCGGCGCCGGGGGCAGCGGCACGCTTTCCGTTGCTGCCCATGTTGTCGCCGCTTCTGCCCGGACACGCGCTGGCGGTGGACGTGGGCACCGGCGAAGGGGCGTTGCTGCCGCTTTTGTCTCCGCTTTATGACCGCGTGATTGCCGTGGATCGCAGCCCCGCCCGATTGGCGCGCGCCGCCCAGCAGGTGAGTCTACTGGGACTGCCCAACGTTCGTTTGCGCGAAGCCGAGGTGGACGATTCCAGCCTGGCTCAGGAGATCGGGCGCGCGGGTGGTGCCGATCTGGTGGTGCTCGCGCGCGTGCTGCACCATGCGGCCCGTCCTCAGGACTTGGTGTCCGCGGCGGCGCGGTTGTTACGTCCCGGCGGACACATGTTGTTGGTGGACCATCTTCCCCACGATGACGAAAGTCTGCGCGAACACGGGCACGTGTGGTTGGGATTCGAACCCACCAAGTTGCGAGAGTTCTTGGAAACCGCCGGGCTGCGCGTGGTCGCGTTGTCGGGACTGCGATCGCAAGAAACCCCGCCCTTGCACGTGGCGGCGGGACAGTTATCCGGCGGGCCGCTTTTCACCCATGATTCTTGAACATTCAAACAATCGATAAACCCGTTCCGAAAAGCACAAGGAGAGCACGATGGAAATCCGCACCGAGTTTCCCGCATACAAGATCAAAGACCTGTCATTGGCCGAATTGGGTCGCAAGAAGATCCGCATGTCCGAAAAGGAAATGCCGGGCCTGATGTCTCTGCGTGAGGAGTTCGGCGCCCAGCAGCCGCTGAAGGGCGCGCGCATCGCCGGTTGTCTGCACATGACGATCGAGACCGCCATCCTGATCGAAACGCTGGTCGCCCTGGGCGCCGAGGTGACCTGGACGTCGTGCAACATCTATTCGACCCAGGACGAAGCCGCCGCCGCGATCGCCAAGGCCGGCGTCCCGGTGTTCGCGTGGAAGGGCGAGACACTGCCGGAGTACTGGGACAACATTGATCTGCAGATGACCGCGTTCAAGGAAGGGAAAGGCCCGAACTTGATCTTGGATGACGGCGGCGATCTGACGTTGCTGGTCCACAAGGGCGCGGAATTCGAAAAGGCAGGCAAGGTGCCCGATCCGTCAACGACCACCGTGGACGAGATGAAGGTGATTTTGGCGTTGCTGACGAAAAGTCTAAAAGGCGACGGCCAGCGGTTCAGCCGCCTGGCGAAAGAAATCAAAGGCGTGTCGGAAGAGACGACGACCGGCGTGCACCGGTTGTACGACATGGCGAAGAACAATCAGCTGCTGTTCCCGGCCATCAACGTGAACGATTCGGTCACCAAGTCGAAATTCGACAATCTGTACGGCTGCCGCGAATCGTTGTTCGACGGCATCAAGCGCGCCACCGACGTCATGGTGGCGGGCAAGGTGGTGGTGGTGGCGGGTTACGGCGACGTGGGCAAGGGTTGCGCCCACGCGGGTCGCGGCCTGGGCGCGCGCGTGTTGATCACCGAGATCGATCCCATCTGCGCGTTGCAGGCGGCCATGGAAGGGTACGAAGTCGTCACGATGGAAGAGGCCGCTGCCCAGGGCGATATCTTCGTCACTGCCACCGGTTGCATGGACATCATTCGTGCCGAGCACATGCGCGAGATGAAGGACGAGGCCATTTTGTGCAACATCGGGCACTTCGACAGCGAGATTCAGGTCAGCTGGTTGGAGACCAATCCCGAGATCCGCGAAGAGAACATCAAGCCGCAGGTGGATCAGTTCCTGTTGCCGAACGGGCGTCGTTTGACCTTGCTGGCGCGCGGACGACTGGTGAACCTGGGCTGCGCCACCGGGCACCCGAGCTTCGTCATGTCGAACTCGTTCACGAACCAGACCATCGCCCAGATGTCCCTGTGGGAGAACGCGACCAAAGGCAAGGACCAGACCACCGGCATGACGTTTGGCGTGGGTCAGGTTTATGTCCTGCCGAAGAAGCTGGACGAGAAGGTCGCCCGTCTGCACCTGAAGAAAGTGGGTGTGAAGCTGACCACACTGACGAAGGCCCAGGCCGAGTACTTGGGTGTGCCGATCGAAGGTCCGTTCAAGCCCGATCACTACCGCTACTAGTCGACCCGAAGGGCATACCGGACGGATCTCGCGGGAGATCCGTCCGTGGGCCGGCCTTCAATTGAAAGGATCGAGACGTGCCCGGAGCGCCAACCGTCAACGGGGCACCCGGGACATTCGCGACTCGTGCGCGCGCGCCAACGTCACGGTCGGATCGCCACCTTCATCACCCCGTCTCGTTGGTGCGAAAAGAGATCATACGCACCTTCGATGTCATCCAGCTTGAAGGGATGCGTGACGAGCTCGCGGAAGGGAAACCGCTTGGCGGCGACGATGCTCATCAGACGCCGCATCCGTTCTTTTCCACCGGGGCACAGGGACGTCACAATCGTGTGGTCGCCCAGGCCGGCCGCGAAAGCGTCCAGCGGCACCGTGAGATGGCCCGAGTAGACGCCGAGGCTGGAGACGGTTCCGCCAGGTCGCACGCTGCGCAGAGCGTTTTCGAAGGTCGACTGCTGCCCCAGCGCCTCGATCGCGACGTCGACGCCTCCGCCGGTCAGTCGCTTGATCTCGGCCACGACGTCTTGCTCCTGGTGGTTAAGAACGACGTCAGCGCCCATCTTTTTCGCGAAGTCCAACCGTCGCGGATTGCTATCCACGCCAATCACCAGCGACGCGCCCGCCAGTCGCGCGCCCGCCGTGGCGCACAACCCAATCGGCCCCTGCGCGAAGACAACGACCGCATCACCCAGTTTGACGTTGCCCTTTTCGGCCGCCGCGAAACCAGTCGACATGATGTCGGGGCACAACAACACGTCTTCGTCGGTGAGCCCGGCGGGAATCTTCGCCAGGTTGGCCTGGGCATTCGGAACCAACACGTATTCGGCCTGGCAACCGTGAATCGTGTTGCCGAAGCGCCAGCCGCCGATGGCCTCGTAACCCGTGCCGCCGTGCCCGCACTGCGACAGCGTTCCCGACAGGCAAGCCCGGCATACGCCACACGGTGTGATGGCGCCGGCGATCACGCGATCACCCGGCGCATATCCCGTGACACCCGGTCCGATCGCCTCGACGACACCAACCGGCTCGTGGCCAACGATCAGCCCATCG
This sequence comes from Pseudomonadota bacterium, assembly GCA_031407985.1. Taxonomy (GTDB): domain Bacteria; phylum Myxococcota_A; class Polyangia; order Fen-1088; family Fen-1088; genus FEN-1088. Next base: position 19,050 of record JANOJB010000013.1, on the reverse strand, counting down.
CGCACCGGATACTCCCCTTTCAGAATGTGAACGTCGGTTCCGCAGATCGTCGTCAGCGTCACCTTGATCAACGCCTCCCCGATGCCCGGCTCTGGACGCGGCACCTCGCGGATTCCGATCTTTCCTTTTCCCTGAAAAACAGCAGCGCGCATCGTGGTGGCCATCGGTTCTCCTTTTGTGCCCGCAGCGCGTGCATTGCTGATGCCAGGGGCGCCGCCCATCGCAACCCAGGAAAAACGGCGCACGCCCACCCCAAGGCGGCGAAGTCTGCGCGGCGAGTAGATTGCGGCGCAGGTCTTGCGGAGCAGTGGCCCCCGCGTCGGTTCCCAGCAACAGCGCATGCAACCGGAACGATAAGGGGGGATGAAGATCCTCCGTGGCTTGCTTTCGTCCTCGATTCAGCTTTTCTGGCCCGCCCGGTGCGCCGGCTGCGACGTCGCGCTGCCGACCGACGACGCCATCTTCTGCGACCCCTGCGCCCTGGGGATCAACCCGATCGGTCCCGCCTGCACGGGCTGTGCGTTGCCGCGCCTCGGATGGGCCGTGGGTCCGCCCCGCGCACGCTGTGCCGGTTGCGCTGGGAAGGACTTTGCGTTCGCGGCGGCGTGGGCGGGATTCGAATACGGCGAATCGCTGGCCGCGGCGATCATGCGCATGAAACACGGCGGACGACCGGATGTGGCAGGGCGCCTGGGACGAATCCTGGCGCCCACCGTCGGGCGCGCGATCGACTCGACGGGCGGACGGCCTGTCGACGCCATTCTGCCGGTCCCCCTGCACCCAGCCAAGCTGCGCCGCCGTGGCTTCAATCAGGCGGTGGAACTGGCGCGGGTGGTCCTGGCGCGCCTGCGGCTGACTTTCGCGCCGGGGGCGATTCTGCCCGCGCTGGAACGCCGGCTGCTGTTGCGCGTGAAGCAGACCAGCGAACTGGGGCGATCCGGACCCAGCGCGCGGCGGGCCGAGGTCTCGGGCGCCTTCGCGGTGGCCGATCCCACGCGGGTGGCGGGCCGGTGTTTCCTGCTGCTCGACGACGTCATGACCACCGGCGCGACGTTGCACGAATGCGCTGAAACCCTGTTGCGCGCGGGCGCGGCCGAGGTTCGCGTCGTCGCGCTGGCCCGCGCGGTGGCATAGCGACGCTGACGGCGACGGCTGACGGCGACGGCTGACGGCGACGGTGACGGTGACGGTGACGGTGACGGGTAAGAGAGTCCCGGCGGCGCTTGATCCGCGCGACCGCGCACCGCAACCTAACCCCCGTGGCGAAACCGGCGGTCGCAAAAACGGGCGAAGTGAAGGTGCTGGCGCGCAACCGGCGCGCGAAGCACGAGTATCACGTCGACGAAACCCTGGAAGCGGGGTTGGTGTTGGCGGGCTCCGAGGTCAAGTCGATCCGCGACGGCAAGGTGACGTTGGTCGACGCGTTCGTGGATGTCGACAAGGGCGAGGCCTGGCTGCACCAGATGGACATCGGCGTCTACGCATTTTCGCACGGGCGCAACCACGAGCCACGGCGGCGACGCAAACTGCTGTTACACCGACGGGAGATCGATCGCCTGGCGGACAAGGTTCGCGTCAAGGGATATACAATCATTCCGCTTTCCCTTTACGAGAAGCAGGGGCGCGTGAAAGCCGAGATCGCGCTCGCACACGGCAAACAGGAGTGGGACAAACGTGATGACCAACGAAAACGCGAAAGCCAGCGCGAGATCGACCGCGGCATGTCGGTTCGTCGGCGGTAACAGGCGGGTCGGGTTCGTCGGCGTTGCGATTCTGTGCGCGTTCGGCGTCGGCCTGGGGCTGGGATGTGACGATCCAGCCAGATGCGGCGTGGGACGCGGAGGCACCAACGGAACGGGAACAGGCGGAATCGCTGGAACCGGCACGGGGGGCAACGGCGGTGACGGCGGCGTGTCCGGAGTGTGCCCCGACGGAAGCGGTCTTGCTTTGGGCGTGGCATCCCACGCTGACCAGGGAGCGATGCACATGGTTGCGTGCGTGCCCGTCTCGTACACCACGAATCCCCCGTCGTCCGGATCGCATTATCCAAGCTGGGCCGCGTTCAAAACCTACGCCGCACCCGTTCCATGGGGATTTCTGGTGCACAGCCTCGAGCATGGCGCGGTCGTGGTCGTCTACAACTGCCCATCTGGTTGTCCGCACGAGGTCGCGACCGCGCAAGCCTGGATCGACGCTCTGCCAACGGACGCGAACTGTGGCGCCCGCCCGCGCGTGGTCCTGGCGCCCGATCCAAGCCTGGATGTTCGCTGGGCCGCGACTGCGTGGACCTGGACGCTGCGCGCGTGCATATTTGACCAGGCGATGTTCCAGCAGTTCTTCGAGGATCACTACGGCCGCGGCCCGGAAGGTCTTCCGGAAGTCGTTTGCAACAGTGGTTCCGATCAGTCGGCTACGGGTTGGTGCCCATAACCCAGCCCAGCCTGTTCGATCGCTACGCCCGCGTGGGGTCTAGCTGCCTGATCGTGCTACCATCCCCATATGCCATTGGTACCTACCATCACCATTGACGCGGCGGGACGCGTGGTCATTCCGAAGCACATTCGGCAGTCGCTTCGCCTTCACCCGGGCAGCCATCTGCGACTGGTCGAACGTGAACGCAGCCTGGTGCTTGAACCCGTCGAGGAAGAATCAGTCCTGGTGAAACGGGATGGTCTGGTACTGATTGGCGGCAAGCTTGACGGAAAGGCCCCCGACGTCCGCGGATTGCGTGAGGAGTGGCTGGACGATCTCACGGCGCGGACCACCGGCCGCCGATCCAAATGAAGGTTGCCTTCGACACCTCGGTCCTGGTCCCGGCGCTGGTCCCGCCGTTACCGGACCACGACGCCGCCTACGCGTGGGTTCGCGCGGCCCAGGAAGGCCGATTCGACGGCATCATGAGCTGGCACGCCTTCGCCGAGACGTGGTCGGTTCTGACGCGCATCCCGAACCTGAGACCCGCGCCGACGCCGGCAGCAGCCCGGGAAAGTCTGGCCAGCCTGGAGAAGGTCATCCGCCGCCGTCCCCTTGGCGCCGCCGCCTATCAAGCCGCGGTGGACCGATGTGTCGAGCGCGGACTTCGCTCGGGCGCGATCTTCGATGCGCTTCACCTGATCTGCGCTGAAAACGAAGGAGCCGACGTGCTGGTTACCGCCAACGTGGACCACTTCCAGCGACTGGCCGTGACCGGCGGTCCGCGAATCGTGTCACCAGCCACCTCGGTCGAATCGGTGGCGAAGGCCGACCGGAAGCGTTGAGAAGGTTGCGTGCACGGAGAACCCATGGGCGATGCACGCACGAACAAGGGGGCGGTCCGCAAAAGCGGGCGATCCACCGCAACCAAGAACAAGGGTCCCTTGGGGGCCGCGAAGCCGCGCCTCCTCACGGGCGGCAACCCTCAGATTGCGAAGGCCGACGGCGACGCGCCCGTGCGGGCCTACATCGCGGCCATGCCGGGCTGGAAAAGCGGCGTCGGGCGCCGCCTCGACACGCTGGTCGCGCGCACGGTCCCCGGCGTGTGCAAGGCGGTCAAATGGAACTCGCCGTTCTACGGCATCGAGGGCCGGGGTTGGTTCCTCGGATTCCATACCTTCACGAACTACGTCAAGGTGACCTTCTTCCAAGGCACGTCGCTGCGACCCATTCCACCTGGAGGCAAGGCCAAGAACGCGCGCTGGATCGATATCCACGAGGACGATCTGGAAGAGGCGCAAATGGCGACGTGGATCCGCCAGGCTGCCGCCTTGCCCGGCTGGGGAAAATCGTAGGCGGCGCACCCGGTCACTGAAGCTAGCCCGGCATCCTGTTCCTTGACGAGGCCCAAGAGATCCCGGCTTGGCAAAAGGCCGTCGCGGCGCTGCTGAATAAAGGGTGGGCCGTCTTATGCCACGGGATCGGCGCCTAAGAGGATCCTGAGAGGCTGAACTGAAATCATCCGCCGAGCAGACGTTCCAGGAATCCGTGAAGGTTCGCCGACGGTGTTCCAAGGAACGCGCGGCCCAGTTGGGCGGAGAGGCGCGCCAGCGGGGGCCCCGTCTCGGAGACGCGTGCCAGCGCCGCGACAGCGGCGCGCGCGGACGCATCTTGACCGCGCCCCGCGCGCAGCACCAAGGCTTCCAGGGCGGCGAAACGGCGAGCACTGTCGGTTTCCGCGCCTATCAGGATTTCGGCCAGCGCGTCGGGCGACAAACGCCGCGACCAGGCCAGCGCCAATCCCGGGACGGCGGCGCTGGCGACATCGTACGAGGGATCGTGCAGCGCGCGCTCGAGCGCGGGCAACGCGGCCGCGGGATCCCGCTCGGCCAAATGCCCCAGCGCGACCGCGGCGGCGGCGCGGATCGATTCGCTTCGTTGCTGCAACGCCTCGCCCAGCAGACGGGCGGCGGGCTCACCGGCGCCGATCAGATCGCCCAGCCCCACGATCGCAGCCTGGCGCGCGGCATGGTCCCCACCACGCAATGCCGCTTCGTAGATCGGAAGCACTTCCTTGGCTCCGCCGCTGGACGCGGCCGCCAGGATCCGCGTCGCCGCTGCCCGAACCTTGGCGGAACGATCGTCGACGGACGCGCGCACGACATCCAGCGCCGGCGGCGCCAACGCGCCGGCGGCCTGAACGGCGGCCAGGCGCACCGATTCGTCGCTGTCGGTCGTGGCCTGGCGCAAGACGCCGGGCAGGCGATTCTTCGCGGCGGCCGTCACCACCAGTTGCCTTGCCGGCACGTCCCCCTGAAGCAAACTGGAGGTGAGCGCACGCTCGGCATCCGCGCCTCGTTTCGATTCGGCGAAGCCGGGACCACCCGCGCCGCTTTCACCGAACGCGGTCAACGCGCGAACCGCGGCGTCTCGAACGGAGCCGTCGGCATCGTCCGTCAGCTTGAAGAGCGTGCTTAACGCCACCTCGGGCGCGGGCACGCGAACCGCCAGGCGTCCCAGCGACAATGCAGCGGCCGCTCGCACGGCCGGCTCATCGGCGCCGGCCAATTCGGTCGCCATCTTGGCGCCGCCGCGCGGATCGCCGGCGGCCAGTTCCTCGACACAGGCGGCGGCGGCCGCACGCACGTCACGGTGATCGTCCCGGGCGGCGATGCGCAGATACGGCGACGCCGCGACCGCGTTCTTGCGCGCCAAGCCGCAGAACGCGATCGCCACCGCGACGCGCGTTCCGACGTCGGGATCCTTGAGCGTGTGCGCCAGCGGAGGCAGCGCAGCCGCCGGGCGCGTTTCGCCCAACCGGCCCAACGCCTCGACGATCTGACGACGCACCGCCGGCCGAACGACCTTCACGGCCTTGCCCAGCATCGTTCCGACCGCGTAGGGGTTTATGGGCGCCAGCGCCAGGGCCGATTCGATCGCGGCGCGCTCCACCTCGGCGTTGGGATCCTTCAGGAGCTTTTCCACCAGCGGAATCCCGTCACGCTTCAGAAACGCGAACGAACGCGCGGCCTCGATTCTGATCTCGACCGAAGGATCGTAAATCAAGGCCCTCAACGGCTTCGCGGCCAGATCGGGACGCGTGGTGGCCACCGCGCCCCAGACCGCGACAGCGGCGGCGCGCGCGGCCGGCTGCCCTTTCATTTCGGCGCGCGCGATTTCCTCGGCGGCGGTGGGTTCGATCAGCCGTGCGTAAAGCGGCAACGCGGCCGCGCGCAATCGCGGCGACGACGATGGACCGACCGCCTGGGTCAGAGCCGGTTTCAACGACAGCGGGGGCGGCCCCGCCTTGCGCAACGCCAACAACGCGGCGACGCGCGCTTCCTCCGGAGCCTTGGCGTTGCCCACCAGTCGTTCCAGGACCGCGGCGCACGCGGCCGGGGCACGACCCGCGATCCGTTCCAGCAGCGGCAATCCATTGCGGCGCGCGCTTCCGTCGGTGCTCTCCAACAGGCGCGCGGCGGCGGCGGCCGCGGCTTCGGGATTTCGTCCCGCCAGCGCCAGCGTGGCATCCTCGGCCGCCCGCCGCGAAATGGGATCGCGATCGACAAGCGCGACGACCAGCACGTCGGTCGCCTCGCCGGGGGGCAGCGTTTCAATCTCGCGCAGGACGGTCATTCGAATGTCGGGCGACTTGTCCGAAAGGGCGTTGCGCAGGATCGCCGCGTGCGCGCCATTGCCCAGGCGCCGATCGATCGCCGCCGCCACCTCGACACCACGCCGGCGAATCTCGGGGGCGGCGTCGCCCAGCGCGGCCGCAAGAATCTCGTCCTCGCCGGCACGCCCCCGACCGATCACCGCCAACGCATCCAGCGTCTCGCGTCGGGTCAGTGGTTCGGAGAATGCGTGCTTCAGCGACGTGACACCGTCGGCGTCGCCGATCAGGGCCTTGGCGACACCGCGGGGTACCGGCCGCAGGCCATTGACCACATCGCGCAGCCACCCGGGAACAACACCAGGCTGCGCGTTGTCCAACGTGCCGCCCGCCTGACCGGCGGCGATGCGGGCGGCGGCCGCGGGTGCCAGACCCGCCGCCGAAAACCCCGTGTCGGCGATCAGCGTCCCTGGGCTCGACGCGCGGGGAAGCAACCGCACCAGGCCGCGTCGCGGCCGGCCAGCGCGCACGACGACGCGGGATGCCGCACTGGTGCGCGGCGGCGCGTCCGGGGACGCCGCATGGCGCGCATCCGGCGGCGCCTGCGGCGGATCGAAAGCCAGAACGTAGGCCTGACGTGAATCCGCCACGAAGCTGACGACAACAGCAATCACCAGCACCGCGGCGATGGCGATCTGGACGGCGTGACGACGCAGGCTGCGCCCGAACAGGGCCCGCTCGGCCGCCGAGAGGGCGGCGCCCAGTGTTCGTCTGACGGTCAGAAGTTCACGCACGGTCAACCGACCACCGGTTGCCATGCGCGCGCGCAGACGCCGCCGGATCGCCTCGGTGCGCGCCCGATCCTCGATGCCGAATGCGTCCACGTACGATTGCAGGGCCGGATGGGCCAACGCGATCCGCAGCGTGGAATCGCTACCGCGGCGGCGCAACACACCCCTGTCAACCAGCATTTGCACCGCATCAACGACGGCATCGTGGGGCAGATGCGTGCGCGTTTCGATCTCCTCGATCGTCGCCGCCGTCCGCCCCGCGACATCCAGCAGCACGCGCCGCGCGCCCGGCGTGGCGCCCGCGACGGCATGTTCGAAGAACATCGCGCGCAGCGTGGTGACGCCACCCGAGGCGTGGTACTTGCGCGTCGACGTGATTCGAAAATCGACCATGGCCCGCGCGCAAAGCTGCAGGTCCAGCGGCAAACAGCGTCGGTCACCACACAGATCGGCCGCGATCGTCGCCGGCAACCCGACCTCGAAAAAGGTGCCCGCATGCACTGCCGTGCGGTCCAGGATTTCGGCGACCGCAGTGTCACCCAGGCGTTCGACCGTGTACCAGGTGCCCGGCGCCGGACGAAACGCGGGCGGCAAACCCAGCGCGTCCAGACGGGCGAAGGCGGCGCTGTCCACGACCAGAACCAGATGTACACGACCACCCGCTCCCTCGACCACCCGCGAAACCAGGCCACCCAGCGCGGCCGCGCGGCCCGGAGCCGCCTCGTCGGCAAGCACCTCCTCCAGGTGGTCGAGCACGATCACCATTCCCGACCGGGATTCGCGCGCCAACCGCGCGACGTAGTCTGCGGTCGCTTCACCGGGAGCGGGTGGGCTTCCTCCCGCGCGACTGGCCGCGCGTAAAACCTCGGCGTCCAGATCGTCGGGCTGCGGTATGTACAGCACCGGAATCTCGCGTTTGCCGAGCGCCTTCGCCAAACCCGCCCGCACCAACGACGTCTTGCCCACGCCGCTTTCGCCGGTCACGGCGACCACCCTCCCCGCGTGCCCCATCACACGTTCGACTAGCGCGTCGGTCTCGGCCGCGCGGCCGAAGAAAACGTCGGCGGCGGCTTCGTCAAACGACGCGAAGCCGCGAAACGGTCCCAGCGGTAAAGGGGCGACGGACATACGGGCGACAGGATACAGCCGGATTCAGGAATCACCGTGGCGGCAAACCGAACCGCGACGGGCGCCCGGAAAACGCCGCGGGCGGCCCCATCCCGGCGTCTAGTCCTGCCTGATGTCCGATTCCAGCATCTCGGGCTCTTGCTCGTAGTCCGAGATGATGATCTCGCGGTTGTGCGCGTCTGTGGACGACGGGGTGAAGAACCCCTCGACCAGATCGGCGACCTCTTCGTGAGACGTCCCGCGTTTCACCGATGCCAGCGCGTACACGACGTGTCCATCGTCCACCACGGACAGAAAACCGATGCGCCGGCCATCCTCCACCGCCCACAAATCCCAGGATTCGCCCGCCTGGGTCCGCGTCACACGCGTGGCGTAGAACGTCCGCGGGTCGTGGCGCGTGATTGGCGTGATTTTGGGATCGCGTGGCAAGGCGGCCAGGATAACGATCCCCCCCAGTTGCGGCAAGGCGGGGCCCGGGGCTTGACCGGGGCTTGCTGCAAGGCGGGGCCTGGGTGACATCGGACGCCGCCGTCGAGATTTGAACACCTCCATCGACCTGAGATCGGAGCGATCCCGCTGGGGGCGCGCATTTGCCGGCCCAGGCGTGGCCCGCGGTGCTGGCACAGCGCCTGCAAAGTTCGGAAGGAACCATGAACCGAACAAAACTGGTCACTGGATGGATGGTCGTCATCGCAAGCTGCGGCGAATTCACCCCCGATCCGGCCGCATTGATGGTCACCCGGGTATCCGAGCTGGCACAGCTGGCGCCTGGTTGGGATGGGGAGATCGTCGCCAGGGTCGATCAAAGCTACGCGGGCTGGGACGTCGAGATTGGCGACGCGGACGGCGACGGGAAGCCGGAAATTCTGACCGGCAGCGCACCTTCGGCCCAGTTGAACCTATACCGAAAACGGGACGGGGCCTGGGAGTCCCGGCGCCTGCTGGATCACGCCGCGGGTTCGGGACCGGCGATGATCTTGGGGGTGCGCGTCGTCGATCTGGAAAGCGATGGCATACCGGAAGTCCTGGTTGGAACCGGTGCGCACGACCAGAGCACCGCCTGGTTGCACGTCCTGCACACCGACGGAGAATCCGTGACCCACCAGGTTTCCACGCGCGCGCGCCAGAACACCAGCAGCTACACGCATGGGCTAGGCACCACGGATCTGGATGGCGACGGCGTCCTGGAAATCATCTCGGCCTATTGCGGCCACGGTGAGGTCATTCGCTATGACGTTTCACCCGACGGGGGCAGTGTTCAGACCCGGAAGGTGCTTCAGCTTTCCGGTTCCGGCGAGGACGCGCTGATCGTCGACGTGGACGGTGACGGCCGCAAAGAGCTGATCCTGTCCAACGGCTTTCGGGACAACGCTGCCCGCGTCGAGATTCACGATTTCGATCCCGCGACCGGCGATCCGGTCGCCACGCCTCGCGTGGTCCTGGACGGCTACGACGGACACGCGGCGTTCTACGCGTCGCTGGCGGTCGGCGATCTGGACGGTGACGGCCGCGACGAACTTATCGTCGCATGGAAGGCCGAGCAGGACGTGAACCGCGCAACCCTGATTGCCTATCACGTGAACGGATCGACCGCGGACATCGCCTACGTCCTCACGCACGAAGACCAGGATCTGGATCTCGGGTACTTCGAAAAGATGATGGCGGTGGCGGACGTCGACGGCGACGGCAAGCAGGAGCTGTTGCTCTCAACACGTGGGGACGGATCGACGGAGGGCATCGCCAGCAACCACCTTGGCCACGTCTATTCCTACCGGGTCTCCGCCGCCGGTGAGGTGCGCCGGGAACAAATCGTCGACTTCAATCAGGACCTGGTGCAGTCATCGTGGCTGGCCGTGGGTGACGCCGACGGGGACGGAAAACCCGAGCTGATCCTGGCCACCGGCAAGGGCGACGTCACCGAGCCAGGAACGTCGTGGGTTTTGGCCCTCCGCAAGACCGGTCCGTAATCCACCCGCGCGACCCGCCAGTTGCGCCCAAACCACGCGGGCGCAAATCGAGGCCAGGCGCCCGTCAGGCGCCCGTACTGGGCAGATCCAACCAGAAGGTCGCGCCCGCGCCCGGCGTGCTGTCGACTCCCGCGGTGCCGCCGTGGGCCCGGGCGATCGCGCGGCAAAGATACAAGCCCAGACCAAGGCCCTGGTTTCGCTTCGCCAGGCCCGGAACCCGGAAGAACCTTTGAAACAAGCGCGCCTGATCCTCGGGCGCTATGCCCGGACCCTGGTCGCGCACCGCGATCCGCACGTGGTCGCGGGTCGGATCCCGTCTGACCAGGACCGTGATCGCCGCCGGCTCGGGCGCGTACTTGACTGCGTTTTCCAGGTAATTGATCAAGACTGCGCGCAAACGCTCGGCGTCGGCGTCGATCAGCACCGGCTCGGAAGGCAGCTCCAAAGACACGGAACGGTGGCGCGCGGCGCGGAACATCTCGACGACCTCGCGCGCAAGCGCGGCGACGTCGACCAGATCGGTCTGAACCGGAACCGACCCCAGATCGACCCGCGCGCCGTCGAGCAGCGCGTTGACCAACGCCGACAAGCGTCGCAATTCACCGCGCGCCACCGCCAGATCTTCCGTGGTCACGACCTTGCCACCCTGCAGTTTCTGTTCACAACGCGCCAGCGCCACGCCGATGCCTCCCAGCGCGTTCTTCATCTCGTGCGCCGCCATGGCGACGATCGTGGTGGCGTCTTCGCTCAACGGAGGCGGCTCGGGTTGGGGCTCGTGTTCGGCGCCCATCAGATTCGCTCGATCAGCAACGAGATCCCCTGTCCAACACCGATGCACATCGTCGCCAGACCATAACGCGCGGGCGTGGCACCACCAGAACCGCCGGCGCCAGCCGAACGCCGCGCCAGTTCGTGCGCCAGCGTTCCGACCAGCCGCGCGCCCGAACAGCCAAGAGGATGACCGATCGCGATGGCTCCACCGTTCACGTTGACGCGCGCGGGATCCAGATCCAGTTCACGCAAACACGGGATCGCCTGCGCGGCGAAGGCTTCGTTCAGCTCCACGATGTCGATGTCGGCGGCGCGCAATCCCGTGCGTTCCAGCAGGCGCCGCGTCGCTGGAATCGGACCGAGCCCCATGTGCCGCGGCTCCACCCCGGCCACCGCGGAGCCGACGACCCGGGCCAACGGCCGGGCGGCGCCCGCACCCGCGCCTGCGCCTGCACCCGCGATTTTGCGCAGGCCCGCCTCGGACGCGATCAACAACACGGCGGCGCCGTCGTTGATGCCCGACGAATTGCCCGCCGTCACCGTGCCGCCCACCTTCCGAAACGCGGGACTCAGGGCCGCCAGATCGGCCGCGGTCGTCTGGGGCCGCGGATGTTCGTCGACCTCCACGGTCTTCGCCCCTCCCTTGCGCGCCGAAATCGTCACCGGACAGATCTCGGCGGCGAATCGTCCCGCCGTCTGTGCCGCCGCCCAACGTTGCTGGCTTTGCAGCGCGAAGGCGTCCTGTTCCTCGCGTCCGACCTTGTGCAACTCACCGACCAACTCGGCGGTTTCGCCGAGCGGATGCGCCCCGTAAAGCGCCTCCATCCGGGGATTCACGAACCGCCACCCCAACGTCGAGTCATAAACCGTCACGTTGCCACGCGCCCACGGCTCGGAGGCCTTGGCCATGACCAGCGGCGCGCGCGACATCGATTCCACGCCGCCGGCGATCACCAGATCAGCGTCCCCCACGGCGATCGCGCGCGCAGCATCGATCACCGCGGCCATGCCCGAACCACACAAACGGTTGACCGTTTGCCCGGGCACCGACGGGGGCAGGCCACCCAGCAGCGCGCTCATCCGGGCCACGTTGCGGTTGTCCTCCCCGGCCTGGTTGGCGCAACCCAGGATCACGTCGTCGATCGCCGCCGGATCGGTGCCCGTGCGCCGGATGATTTCGGCGATCACGATGGCGCCCAGATCGTCGGGCCGCATGCCGGCCAGCGCCCCGCCATAGCGGCCAATCGGCGTGCGGACGGCGTCTACGACGTATGCGGGACGCAGAAAGGAACTCATCGGGCAGGCAGTATACCGCCGCGCGGGTCGCGTGATACCGTCGCCGAACGCCGATGCCAGAACCAACGATGGTCACCCATTCCGGGGGATGCCACTGCGGTGCCGTGCGATTCCAGGTCGACGCGCCTGCCGACCTGGAGCTGGCGGAGTGCAACTGCTCTGTGTGCCGCAAGGCCGGAACGCTGCACCTGAGCGTGTCCCGCGAGCAATTCCGGCTGTTGTCGGGTCAGGACGTGCTGACCGAGTACCGTTTCAACACAGGAACCGCGCGTCACCTGTTCTGCTCGCGCTGCGGAATCAAATCGTTCTACGTGCCCCGATCGCGCCCCGACGGCTACAGCGTCAACGTCCGCTGCCTGGACGAAGGCACCGTGACCAGCCAGAAGATCCGTTCCTTCGACGGCGTGAACTGGGAAGAGTCGATCAAGACATTCAGACGAACGTGACTACAGCGCCAGCGCCTTGATCCTCTCGACGGCCTCCGCCAGCCGCGCCTTGTCGGCGCAGACGGTCAGGCGCACGAACCCTTCGCCCGACGGACCAAAGCCAGTCGCCGGCGTCGCCACGACACCCGCCTCGGTCAACAGTTTCGCCGTGAATTCCAGTGACGTCAGCCGGCCCGGGTTCGCGATCAGCGCGTAGAAGCTGGCCTTCGGGGTCAACACATCGAACCCCGCGCGCGCAAGGCCACCGCACAGGATGTCGCGCCGTTCGCGATAGATCTCGCGCTGACTGGCGACGCACGCCTGATCACCCGACAACGCGGCGATCGCGGCGTACTGGATCGCGTCGAAGCAACCTGAATCGACGTTCGTCTTCACCTGGCCCAACCCCGCGACCAGCTTGTCGTTGCCGCACGCCCAACCGACGCGCCAGCCGGTCATGTTGTACGTCTTCGAAAGCGAATGAAACTCAATCCCAACCTCCATGGCGCCCGGTGTCTCCAGGAACGACGGCGGCGCGGTCTCGTAGTACATCTCGCTGTACGCCAGATCGCTGGCGACGATCACGTCGTGTTTGCGCGCAAACGCGACCACCTTCTCGTAAAACCCGGGCGCGGCCAGCGCCGCGGTCGGATTGTTCGGGTAGTTGATCCACAGGACCTTCGCCCGGCGGGCGACATCGGCCGGCACCGCGTCGAGATCGGGCAGGAATCCCGCATCGCGCCGCAACGGCAAAAAATACGGCTCGCCGCCCGCGAACCGCGTCAGCGTCGCGTAGACCGGGTACCCCGGATCGGGACAGAGCACGACGTCGCCGGGATTTACGAACGCGAACGGGAAATGCGCGATTGCTTCCTTGGACCCGATCACACAAATGACCTCGCGCCCCGGATCAACCGTCACACCGAAACGCCGACTCATGAAACCAGCGGCCGCGCTTCGCATGTCCTGCATACCGACGTAGGACGGATACCGGTGGTTGCGCCCGTCGCGCGCGGCGGCAGCCAGTGCCTCGACGATGTGCGGGTGCGTCGGCAGATCCGGATCGCCGATTCCCAGATCGATGAGGTCACGCCCCTTCTTCCGCTCCTCCTGTTTCAGCGCATCGATCTGCGCGAACAAGTACGGCGGCAGCTCCCGGATCCGGTTGGCGAATTCGATTTTCATGACGGCCCAGTACCTACCATCGGGTCCGCGAAGGGTCCACGGGCGCGTCGCTCGCCAAGAACCCTTGCGTGCTCTACCCCGCAAGTGCACCATAAGTGCATGGCCGTCAAGACGATCACAATCGATCTAACCGCTTACGAGACGCTCAGCCGCTTGAAGCGGCAAGGGCAGTCGTTTTCAGATGTAATCAAGAATGAACTTGGGCGGCGCAAGCGGGCATCCGACCTGCTGGTGGGGCTGGATTCCTTGTCACTGTCGAGGCGAACGCTCGCGGGGATAGACGGCCAGGTAAAAGCGCGACGGCAGAGCCGTGCCCGTGCCGCAAGGATCTAACGACCGGCACCAACCACCGTGATACACGTCGATACGTCCTTCTTGATCGACCTCTTGCGGGGAAAGAACAACCCGCGGGGCGGGGCCGCGCGCGATCTCCTTTCTAGCTTCGGAGACGATGAGATCGTGGCGTCGGTTTACGTGGCCTGCGAGCTGGCGGCCGGCGTCGAATTGGCCGCCGCGCCCGACCTCGAGCGCCGACGCGTTACCGCCCTGTTGGAACGCGTAAACATCTCGTACCCGGACCAGCGTTTCCCGGCCACCTATGGGCGGCTACTTGCGGCGCTACGACGACGGGGGAAGACCATTGCTGCGATGGATCTGCTGATCGCAACAGCAGCGGTTCTCGACGATGCCCCGCTGATCAGCGCGAACCCGCGTGATTTCGAGCGGGTTCCCGAGCTCACGGTCAGACGTTACTGAACCCCGAATCGAAGAGAACACCGACGCCGATCGTGGACGGTGGGGCTCGTCCTGGAATACCGCCCACCCGCCGTCGATGCGTCGTCTCGGAGAGGGCGGCACCCCTCTTTTGGCTCAGGCCTTTTGCCTTTCGTGGTCGGCATATGGCAGCCCGCCGCGGCAGGTCGACCCCGTGAATCTAGCGAAACCAGTCTGCTCGCCGGGCGCGGTCTGTGCTACGTTCGGCGCGATTGAAAAGGGGTATGAAGTTGCGGCACGTTTTCTTGTGTTTCTCTTGGGTGGCCTTGTTCGCGGTGTGCTTTGTTGGCGCGCCCGTGCAGGCGCAATCGCCTGCCGACAACGGGCAGCTGCTTGCGGAAAAGGCAAAGCGCGACCACGACCTTGGTCGGTTGAACGAAGCGATCGAGGGCTATACGCAGGCCTACCAGCTGACGGGTGACCTGAACCTGTTGTTCAGCCTGGCCGAAGCGCACCGCGAGGCGGGTCACGCCGCGGACGCAGTGAAGATTTTTCAGACCTACCTTCGCAGGGATCCAAAGGGCATTCACAGCGAGAGCGCCGAAAAGCAGATCAAGGAACTGGAGCGCGCGCAGAAGACGGGCGCGGGAAAAGCACCGGCCCCCGCTGCCGGTCAGACCACGGCAAAACCCGCTTCCGCCGCGCCAACGACCGCGAAAGCTCCCGCCGCCGTTCCGTTCGCGCCGCCACCGGTCATCGCCAAGCCCGCTCCCGTCGCTCTGCCGCCGCCGGTCATCGCCAAGCCCGCTCCCGTCGTCCCGCCGCCACCGGCCGTCGCCAAGCCCGCTCCGCCGCCGCCTCGACTTCCACCGGCGCCGCCGGCCACGCTGATTCCAACCGCCCCTGAACCGGCCGAGCCGAGCCCCGTCACGACGGTCGTTATCAGCGGCGGAGAGCCACCACCCGCGCCCGGCGTCAGCCCACCGCTGCCCCGCTGGGTGCCGTGGACGCTGGCGGTAACGACCGTCGCGCTTGGCACCGGAGCGATCATATCGGGTCTGTCGGCGTCGGACCGTTACGACGAGCTGCGCGATTCGTGCGGTCAGTCCACGGGTGGTTGCACCGCCGAACAAATCGACGACGTGAAGTCACGAGCCTTCCGCGCGAACATTCTGTGGACGCTGGCCGGCGTCGCGGCGCTGGGCACCGGAGTCACGGTGTACGTCAACGCGAACGCGGCCGGTGTAGCCGGCCTCTGGGCGTTCTAGAATGCGGGTCGCGCTGGTCGCGCTTCTGTTCGCGGGTTGCGTCTACGACTACGCGGCGCTCGGTGGACGCGGCGGCGGTGGTGGCGCGGGCGCAACGGGGGGAAACGCGACCGGCGGGGCCGGCGTGGGCTCGGGCGGCAGGGGCGGGCAAGTCGGCTCCGGTGGGCGAGGGACCGGTGGCGTCGCAACGGGTGGCCGAGGCACAGGCGGCACGGGCACAGGCGGCACGGGCACAGGCGGCACGGGCACAGGCGGCACGGGCACAGGCGGCGCGGGCACGGGCGGCGCGGGCACAGGCGGCGCCGCACCGGATCTGGTGCTTTGGTACAAGTTCGACGAGGAAAGCGGCACGACGGCCGCGGATTCATCGGCAGCCGCGGGCAGTCCGCGAAACGGAACCCTGACGACCGCTGGCACCGGCGGCGCCGTGACGTTTTCGGCCGTGCATCAGGTCGGCACGCATTCCGTCAGCATGACCGCGAACGCTGCCACCGGCGGCGGCTTCGTGGTCATGCCGCCGCTCGCCGAACTGGCGCCCGCCGCGGTCACGATCGCGACCTGGGTTTACGCGACGGCGAATCGCGACTGGCAGCGCATCTTCGATTTCGGAAGCAGCACGTCCATCAACGCGTTCCTGACCACCAGCCAAGGCACCGACGCCAGCAACACCATTCGTTTCGCGATCACGCTGGGCGGCAACGCCATGGAGCAACGAATCGACACGACCACTGTGCTTCCCCTCAACAGTTGGCATCACCTGGCCGTGGTGTTGGGCGCCGGATCGCCCTACACCGGAACGCTGTACCTGGACGGGGTCGCCGTGGGAACCAACCCCGCCATGACCCTGCACGCCAGCGATCTGGGCGCGACGACCGCCAACCATCTGGGTCGATCGCAATTTGTCGCCGACTGGTACTTCGCCGGTCAACTGGACGACTTCCGCGTTTACGCGCGCGCGCTGGGCGCCGCCGAAATCACCGCCCTTTTTGGGGTACGCTAAATGTGATGACCGCGGTTCGCATCACGCTATTGATCGCGCTTGGTCTTCCGGCGGTGGCGTCCGCCCAAATGACCGAGCCGGCGCGCACGATCGAATTTCGGTTCACGCCCACGGCACGCACGCAAATCGCGCTGTGGATCGAAAAGCCCGACGGTTCCTTCATGGCAACCGTGGGACTGACCCAAGCCGTCGGGTTGCGCGGCATCGGAAATCGCCCCGGTGCCACCCAGATGAACAGCGGGTTTCGGTGGCCCTACGGGCGCCGCGAGGGCGTGCTTCCGATCTGGGCGTATCGCCGCGCCACCGCGCCTACCGCCGAACAGTTTCGGCGCGTGATCTTCCAGAACCGCGATACCGAGGGTGCCGCCTCCAGCACCCGCGCCGATTCAAGCCTCGATTCGTATTTCTGTTTGTCGTTCAACCCGACCTTGTCCGAGAAAGACCAGTTGGACGCCGTCACGTGCGCCAGCCAGTTCAGCAGCGACAAGGGGCGATTCCTGACGGACATGGACGTCGCGAAGGGCTACGCCGAGCCGGCACAGATCGGACAAGAAGGGATCATGCGCCAGCTTGATCCCGTGTCCTGGTATCCACCGCGACGGGACGTCCTCCCCTGTACCAACTGCCTGGACACGGCCGACGCCCCCACCTTCGGCGATCACGTCCGCCAGGTCATGCCGGACATTGACACCGTCACGATGGCCACGCCGCCGGGCGCTATCGAAAAGGCACTGCTGTTCACGGCTCCCGCGGATTGGCCCGACGGTGACTATGTCGCGTGGATCGAGGTCAACGTCGAGGGCGACTACAACGATCGATTCAATGCCGAGATCTATCCCACGCCCTTATTGCCCGTCGGCGGCTGGGATTCCTGGGCACGGGATTTCGGGTATCCGTATCGAGGCCAACCATCGGTCGCCTTCCAGGTCCGATTCGCGCTGGGAACGTCGGGAACCTATGTGACGACGCAACCGTCTGTTTATGGCGATCTCGACGGGCTGGGAGTTCGCGATTCCCACGCCTTCGGCGACGGAATGATCACCGACGATCCGATCAACGCCAGCGGCAGCGGGGCCGATCGCCTGCGCGTTCATGCGTCGGGTGACTACCGGTTCCAGGCGACCGTGCGGGGCCCCGAGATCTGCATGCCGCATGCCCCTCCCGGCATCCCGACCGGGTTCACCGCCCGGCCGGTTGAGAACGAGAAACATTCGCACCAGTGGGGTCGCCTTCACTTCGTCGTGCCTCCCAGCGAACAACCCATCGCGCACTACGAGGTGCGCTACAGCCGATCGCCCATAACGGCGCTGTCCCCCCTGTCGTTCCGGCAAGCGCTGCCCGCCGTGGCCGCCAGCCTGGAAGCCGACGCCCTGATGGTCCCCACCGATCCCGCCGCCGGGACCGGCGTCGATGTCGACTTCGGCGGCCTGGACCCGTCGACTCACTACTACATCGCCATCCGCGCCGTGGACATCTGCAACGTGGCGGGGCGTTACGCCATCGCCGAGCTGACGACGACGCGTATCAACTTCACCCAACTTTCGGGTTGTTTCGTGGCAACCGCCGCGTTTGGATCGGCGCTGCAACCCGATGTCGATGCCTTGCGGGCGGTGCGCGACACGTTCGCGCCCCGAAGCCCGCTCTTCGCGGCGGTTGCCGATCTGTACTATCGATCGGGACCGGCGGCGGCGGCCGTGATTGCGCGCAGCGACGTGGCCCGCACGTTGACCCGAACGCTGCTGCACCCGATCGCCGAACTGGCACGGTCCGCGCGCCCGTTCATCGCGCCGAAGTAACCCGTCTGGGCCGCGCTCACGTCAGTTTCGGCTTGTCTTCGTGGGGGTTTTCTTCGAAGCTTCGTGCCGTGTTTGGCCTTGCCACGATCGCCGCCTCCGGCGCATTGCTGATCGCGGCGGGAACCGGATGCCGGCCGATCGACGTGTGCGCGGCCAGTGGCACCGCCTGTGGCGGCGATCCGATCGGCGAATGGACGTCCGTCGACAGTTGCCAGGATCCGGCCTACGTACCCACGACGCCTCGCACCCACCTGGGCCAGACCACCACCACCGCGCGACAACCGCCGCCCGAGCCCGCTTCGGCGGACTGGTGCGCCGATCTCAAATACACGCCCGGCGGCATCACGGCCCTGAACCTGCCGCGCGATACACCCAAGGTCCAGGGGGCCTACCTGAGATACGGAGCCGACCAAACCTATGGCGCCTTCGTGGCCAGCAGCGTGACAACCAGCATCGAGTTCTCCTGGGCCTGCATCACGCGGTTCGGACACGGGTCATCGTGTACCGATTTCGGTACGGCCTTCGCGACGTATGGCGCCTCCTTGGGAGGAATCAAGAACACCAGTTGCGTGGACAGCGCCAACGGCTGCCGGTGCGCGTACACCTCCGAATCCGACGCCGCCGGGACGAACCTGACGGGAACGTGGAATACGATTGGTTCCGTTCTGACTCACTTTGCCGGCA
>JANOJB010000344.1:0-2591 GCA_031407985.1 Pseudomonadota bacterium | reverse complement strand
GAGCGGGGCATCACCATCACAGCAGCCGCCACCACCTGCTCTTGGCGCGATGCACGGATCAATATCATTGATACCCCTGGCCATGTGGACTTCACCATCGAGGTCGAGCGTTGCCTTCGTGTTCTTGATGGCGCGGTTGCGGTCTTCGACGCGGTTGGCGGGGTGGAACCCCAGTCCGAGACAGTCTGGCGCCAGGCCGATCGGCACCACGTACCCCGACTGGCCTTCATCAACAAGTGTGATCGTGTTGGGGCGGATCCAGACGAGTGTGTTCGGCAGATCCGCGAGCGGCTAAAATCCCATCCGATCGTTGTTCAGATTCCCAACGGTCTCGAAGGGGATTTCACTGGCGTGGTTGATCTCATCAGCATGCGTGAGATCGTATGGAGCGACGACACCCTCGGCGCGACCTTCGCGACCGAAGAGATTCCCGGGCCTCTGCAGGAGCGGGCTCGGGCGGCACGATCGGCCATGATCGAAGCGCTCGGTGAAGTTGACGACGAAATCATGGCGATCTTTCTGGAGGAAAGGGCGGCACCAGCTGAAGCGCTGCGGGCGGCATTACGTCGAGCGACGATCGCCGGGATGGCTGTACCGGTGCTGTTCGGAGCCGCCTTCAAGAACAAGGGTGTACAGCCACTTCTGGATGCGGTTGTCGACTATCTCCCGTCGCCGGCCGATATACCGTCGCCGATTGGCAAGGACGTCGCAGGCGAATCAATAACCAGACTTGCTACGGATGAGGCACCGTTCTCGGCGTTGGCGTTCAAGATCATGAACGACCCGTTCGTTGGTTCGCTGACCTACTTTCGCGTCTATTCGGGGCGTGTTGAATCCGGGGCGACCGTATTTAACGCCACCAAGGGGAAACGCGAGAAGATCGGCCGCCTTCTGCGCATGCACGCCAATAAGCGCGAGGACATCAAGGAAGCAACCTGTGGCAACATAGCTGCCGCTGTTGGGATGCGGGTCAGCACAACGGGTGACACGTTGTGCGACGAGCAGGCCCCGATCGTCCTTGAGTTGATCGATTTTCCCGCTCCCGTAATTTCTATTGCGATTGAACCATCCACGCAGGCCAATCAAGAGAAGCTGTCGGTGGCCTTGCAAAAGTTGTCGGTGGAAGATCCATCCTTCTCGGTCAGGACTGATCCGGAGACCGGCCAGACGCTGATTTCGGGGATGGGCGAGCTGCACCTTGAGATTATCGTCGATCGCTTGGTGCGTGAGTTCAAGGTCGAGGCTAGCGTCGGCAGGCCTCAGGTAGCGTATCGCGAGACGGTGACCAAGGTCAGTCGTGCGGAAGGGAAGTACATCCGCCAGACTGGTGGCCGCGGCCAGTACGCTCATGTGGTCATCCAGATCGGTCCCAACGAACTGGGCGCGGGCGTTGTGTTCGAAGATGCCACGATGGGTGGAGTGGTGCCTCGGGAGTTTATTCCATCGGTGGAGAAGGGCGCCCGGGAAGCGCTTGCCCGGGGCATAATCGCCGGTTATCCGGTCATCGACGCAGCCGTCAAACTGACCGGCGGCAGTTTCCACGAACTCGATTCCAGCGAAATGGCCTTTCAGATTGCGGGTTCACTGGGAACCCAGGCGGCCGCTCGCGACGCGGCGCCGATACTGATGGAGCCCATGATGGCTGTCGAAGTCATTACCCCCGACGAATTCATGGGTGAAGTTATTGGTAATTTGGCCGCGCGGAGGGGCCGTGTTTCTGGTATGGAGGCACGGGGATCGGCGCAGGCGATAGGTGCCGAGGTTCCCTTATCCACGATGTTTGGTTATTCGACCGATGTTCGGTCGATGACCCAGGGGCGGGCGACATACACGATGCAGTTCGCCCGTTATGCACCGGTACCAAGTCAGGTCACGGAAACCATCGTTGAACGCATGCGAGGAGCGTAGAGATGGCGAAAGAGAAATTCGTACGAAACAAGCCGCACTTGAACATCGGAACGATTGGTCACGTTGACCATGGGAAGACGACGTTGACGGCAGCGATAACGAAGGTGCTAGCGAAGAAGAACTTCGCGAAGTTCCTAGCGTATGACCAGATCGACAAGGCGCCAGAGGAGCGGGAGCGCGGGATCACGATCGCGATCGCACACGTTGAGTACGAGACGACGAACCGTCACTACGCGCACGTGGATTGCCCTGGGCACGCGGACTACATCAAGAACATGATCACCGGGGCGGCGCAAATGGACGGCGCGATTCTGGTGGTTTCCGCCCCTGACGGTCCGATGCCGCAGACGCGGGAGCACATTCTGCTTGGTCGGCAGGTCGGTGTGCCAGCGCTGGTTGTCTACCTGAACAAGGTGGACATGATCGCGAAGGAAGACGCGGAGTTGCTGGACTTGGTGGATTTGGAGCTTCGAGAGTTGCTGTCGAAGTACCAGTACCCCGGGGACACGACGCCGATCGTGCGGGGGAGCGCGCTGAAGGCATTGGAGGGCGACCCATCGGATATCGGGGAGCCGTCGATCTTGTAGCTGCTGGAGGCGTTCGACACGTTTATTCCGGAGCCGTAGCGAGAGATCGACTAGCCGTTTCTGATGCCTGTGGAGGACGTGTTCACGATTTCTGGA
>JANOJB010000343.1:0-20856 GCA_031407985.1 Pseudomonadota bacterium | reverse complement strand
GTGTACGCCTATTTGCGCAAGAAGGGCAGGCCCATCCCAACCAACGACCTGTGGATCGCGGCCCTCTCGATTCAGCACAATCTCGTCCTGTTCGATCGAGACTCGGATTTCGATGCGCTCCCCCAGCTCGCAAGACTTACGTTGCCGTCCACCCGCGCTTGAGCGTGGGAACGCTGGTACTGGCCGTGGGCGACGCCCGCCATTCAGCCGGATGGCTGTTGCCGTAGATCACCTGCGGCGGGGCGCAATCAAGAAAGCTGAGCTGCCGGAAATCGTCGTCTTTCGAAACTCAGAACGAGTAAAGCGCCTGGCCGATGACGCGGATGTTGTGGGGCGTGTTGCCATCCAGGTAACGCACCTTCGTGTACTGGCCGCCGAGGCCGAAGCGGATGGCGGGTGTCGCGTCGCACAGCAGGCTGCTGTCGGCCGATATCGACTTGTCCGCGACGCTGCCCAAGAGAGCGATTCCGGAACCGCCGCGTGGGAACGGCTTGGAGTTCCGAGAATGCGCATAGGTGACGTTTCCTGACAAGGACAGCCGTCCCGAGCCCGGACTCCCCCCGAAAGGTGATCGGTTGCGGGCATTCCGTTGAGCACTCCGGCCGAAAATGGCCGGCCTTTCAGGTGAAATTGGCCGGAGTGATTTTGTTCTAGGGCGCGCGGCATCAGGTGTGGTACGCAGGCGCTGACCGCGTCGAGCAATCCGCGCGGAACTCGCAACTGCCCCCGGACAGGGAGATCCCAATGGCCTGCGCCCCGAAGTCGACGGTTGGTCTGTACAGAGGTGGTTTTGCGACGGACGGAACGATCACGGCTACGGAGCGCCGGGGTTACAGTCATCGGAGCGGTCGAACCGGATCCGGGGAGGCGTGGCTTTTTGTTTTCGCACTCGGTGCCTGCCAGGGACGTCAACCGGCCGAGCCGGTAGTTCTTCCCTCGGTACCGTCGCAGCCTTCAGCGGTCACCTCGGTGGCGGCTGGCCAGTCTATCGACAGGAACGCGGTGGCGCCCTCGGTCGAGGGGAAGAAGATTCTGACGGACCTCCGCGCCCGCCTCGTTGCGGGTGGCGGGGCGGATGCCGAGCAGGCCGACCCGATGTTGAAGGCCGGGTTGGCGGATGGCTTCCAAGCGGGACCTGGCGGCCTGCGCCCGCATTTTGGGACGTCGGTTGAACCGGTGTCGGCGAATCTTGTGTTGCCGCAGAAATCCCCGGCCGCGTTTCACCTGGAGGACGCGCAGAGCGGCGTGGCGGTCGAGGTGTCGTTGAAGAATGCGAAGCCGGCGGACGCTCACGTTGCCGACGGCTACGTGGTTTACCCGCGTGCGCACGTCTCGGGCGCGACGTTGTTGCACCGGGCGTTACCTTCGGGCGTCGAGGATTTCCTGAGTTTCGAGGAGCGGCCGCCGGTCGCGAACGTCGCGTACAAGGTCAGCTTGGGCGAACGCGTCGCGGGTTTGCGCATGGTGGCCAACACGCTGGAGATGTTGGACGCTGGTGGTGCTCCTCGCCTGCGGGTGGCGCCGCCCTATCTGATCGGCGCGAAGGGGGATCGGACGGATGCTGTGTTGGCCGTTGAAGGGTGCGCATTCGACAGGAGTCCGGCCGGTCCGTGGGGCAGGCGGGTGACTGCGCCGGGGGCCCGGGCGTGTACGGTGCGGGTCAGTTGGGGAGCGGGGGACGTCGCGTATCCGGCGGTGTTGGATCCGCGGTGGACGACGACCGGGAACATGGTGAGCGCGCGGCAAGATCACACGGCGACCCTGCTGGCGAATGGAAAGGTTCTGGTGACGGGGGGCCGCATCAGCAACACCGGAACGACGGGGTTGGCGACGGCCGAGCTCTTCGATCGTGCGACGGGTCTGTGGACAGCGACCGGGAGCATGACGGGCGGCCGGTGGTTCCACAGTGCGGTTCAACTAGGGACGACGGCCAGTACGACCACCAGCGGCAAGGTTCTGATCGCTGGGGGAATCACCGGCACGGCCAGCATGACCACGGCGCAGCTTTACGATCCAACTGCTGGAACGTGGGTGCCGGCGGGCGCCCTGAACGTCGCCCGCCACATGCACACGGCGACACGGTTGTCGGACGGACGGGTCCTGGTCGCCGGGGGAATGACGAACACGACCGTTCTAAATACGGCTGCGATCTACAATCCGGCCTCGGGCGCGGGCACCTTCACGGCGGTCGCGACGACGATGGCCTCGGCCCGCAGGGCACACACGGCGACTCTGCTTTCCAGCAGCAATACAAACTTCAACAACAAGGTCCTGATAGTCGGTGGGAACTCTGCTGGAACGACCAGTCTGACCAGCGTCCAACTATTCGATGGGACGGGCTGGTCAACCAGCACGGTGTTGCCATCTACCCGTGAGGGACATACCGCGACGGTGTTGGCGAACAACAACGTCCTGATCACAGGAGGCAAGAGCGTCTCTACGACGTTGGGCACCACATTGGTGTTCACGATTCCAGCGTCGGGCACGGCGGCGACGTGGCCTTCGGCCGGGACGATGACGTCGATTAGATCGGCACACACGGCCACAGCGTTTCCGTCCGGAATTCTGGCCAGTGGTCAGGTGCTGGTGACGGGAGGGAGGAACGCGACCGCCTCCCTTGCTTCCGCGGAGCTGTGGAACGGCACAACCACATGGACAGCCACGGTGACAGCGATGCCGGCGGCGGTTCAGGGGCACACGGCGACCCTGATGTCGAACAGTGCCGTCCTGATCGCTGGCGGTTTGAACGGAGCGGCGACGGTGAACGTGGGACGGATCTACGACCCTTCTTTAGGGCTTACGTGCACGGCCGGGACCCAATGCGCCAGCGGGTTTTGCGCGAATGGGGTGTGCTGTGACCAGGTGTGCAACGGCGGTTGCGGGGTATGCAACGCCGCAGGGTTTGTCGGGACCTGCCGTCCGCTAAGCAGCGTCACGTCGTGCCGAACGGCGGTCAGCACCTGCGATGTGGCCGAGACCTGCAACGGGACGGCGCTGACATGTCCCGTCGATGCATTCGCGCCGGCGAGCACGTCATGTCGGGTGGCAAACGGGGCGTGCGACAACGCCGAGATGTGCGCGGGAACGTCGTCGGAATGCCCGGCGGACGGATTCAAGGCAGACGGGACCATCTGCGACGACGCCAACGCGAATACCAGCGACGACGCCTGCCGCGCTGGTGCCTGCGTCGGCACTACCGACCCGGCCATGGTGAACGGTTTCGAAGCGCTTGGTGGTTGGTCGATCGGCGCGGGTGGATCGGGGACCATCGTCGGGCTGAACACGAACCACACGCAGGGGAGCAAGTCGATCGAGGTCACCGCCCAGAACTACGTGCCGTTCGACAGCATCCGGATGGGGTCGCTGGGGAGCGTGGGCCCGCTCGCGCTTCTCGATATCATGCTGCCAACGCAGCAGGCGAACCTCGGCTGGTTCGGATCAGTACAGCTGTTCGTGAACGCGCCGTCGGTCGGGATCAATAACGCCTTCCTTGGCCAGGCCGAGCTGACTGGCCTGCCGCTGGCGACCTGGCAGACGCTCGCCTTCCAGCTGACCGACGATCAGGTCACTAGGCTGTCCGGGTCGTACACCGACCTCACGTTCAGGATCGCGCTCAACGTCCCGTTCAACGAGACCGGCCACTATCTGTTCGACAACCTCCGCTTCACCTCGGACATCTTCCTGTCGCTGCAAGGGATCGCCAAGGACAGCGCCAACGTCACGAAGGCGATCTTTAGGTACACGACGGCCTCGGTGCCGGCGATCAACATTCCCTACGGTCCGGCGAACGCGCTGTCCGACCAAAACGGATTCATCCACGCGCCACTGGAGCTGCCGCCCCAGCAGTTCGTGTCGGCCACGCACCCCGCGTTCGTCGCGACGCTGGCGGGGACCCAGCTCACCTGGAAGGTCGGAAGCCATAGCGTGACCGCGACGGCGAGCTCGACGACGCTACCGACGGAGACAGGCCCCGACGGGGGCAAGAACGCGGTGCTACCCGACGGCACGCGGGTGCCGCTCGACACCGTCGCGCCGACGGTTGCCGATGCCATCGTTCCGTCCAATACCTCGTACTCCCCAGGCGACATAGCCCGCGACTCAAACAGTCCGAATCCGATCGGTCCCACGTCCGCCGGAACGCTGTCCGGTACATTCCAAGTGACCGACGACGGCTCTGCGGAGTACGTCGTCCCGCTCGATATGCCAGCGGGGCGCAACGGAGTCGAGCCGCAGTTGGCCCTCGTCTACAACTCCCGAGGTACGAAGCTCCAGTCCGGAGACGGATTCCTCGGTCCCGGATGGGCGCTGCAGGGATTGCACAAGATCAGCCGCTGCAACACGACATTCGCGTATGCGTACGAGCGAAACGCGAGCCCCGCGCCTGTAATGTTCGATGACACTGATGCCTTCTGCTTCGACGGCGAACGGATGGTCAAGGTCCTGCCCGGCGAATATCGCACCAAGCGTGATATCGGGAGCAAGTTCGTCGTTACGTCGAGCGACTCCCGGGGCCCCGTGTCGTTTCAGGTGTTTCGCCGGGACGGGCTGATCGAGACCTACGGCCTCGGCGTGAATGCGGCACGCGACGTCGACAGAATCACGTCGGTGACGGGCTCGGTCCCAGGCACAACGTCGCTGTCAACCGCGACCGTCCGAAAGGAATGGTTGCTGTCGAAAGTTGCCGATCGTTTCGGAAATACGATGACGATCGGATACCGGGCAAGCTCGGCATCAAGTAGCCTTGGGCTTCTCAACAGCGTCGGTGGCGCTGCTCTGACGACTGCACCGGAGACGATTAGTTACACAGGCAACGATCTCACGGGGCGCAGCGCGACCAAGACCGTCAGGTTCGTCTATTCGTTGTCCCTACCGCGTGGCGTTGTGAAGGTGGCGAGTGGCGTTCCGGCCTTCACCGGCGCCGAGTTGCTGACCTCCATTGCCGTCAGCGCTCCGGATCCGGTGAAGCCCGCAATCGTGACGACCTACAAGCTCGTTTACGAGGCCCCGTCGATCACGGGCCGGTCGCTCCTAACACGCATCCAGCGCTGCGGGCGGGACGGTGTTTGCATGCAACCGACCCAATTCACCTGGGAACAGGGATCCTACAACTTCCGGCATGTGCTGTCCGACGTCGACGATTCTCATCGGCCTGACATCGCCTACGGCGAGGTCCAGGCGATTCGTTCGATGAAATCGCGGTTTCTGGTCGCGGCGGACGTCAACGGTGACGGTCGCGACGATCTTATCTATCGAACATTCTTGCCCTTGGATCCGAACAACATGAACGGCCTGAAGCAGACGCGGATCAAGGTGAGGTTCGGTGGGCCGAACGGTTTCGGACCGCCCACGGATACCGGCATACCGACGATTATCATACCGCAGGAAGTCGAGCAGTTTGCCGGGAATTTCTATCACAAGCCCGTTCCGTTCGACATCGACGGAGACGGGAGGTCGGACCTCTCCTTGGGTTATAGCTACGCGGAGGTGTTCAACCGTCGGATATTCGACACCTACCTGAACAACGGAAGCGGCGTGTTCGCGCGGCAGCCGTCGGGACTGACCGACGATCAATATTTCGATCCTTTGTTCAATCCGGAAGCGAACTCCATTTCGCGTTTGACGTTTTTCATGCCCGGGGACTTCAACGGTGACGGCCGGATGGACGTCGCGCGGAGCCTGAGCGACACGACGTTCGGAATTCGCGGCAATGTGAGTGGCGTGCTGAACGGCAGCTTCGTCATTCCCACTTTGGGCACTTTGAGCCCCGGGGGGCAGGTGCCCTGGGACTTCAACAATTCGTTCGGTGTCATGACCGCCGACGTCGACGGCGATGGCCGAACCGAGGTCGTCATGGGCGGATTCAAACCGTACGCGGTCCACGATGATCCGAATTCGGCCAATGACGCAGTCCTTACCAACCTCACTGGCATCACGCCGGCGGGTGCGAACTTCTTCGCCGGGCGCAGGCTCGATCTGAATGGGGATGGCTTGCCTGACATCATCGTCAGGCAGACCGAGAACGACGTGGCGAGGATCTGGGTCAACCTCGGCAGGACCTCTTCAACGACGAATCATTTCATCCCCGTCACCGATGTGAATGCCAACCTCACCGACACCAACTACAGCTTCGATATGGTGGACGGCCTGGTGGCCGATCTCAACGACGACGGCATGGACGACATCTTGAGTCCGGCCGGCTGTCACACAACGGTGTCTAAGGCGTACATCTCGCGGGGCGATGGCACCTTCACGAAGGTGCCATTGGTGGCGCGAGACCTGGACGGAGGACAAACCGGGAATATCCCGGCCGGCTACGGGTTCGGTCCGTTTTTCGGCCAAGAAGACGCCCAACAATTCTGCCACAACGTGATGATGGATATCGATGGCGATGGCCAACTGGACTACGTTCAGCCGGAACTGGGACAGCAGCAAAGCGCGCGCCTGCACATCTACTTTCGGGACGGCAAGAAGCCGGATCGGATCAAAGGGATCCTCGACGGTGTCGGCGCCAACACGACCATCGCGTATGGCCGCGCCGGCCTCGACCAGATTCCTGAGACCTGCTTGTACCCGAAAAGTTGTGCAGGCCGCCAGGTCGACGTCGTCAGCGGCTACACGGTCTCGGAAGGACGGGTGCCGGCGGGGCAGGCGGGCACGACTCAGTACGAGATGTCGTACTACGGTTCGGTAGCCGACGCGCTCGGCGCGGGCTGGCTCGGATTCACCACCGTGGGACAGAAGAATCTCCGAACCCAGGTCAACCACGTGAAGTCCTTCGATCTGACCACTCGGTACGGAACATGGTATCCGTTCGTCGGTACGCCGAAGGTCGAGTCGACCACATTTGACCTCGCGGGTTCGGGGCGAAGGATCACTCGCCGCCGAGAGACGACGTTTACAGTGATTCAGTCGAACAGCGCTGATTTCTTTGGACCCTACCTGGTTCGACCGCAAAAGATCGACGAGAGGGAGATCGAGCAGGCGCCGGGTGAGGCGTTCAGCATCAACAACGCGCAACGTTGGACCGAACAAAACTTCACCTACGACGGATTCGGGAACGTCAAAACGCACGAGACAGTCGGCAAGGTAACCGGGGGTCGGGATTTCGTGGAATACTCTGTCACGAATGACACCGCGAGGTGGCTGATCAACAAGGTGGATCGCGTGACCGAAACGAGCACCGCACCCAGCGCTGAGACGGATCAGCGGGTCACGTCGTTCGCTATCGATCCCGTCACCGGAGAGGTCCTAAGTAAGACGATCCAGCCCGACGATCCGGTCCTGCAGCTCGCGACGTCGTACTCGAGGAATGGCGAGGGCTTGGTATCGTCCGTCACTGAAACGTCCGTCAGCGGCGCAGTCCGGACCAGCCGGATCGCCTACGATGCGATTGAAGGCGCGTGGCCGGCCGCGGAGACAAACGCGCTCGGCCAGACCACTCGGTCGGCGTATCACTGCGGTCTCGGTGTATTGGCGTCAAGGACAGATCCGAATGGCATCACGAGCCGGTGGCAATACGACGGCTTCGGTCGTCGTGTTGCCACTTTCGATTCCAGCGGGTTCATCTCGCATTCGTTTATCACTCGACCAGCCGACAACCTCGGGATGGCTATATTGTGGACCGACTCGACGACCCGATCGGGCGCCCTTTGGATCGACGAACTCGGCCGCGAGGTGTTGCGGACCGAGACAGCCTTTGACGGTGAGCATCAGAAAAGGTCCATTCGCGTTTACGATCCGATTTCCGGCAAGCCGCAGTTCGTGTCCAGGCCGTTCAACGCCACGTCGATAAATGCAAGCACCAGCATAAGCTGGACGTTTGCGTACGACGAGGCGGGGCGGGTGACGTCGGTGGTGCCGCCAGGCGAGGCGGTTCACACGATAGTCTACGACCGCCTCAAGACGACGGATCTGGTCGCGGCCCTCGCCAAAGGCTATCGCGTTGAGGACAGCATGGGGCACGTTGTTTTGAGCGCCGCGATCGAACCTAGCTCGCCCGCACCGAATCAGGAAATTCAGACGAGGTTCGACTACGGACCTTTCGGGAATCTCCGACACGTGTACCAACCGGGAGGAAGTACTCTCACCCTCTCATACGATCATGTTGGGCATCGTACGCAGATCATCGATCCGGACGCGGGAAGTCGGAACACGATCTACAACGCATTCGGCGATGTCGAGCGGGAGCAGTTTCCGGGCCAGGCCGACATTGTCTATGAGAGGGATCTGCTGGGCAGGGCTTTCACGCTCACTTCCGGCGACGGCTTGACTCGATACCAGTGGGACACCGCTTCGAACGGCATTGGAAGACTCGACAACGTGTCGAGCCCCTTCGGCATTACCACCCGGTACACCTACCAGCCCAACGGGCAACTAACGACCGCGACATGGAACGTGGCGAACACGGACTTTGCTTTCGACTTGGGCTACGATTCGTCGGGGCGCCCGCAGACGATCACCTATCCCAGCATCGGAGGTGGCGCGCGCTTCGGCATCGGGCTTGGCTATGGAGGGGACGGCCTGATCGGGTCCGTCTCGCCCGCCGTGGGCGGAACGCCTTTCTGGGCGAAGACGGCGGTCGCGGACGACGGGCAGTGGCGCGCGGAATCATTCGGTGACGGACTCCTAGGATTGAGGGACACTGATCCGGTGACCGGCCGCGTGACGCACATCGCGACGGGGACCGGCAGCCTCGTAGCCGACCCACTGGGGGGACAGACCTTTCAGAACGCGGTGCAAAGCCTGGGTTACGGATACTATTCCGACGGGAAGGTCCAGGCCCGAAGGGATCTCAATCTGGACACGATTGAGACCTTCACGTACGACAATGTCGATCGCCTGAAGACGTGGGGGGTCTCGTCGCTGGAGTCGTTGGTCGAGTACGGATACGACGACACGGGCAACCTGAAGTCGCGCCGGGATTCGAGACCAAGCGGCGCGACCCTCGAAACCTACGGCTATGGCGGCAATGGTGCGGGCCCGCACGCCCTAACATCGGGGCCGTCTGGATCCTACGGCTACGACTCAAGCGGGCGCCAGACTTCGCGTCCAGGGCAGCCCGTGTTGACGTACACCTCATTCGATCTGCCCAGGCAAATTCAGGGTGCGAGCAACGGTTCGTCGACGTTCGCGTACGGCGCCGGTGGCGAACGAGTCCGCAAGACCACGAACACGGGCGAGGTGATCACGTTGGAAGGCCTTTACGAGAGGCGGGTCGAGAACGGCGTAACGAGTCACGTCTTCTACTTGTCAGCCGGGCACAAGATCATTGGCCAGGTCACTTGCGACGGGGCGGGCGTCTGTGACCCACCTGTCTTCTATCACCACGACCCACTGGGCACCGTCGACACCCTGACCGTCAACGGCGCGGTATTTGGGCGCCAGAAGCGGGATCCGTTCGGTCGGCTCTATACGCCAGGGAATTTTACGGATCCGACTCCGACGGTCTCACTCGGATTCATCGGACAACCAGAGGATCGCCAGGAGGGCCTCATCAATCTAAATAGGAGGCTTTACGACGCGAACATCGGGCGATTCATCAGCCCGGACCCGTTGGTCAAGAGCTTACTCGATGGCCAAGCGTACAATCGGTTCGCGTATGCGAGCAACAACCCGCTTTCATTCATCGATCCGAGCGGCCTGTTGGCGGTGGGATCTTCCGACGGGGATTCCGAATCAAACCCGGGCAGCTTGCAAACCATCGATGGATTCTCGGATACCGGAGCTGCGAATGACAGCGGCTTCGAAGCCGCGACTCCCGTCCATTTCTCCGACCCGGGCAGCGTTGGGGCGCACCAGGTTGTCGATGCTGAGAATCCGTCGTCTATCGGTGACTCCGGGCAAGGCTACCTCTCGGTCCACTACCATGGAGAGGGGACCTACTACGGCCGGGACTCGTGGGGCAATTGGTCGAAGATGCCGGGAGGGGCGGCCCAGGGCTGGAACGCGCCTTCGGCCCAGGCGCACGGGGGAAGCGTCGTGGAACCGTCCTTCGTGGGAGGTGCGCCAGCGTCCGTTGGTAAGATGATGCTGGCAAGCTTTCGGGATGGGCACGATGGGCGGAGTCCATCGAAGAACGACGCGCAACCCCAAAAGGACCCCCCCAAATTGGGGAATAGCCAGCTGATGCTGGACGTCTTGCAAGTGTTCATGACGCTCGTGTCGAGGGGGAAGGTACAGGCCACAAAAGGGGGAACGGCAATCGGGCGCTTCAACAAAGCTACGGGGAACATTGACGGCATCAGGGCGGGTGAGAACAGTCTTGTGAAGCATCTTCCAAACCAGAGTTCTTTTCAGGCCAATTGGAAACAGAACGCTGGGGTGCTACGCAGGGAAATGGGGAAGGGCCAGCCGATTCGCGACGCCGCCGTCGATCCAACCACGGGTCAACTGGTCGAGTACCCAGGAACCTTCCTGAATGCCGAGCGCGAGCTTCTTCGAGAGCACGGCTGGACCTACAGCCCCGCGACCACGCAATGGAGCCCGCCATGAGTTTCCCCGTGATCCCCGGAGGCGGGGCCGGCCGTCTGGGCTTCGTCGATTTCGTGCTCGAGGCCTTCGCCTTCCTGCTGCGCTTGGGTTTTGTCATCGCTCGTCGCGAGGGGACATTCGTTCGTTTCGAGAGCGATGTCGTCTTCATCAACGTCTATCACGGCCGCTCGTCGTATCATGTGGGTCTAGAAGTCGGGCGCATTCGCGACGGCGCCATGTACTCGCTGCACGAGTTGCTGAGGGCCGTAGCCCCCGGCGATATCGATCGAGCACGGTATCAGGCAACCGGTCCGGAGGTGCTGGCGCGATGCCTGGCGTCGATCGCCGAGACCGTCGAAAAAAACTGTGGTGCCCTCTTAGCTGGAGATCCAGCCGCATTCGAAAGGCTTCGCTCCGCTGTATCGCCTCTACGGCAGGCCGCCACGCTCCAGGCACAATTTGGCGCAATCATCGACCGGGGGGACCGGGCGTGGGACTCCAAGGACTTCAACCAGGCCGCTACACTGTACGAGAAGGGGGCGCCCGCGCTGGACGAGACACGGATGAGGCGGCTAGCGTACCTCCGGAAGCGAAAGGAGACGGAATCGGGGAAGTGAGAGGCCACAAGAGGTGCGGGGGTCCTTGGGCGAGGAGCGCCGACGAGATTCATCGCGGCGAGACCCACGCGAGACCCGGACCGATGTTGATGCCGGTCGCATGGGGATCAACGGCAACAGGCACGGACGTGGCGTGGGCCGAGGCATCACCTTACGGGGAACGGCGTGGCAGTAAGGGCACAGGAAGCACAGTGGAGCCTGGATTCCGAGGCCCGTTCGTGCGCGGGCGCGTCGCCGCGCACGAGCGTGGGATCGACGTAGGATGTCCCGACCCAGGACTTGCCCGAAAGTCCTCTCCCGGATCGTCTCAAGCCGGGGCCGGGCAGATGGCGACACCCGCGAAGCGTCTGAGCCGTAACCCATCCACGAACGGCGTGTAGCTGACTGGGGCGCGGACGTGGCAGGGAGGTGGGCAGGAGGTAACGATGCCCAAGTTGGTTTCTCGTGGTTTGGTGACGGCGGGATTAACGCGCGCCGGGAGGCACTGGACGAAGGTGGACGCGGCGGCGGCCCTGGCGGCACTCGACGCGTCGGGGTTGTCGACATATGCGTTCGCGGCAAGGGAGGGTCTCGACGCCGACCGGCTGTACCGCTGGCGTTTTCGGCTGCACGGGCCCTCTGTGCCAACGTGAGTGAGACAGCTCGACCCCTGGAAATTAGTGTAGAGGGCGAGCAAGGGATCCATCATGAACGCGGTAGCAGAAGTTTCGGTCCTCGCAGAAAATGTCGAGGTGTCCGCCAAGGCTAGACGACGGCAGTTCACGGCGAAGTACAAGCGGGAGATCCTGCGGAGAGCAGACGCTTGTACGAAGCAGGGTGAGATCGGCGCCCTCCTGCGATCGGAGGGGTTGTACTCGTCCCACCTCGCCGTGTGGCGCAAGGCTTCGGAGCGCGGTGAGCTGGCGGAGTTGGCGCCGAAGAAACGCGGCCGCAAGGCCGCACCTCCAGATTCTCGAGATCGCGAAATCGGCGATCTGCGGCGGCAGCTTGCGCGGGTGACCTGGCGGGCCGAGCGCGCGGAGGCGCTGGTCGAAGTCCAAAAAAAAGTCGCACTGCTGTTGGGGACCCCGTTCGAGAGCGAGAAGTCATGATCGCGACCGTGACCGAGATCGGCCCGAAGCTGGGCGTCGCACCGACCTGCGCCGCGCTCGGATTGTCGCGCGAGACGTATTACCGACGACACCGACCGAAGATCAGCGGATGCCGTCGGGCTTCGCCGAGGGCGCTTGGCCCCGACGAGCGCGGCCAAGTTCTTGCGCTCCTGCACGAGCAGCGTTTCGTGGACCTGGCGCCGGCGGAGGTCTACGCCAGCCTCCTCGACGAAGGGCGGTTCGTTTGCTCGCTCCGCACGATGCATCGGATTCTTGCCGCCAATCGTCAGGTGCGGGAGCGGCGCAACGTGCTCCGGCACCCCGAGCACAAGAAACCCGAGTTGCTGGCGACCGGCCCCAACCAGGTGTGGAGCTGGGACATCACGAAGCTGCTCGGCCCGGAGAAGTGGTCCTACTTCTACCTGTACGTGATCCTCGACATCTTCAGCCGCTACGTTGTCGGTTGGATGGTCGCCGACGGAGAAAGCGCGACCCTCGCGGGAAAGCTGATTGACGACACCTGCGCGAGACAAAACATTCAACCTGGTCAGCTTACCCTTCACGCCGACCGCGGCTCGTCGATGACATCGAAACCGGTTGCCTTCCTGCTCGCCGATCTCGGCGTAACCAAGACCCACTCGCGGCCTCACGTGTCCGACGATAACCCATTCTCCGAGGCCCACTTCAAGACGCTGAAGTACCGCCCCGATTTTCCCGGGCGCTTCGGTTCCATCCAGCATGCCCGCTCGCACGGCCAGGATTTCTTCCCCTGGTACAACACCGAGCATCATCACGTTGGCCTCGGCCTCCTCACGCCGCACGTCGTTCATCACGGTCTCGCTGCCCGCCGAGTCGAAGCACGCGCCGCTGTGCTCGCCGCCGCCCACGCCATCCACCCCGAGCGCTTCACGGCTGGCATGCCGCGGCCACCATCTCAACCTACTGCTGTTTGGATCAACCCACCAAAGGCCCCGTCACCAACGACCGAGGACAATCGACAATAAATTGAACAACGAGCTGTCTCATTCTTGTTGACACGTTCCGGGGCGCGACGCCGCCGGCCAGCCGCCTTTGTCGAGATCAAACCGGCGGCGACTTCGCCCATCGAGGTCCTGCTGCGATCCGGTCTGGCGTTGCGAGTGCCCGATAAATTCGACGACAACACGCTGCGACGGCTGGTGCGCGTCCTGGACCAGCGGGACGAATGCTGAGCTTGCCGCCGAGCGTACGATTGTTCGTCGCGACCCAACCGGTGGACGGCCGCAAGGGCGCCGACAGCTTGATGGTGATCGTGCGCGATGTGTTCCGGCATGACCCGTTCAGCGGGCATCTGTTCATCTTCTTTTCGAAACGCTGTGAGCGCGTGCGAATCGTGTACTGGGATCGCAAAGGATTTGCGATGTGGACGAAACGTCTTGAACGAGGTCGGTTCCGGCCGGCGTTTTCCAGCGACGGCCGCATTGTGCCGGCCGCCATCGAAGCGGCCGAATTGGCGTTGATTGTCGAGGGAATCGATCTGGCGGGGGCACGCCGCCGCAGTCGATGGGAGCCAGCACGCGCGGCCTGAGGAATCTTTCAAAAAGGCCGCCTTTCTGTTGTTTTAGCGATCCGTTCGGCGCCGCCCGTGCGTCTTATATGTAGATGAGCGGGCCAGCGCGGATCACGTCGCCATACGTTCCGGATCTCTCGGAAATTCGGAAGTGGATGGAGAACATGATCAAGTCGATGAGGCTGGTCGACCTGGTGGTCGCGGTCATCGCGCTCATCACGCGCATGCGCGACCTGAACACCGAGCTGACCAAGCGGCTCACGGATCTGCGGCGCAAGCGACCGCGGTCGGAAACGTTGGCGCGCGTCGAGCGACAGCTCGTTCTCAAGTTCGCTACGATGGGCATCGTGTTCGTTCCCATACTTCCGTCCGAAGATTCCGACGCGGAGAAGAAACCCTCGAAGAAATCCCGGCGTGGTCGCCATCCCGGCCGCGCCGGTCTGCCAGCGCATCTGGAACGCGTGCCCGAAGTGAACCTGGTTCCGCCAGGCATGCGCGTCTGCCCGCTATGCGGCACGTCGATGAAAGTCGTCGGGCATTCGATGTGCGAAATTTTGGACGTGCGTCCGGCCGAGCTTTACGTGCGGCAACGGCTCGACGAGCGCGTGGCCTGTCCTAACGACGATACGATCGTGTCGGCACCGATGCCGCCCGAACTGGTCGAGCGGGGCAAGCTGGGCACGACGCTGATCGTCGAATCTCTGGCTGACAAGTACCTTGAACATCAGCCCGTCGAGCGGCAGTGCCTTCGCTGGTCGCGCGCGGGCGTGGACATCGCACCACAAACACTGGGGCGTGCCGTCGCGACCGCGATCGACACGCTGACATCGGTGGCGAAAATGATCGCGGCGCAAACACGATCGCCAGGACTGCTGGCGACCGACGCGACCGGGATTCCGGTGCTCGACCGGGATGCTCCCGACGGTATCCGGCAGGGCACGATGTGGTGTTGGACCAACGCCCTTTGGGTCAGCTTCTTCTATTCGCCACAAGGGGACTCTGACAGCGTGCGCCGGTTCCTGGGGGATGACCTCATGCGATCCGTGCAATGTGACGGCACGAACATCACGACATTCCTGTAGCGCGCCGGCGGTCAGCGCCCCGGTTGCTGGAGCCACGGTCGGCGCGGTCTGGCCGAAGTCGCACGCGCCGGAGACAAGATCGCGCTTGAAGGCATGCGGAAAATCGCGGGGCTTTTCGCCGTCGAGAGGCAGAGCAAAATCCACGGTGACACCGCCGCGCAAAGGCTCGCCCGTCGGCTTGAACACAGCAAGCCGATTGTCGAAGCGCTACGCGCCTGGCTCGACAACCAGCGGGCAACGGTCCCTCCAAGAACGCCGCTCGGTGGAGCACTCGGATACCTCCATCGCCAATGGCCGAGGCTGTTGCTCTTTCTCACCGACGGTAACATCGAGCTGACCAACAACCGCGTTGAACGCGAATTGCGAAAATTGGTTCTGGGCCGCCGAAACTGGCTATTTGCCTGGGAGGATCTCGGTGGCGAGAGAACCGCGCACATCCTCACCATCGTCGGTACCTGCGTCGCACACGGGGTCAACCCCCGCGCCTACCTGCACCTGGTTACGAACCTCATCATCAACGGTTGGCCGCATGCCAAGCTGCGCGACCTTTTGCCCGACCGCCTCGCCGTAGCCCATCCCGATCTCGTCGTTCGCGAACCCCCGACCGCCCTTCCCAGCATCCCGAACGTCCCGCCGTCTTTCCCATCTGCCTGACCAACGCAACCCCTCTTCAAGACGCGGTTCGTGGACGGGTTACGGTGTGAGCGATGTT
The DNA here is from genome assembly GCA_031407985.1 of Pseudomonadota bacterium. Classification (GTDB taxonomy): domain Bacteria; phylum Myxococcota_A; class Polyangia; order Fen-1088; family Fen-1088; genus FEN-1088. Next base: position 5,335 of record JANOJB010000343.1, on the reverse strand, counting down.
CAGGACTTGGGCGGCGACGGCGAGGATGGCCTCGAGGGCGGTGAGGATGGCCAGTTCGGGGGCGACGCAGAGATCGTCGTCGGCCGGGATGGCCATGATCATCGACGTTTCGCCGCGGCCTTGGCTGGGCGGGCCTGCTGGCTGAAGGCGTCGAGGAAAAGTTTTTCATCGAGGCGGGGCAAATCGCGATCAGCGGCGATCGAAAGCAGCTCGTCGCCGAGATTCACGAGGACGCGGTAGTTGCCGGCGGCGTGGTCGGCAAGCGTGGCCTTGAGTTCGGTGGTCATCAGGGTGGGATTGCCGGCGGTTTCGAGAAGGTGATCGAGGCAGGCGAGCAGCTCGTCGCGGGAGGCATATTCGAGGACAAGCCGGCGGCGGATACGACTGCCCAACGGCTGGAGCTCGGGAGTACGGAGGCGCTCGACCAGGCGAGCGTCGCCGGCCAGGACGACGCAGAGCAATTGGCGGGAGTCGAGCTGTTAAAGGCCGAATTGACGTTGTGGCCGATCTCAGAATTGAGGTCGCACGAAATCGGGGCGGTGACCGAGCTGAAGTCCGAAAAGTTGCTCGGCGTGGTCGTAGGCGCGGGGACGCGGGCCTTCGAGAGGGATGGGTCGGCGACGCGACCGAGCTGACGTCGCAAAACGGCGCGACGCCCATCCGCGCGAAATCTGGAGGATTTACGCGGCCGAGCTGACATCGCAAGGGAGCTGTTGAAGGGGCGTGTGCCGCGATAGCGTGGTCACGTCCGGGCTGGCGTCGTACGCGCGACCGCGGGCTCGAACGGGCGCTGGGTGTGGGCCGCGTTCGCGCGGCGCCCGATTGCTGCGGGGACTTCAGAACGGGGTGTCGGCGGGAGCGTCGGGATCGCCGTCGTCGACGTAGTCGGACCGTCGGTTCCTGGCGGCGGCGCGGAGCTGGCTCAGCTCAGCCATGCGGTCGCCGTGGGCGCGCCAGATCGCGGCGATGGCGCGCTCGCAAATGTCGACGAGGGTGAGAGCGTAGCCCGCGTCGAGTGGCGGGAGGTGGATTTGGGTATGGCGGCGGACACGACGGCGCGGTTTCATGACGCCTCCCGTTCCCGCCAGTGCGGCTGGAGAAGGACGCGGTTGACCTGCTTGAGATCGACGGTGCGGGTGCGGTCGCGGACGGCTTCGAGCAGCGAGCCGACGCAGAGGTTACGGGCACGCCGCAGGTAGCCCTCGGCCGCGCGGACGATGAGACCGAACGCCTCGGGCGTAAACGTCGCGTGTGGCAGTGCGACGGCGTCGAGCTCGCGGTAGATGAAGGTCTCCATGTCGTCGGACGCAAGCCTGGGCACGAGGACCGAGTAAGTGACCCGGGACTGGATGTCGTGGTTCGGGCTGAGGGACAGCGACGTGAGCAGGCCGGGCTGCGCGATCAGGACGAGGTTGTGGTTCTTGGGGAAGTCCTCGAAGAGGAGACGCAGGCGCCGCAGGTCCTGCACGTCGATGAGGTGCGCGTCGTCGATGATCGGCGCGAGCATTTTTCCCGCGTGGTTGATGCGTCGCGCCTCCTCGATGAGGCGCTTCTCGCAGCGGACGGCGCGGCCGTCGGCGTCGATCTGAAACGCGTCGCATAGGATCCGCAGCACGCTGTGATAGGTGTGCAGGGTCCGGTTGACGACGGGCGTGATCAGGCGCTTGGGGTCGTGGTTGACCAGCGCCTGCTTGACGACGCTCTTGCCGGTGCCCGGATCGCCGACGACGACGCACAGGCCCCCCTGCTGGCAGTGGACGCGAAGGGTGTCGAAGATCTCCGGCTGGTGCGGCAGGAGAGCGGGGCTGTCGGCGGCGAAGGGGTTCTTGTCGATGCCAAAGTGGGCGCGGATCACGACGTCGGATCCGTGGAGGAGTTTGTCGAGCGGGAGCCGGCAATCGCCGGCCGCCGGTCGTTGGCGATGAAGTCCACAGGCCGGGCATCGCCCTGGCGCTCGCCCTTGAAATAGACGACCACGCGACCCGGGCGATTGCGGTCGAAGCGGACCTGCAGTTTGCGCGAGCGTAGGTCCCGGGGCACCTCGTAGCGGGCGCCCTTCAGTGAGAAGGTGTTGTCGGCGAGGACGGTGCGGTCCTGCTCGACGAAGAAGAGCTCGTCGTTGGCCTCCGACGGTGGCAGGAAGCGGATGCGGCGGAGATCGAGGCCGAAGCGGTCGATGGGCTTCATGCCCAGTGAGCCGTGGTCGCGGGCGTTGTACTCGTCCTCGACCCATCGGACAAACGCGCGGTTGAGCGCGCGTCGACGCTGGAAAGGTCGAGGGCGCGGGTGAGAAAGGACTCACGCACCGTGCGAAAGAAGCGTTCGATCTTCCCCTTCGCGGCCCCGTCGCGGATGGGGGCGTGGCAGAGCAGGCAGCCGATACGCGCGCAAATCTGCGTGATCTCCTTGCACGTGTAAATTGACCCGTTGTCGACGTAGAGGGACTCGGGGACGCCGCGCTTGTAGAGCGCCGCGCGCAAGGCGGCGATGAGGGTGTCGGTGTTCTCGGCGACGAAGAATTGGCCGTGGCAACAGCATCGAGGCTGCGCTCAAACTGGATCGGACGGAGCGTGCACACGTCGCTCAAGAACTGCTGGAAAGCATTTCCGGCGCCGTGAACGGCGGCCTTGATGCCGAGCGGATCAAGGAACTCGAGCAGCGGGCCCGTGATATCGAGGAAGGACGCGGCGACTTCCTGTCTTGGCCGGAAGCGCGCCAGGAAATCGAGAGCAGTCTCCGCCGGAGCCGGTAGCCTGAATCTCCTTATTTCCAGGCAGGCGCGCGCCGACCTTCACGAAGGCGCTCGCTACTACGACGCCGAGGACAAAACCTCGAACGTCAGCGCGCGCTTCCTGAACGCCGTCGGCGCAGCTTTCGACACCGTCGCGGAAGCGCCTCAACCCTGGCCGCGCGTCCAAGGCCTCCCGCCCAATCGGTCTATGCAGTACTACGTGATGCTAAAATTTCCGTACACCGTGGTGTACCAGCGACGTGCCGAGGACATCGTCGAGATCGTGGCCGTCGCGCATCACAAGCGGCAGAGCAAATACGGGCTCGTCGACGCTGACGCTGACGGCCCCGACGCTGAGGGTGTCCCGTGCCCACAACCCGCACCGACGTTGCCCCAACTCGCACCGACGTTGACCCAACTCGTAGGGAGAGACCTCACCCAGGTTGAATGTTCCAACAACAAATTGATTCGGTTGACCGATGTCGCGGGGACCGCGGGCGCGGGCGTCTTTCTGAAGGCCGAGGATTTCGTCGGCGGAGACACGCATAATTTTGGCGGACCTGGCGATGAGGTCGCCGTGGATGCGGTGGGCGCCGCGCTCGTAGTCTGAGACGACGGGCTGAGGGATACCGAGACGCTGCACTCGCGCGAAGGCCAGGACGAACACCACGCCCGGCGCGTGATCGCTTCGTCGGCACCGGCCGCGCCACTCGACGCAGGCAGTGCAGCGGCCTCTGGTCGGGGTGACCTGGCCCCCAAAGACTGGACCATTTTCGATGTTAGCGGTCGAGGAACTCGTCGACGCCGTCATCTACTACGAAACCGAAGCCCCACCCGGCACTGCCCAGCGTTCGCCTTCGAAGCGAACGCCATCATCCAACGGGTCATGGAAGCACCGAGACGCTGGCCCGTCGAAGACAACGGCTACCGTCGGTGGCGACTCGTAACGTTTCCATACTCTTGGCGGCTTGAGGTCAACGACGCCGATGAGATTCGCTTCGTGGCCTTTGTATACGCGAAGCGCCGGCCTGGGTATTTCAAGAATCGCGGCCGCTGATCCGATGGTCGGGCGATCCGTCAGGCCGAAGTGACCAACTATCGGACGCGTTCGCGTCCAGGTGCGTGGAAAATAAACCTTGGTGCGGTGTCAGGCCAGGCGGCGCATGGCCCCCAACTTGCTGCGCATACGGGCGGTCGTTGCATTTCTGTGCATGGTTCGGTTGGGCGCGTGTCTTCCTAGTGGGGGGGGCGGGCCCTCCCTGAACCGTTGATGCTCCACCAGGGAGGGTGAAGGCACATGGCGTTTCCGGTGATTGGTGCGGGTTCTACAGATTTGAGGCTTCTGAGCAGGCGAAATTCCGTTCCCAATGCAAACGGGACGTCGCCAGGCGTGCTGCTTCTGGTCCCCGGTCACGCGGCGGCTTTGGCGGCCGAGTGCGAATTGGCTTCGCGTGGCGACTTAGGCGTAACCGTCACCGTAAGCCAGGTTACCCCGTCACCGGGAGCATCAGTTGTGGGACACGACCTTATCGCGATCGATTTGTCCGGTTCGGACGGCAGATTCCTAGCATTTGGTGTCGAGGTGCAGGCCGGGAAGCCCGACGCCGAGATTTTGTTCTTTTGCGAAGACGCGGCCAGCCCAGGCGCCGCGGACGCCGCGACGCTGGGCCTGCGATCGACCGTCGTGGGTCCCGGGACGCGCGCATGGCTGGTGGGCGCGTTTCCGGCCTTGGTCGGGGCAGCCCGCGCGCGGCGGGCCTTGCGTCTGGCCGAGGCCGTGATTCCTCCGCTTCCGGGCGGGTACTCGCCGGTTGACCGCGCGCGCACCTCGCTAGCGGTGTTGCCCGCGGTCTTGCCGCTTCCGCTTGCCGAAGGTCGATTCCGTGAGGCGTATGTCAGAGGGGTACTCGCCTCCGCCGGCGATCGCACGCATGCCGCGAAGCAAGCTGGCATCCCGTACCGGACGTTCTGCCGGATTCTGCAGATCGTCGAGGCGGGGACTGGCGATCTCGCGAACCAAGGCTGACGCCCCTTTTTTTGCACCTTTGCACCGCAGGTGTGGGGGTGCGAGCGGCGGAGGGAACCCTCTAGAACGAGTACAGCGCCTGCGCGATGACGCGAACGTTGTGGGGCGTGTTGCCGTCCAGGTAACGCACCTGCGTGTATTGGCCGCCTAGCCCGAAGCGAATCGCGGGCGTCGCGTCCCACATCAGGCTGCTGTCGGCGGATATCGATTTGTCCGCGACGCTGCCCAGAAGCTCGATCTCGGAGCCGCCGCGTGGGAACAGCTTGGAGATGTTCCGCGAATGCGCGTAGGTGAAGTTGCCCGACAGGAACAGGCGTCCCGAGCCCGGGAAGTAGTACTGGAAAGCGCCCTTGGCGGCCCACCAGTCGATCGTGTGCAATACGCCCACTGTGTCGAACGTAACCAGGCCGTTGTCGACGTTGGGCGTGTAGTGCGGGGGCGGGCTGGCCTGCGCGGGGTTTGGCAGCGTCGGGAAACGCGCGCCGCCGCCGGCGACGATCATGTCGGCGATCCCCGTACCGTAGACGAAGGATCCGACCAGCGACAGCCGGTTGCCACGATCGCCCGCGTGGGCCGCG
>JANOJB010000336.1:0-5091 GCA_031407985.1 Pseudomonadota bacterium | reverse complement strand
CCGCTTCGGTGGGTCAGCGACTCGGCGTTCAGCGGCAGATCCGCGTGGATGATCAGGTCCACGTCCGGCAAGTGCAGTCCTCGCGCGGCGACGTTGGTGGCCACCAGTATCTGGGCATCACCGCGGCGAACCTGTTCCAGTGCCCGGTCGCGCTCGGCCTGCGCGCGGTCGCCCGAAATCGCCGTCGCCGCGAACCCACGCGCGACCAGCGCCGCGTGCAATCGTGAAACGCCCTCGCGCGTCGTGCAGAAAACGATGGCGCGGCCGTCCCCGGCGGCGCGCAACACATTCACAACCACGGCAAGGCGATCCGTACCCGAGATCAGGTGGGCGACGAACGTGATGTCCCCGTGTGACTGGCGCGCGGCGGGATCCCCGTCCTTGCGCGGATCGATGCGAAGGGCATCCCGCTGAAACCGCTTCGCCAGCGCCTGAATCTCCGGGGGCAAGGTCGCCGAAAGCAACAGCGTCCGACGGGTGGGGGCGGCCGCCTGCAGCAACGTCTGAAGATCCTCGCGAAACCCGAGATCCAGCATCTCGTCCGCCTCGTCCAAGACGACCACGCGGATGTGCGTCAGTTCCATCCGCTGACGCCGCAACAGGTCCACGAGTCGCCCGGGCGTTCCGATGATCACGTCCACGCCTCGTTGCAGGACGCGCAGATCGCCGCTGACCGCCGTGCCGCCGGTGAAAGACGCCAACCGCAGTCCAGTCTTCTCCAGCAACCAGCCCAACTCCTGGCGGACCTGAACCGCCAGTTCGCGCGTCGGCACGACGACCAACGCGATGGGTGCCGTGCGCTGTTCGCGCGGTGGGGCCGCGGGGCCAAGCAACGTGTTCGCCAGCGACACGCCGAACGCGACGGTCTTGCCCGATCCGGTTTGTGACGACACGAGGAGATCCCGTGCCGCGTGTTCTGGGTTCAAAACCGCCGTCTGGACGGGGGTGGCGGTGTCGTAGCCGCGAGCCGCCAGGGCGTCAGCGACAGCAGGATGCAGGTCAAGCTCGGAGAAGTTCATGAAGGGGGCGAGGTCTACCCCACTTCCCGCCCCGGGACCACGAGCAAGTCAGCGGGAGGCGGGCAGGAGGGCCAGATCGACGGCAAAGTTACCGAAAATCGCGCAAGTGACGCCGTCCGGACGGGCCTTGCGGCTGATCGCGTGCCTGCTGGCAGTCGACGCACAGTTCGACGTACGGCATCAACGCCAGGCGCCGAATGGCAATGGCTTCGTCGCATTCGGCGCACGAACCGAACGCATCGGGATCCTGTTCCAGGCGAACCAGTGCCGCGACGACACGCGCCAGCACTTCGGTTCGCGTGCGGTTGCGGCTGGAGGCGATCACCTGACTCATCTCGGCCAACGGCGCGGCGTCGTCGTCCGGCTTGCTGATCCCGGCGTCGTCATCCTTGGTCGGAACGATGGCGTCGTCTCCTTCGGACAACAGCTCGGCCTTCAGCGCCAGCAGACGCTTTCTGTGATCGTCGACGGTCGGGGCGGCCATGGTGGCTTCGCGCAGAATACCCGAAAGGGTTGTCGAGTTAAGAACTGCACGAAAGCATCGAACATCCGACGCGGTGACGGGCCCAGTCGGGGCGCTTGCCCGCGAAACGCTCGCGCCCTGGCTGTTCGTCGTACGGGTGGCGAAGGACATCCAACAGTTCGCGGAGGGGAGAAAAATCGCCGCCTTCAGCCACGTCGATCACCTGCTGGGCCAGGCAATTGCGGAGCACAAATTTGGGATTGGCGGCGTTCATCCGTTGACGCCGTTCAGCGCCAGGCGTTCCATCGGCCAGCGCCCGCGCGACGTAACGGCGCAACCAGGCGACCGTTCGTTCGCGTGCGGCGGCCGGCACCGCGTCGGGTGTGTAGGTGGCCTCGGTGAGGGGGGCGAGCAAAGCGTCCGCGGAGGCGTCCGGACCCAGGTGCACGGGAACATCGGCAAGACCACGAAAGAACAGCGTCATGTCGGTTTCAACCACCCCGAGGACATCGAAGAGATCGTTCACCAGCGCCTGATCGCCGTCGGGCCCGTCCGAGCTGTCCAACCCAGCAAGGCCCAGCTTCTCAGCAAGCATGCGGGATGTCTGGTCTTCGTAGGTCGTTGTGTAGACGCCGAGCGCGCCGCGCAAGGCCTCCACGTCGGGAATCAAAGGGTGAAGCGCTTCGGCGAGCTTCAACAAATTCCATTTAGCGATGCGTGGCTGGTTCGTGAAACGGTAGCGCCTGTGAGCGGCATCCGTCGTATTGGGCGTGAAGTCGGGATCGAAGTGATCCAGAAAGCCGAATGGGCCGTAATCGATGGTCAGCCCCAGGATGGACATGTTGTCCGTGTTCATCACGCCGTGGACGAATCCCACGCGCATCCAATGGGCGATCAGAAGACCCGTGCGGCGACAGATCTCAGTGAAGAAGGCGGCGTAGGCGCCGGGACCTGGGGTTCCAAGGTCGGGAAAGTGCGTGCGGATGGCGTAGTCGGCCAAGCGTCGCAACAGCGCATCGTCGTCCCGCGACGCGAAGATTTCGAAGTTGCCGAACCGCAAGAAAGACGGCGCGACCCGGCACACGATGGCACCCGGTTCCTGACGCGGATGTCCGTCGTACAGCATATCGCGGGTGACATCATCGCCGGTCACCACCAGACCCAGCGCCCGCGTCGTGGGAACGCCCAGGTGATACATCGCTTCGCTGCACAGGAATTCGCGGATCGAGGAGCGCAACACGGCGCGGCCGTCGGCGGTCCGCGAATACGGAGTACGGCCGGCGCCCTTGAGCTGAAGTTCCCAGCGATCACCCTCGGCGTTCAGCACTTCCGCCAGCGTGATGGCACGACCATCGCCCAACTGACCCGCCCAGGTACCGAATTGGTGGCCCCCATAACAGGCCGCATACGGGGCCATGCCAGGGTGAATCACATTACCGGCAAGGGTTTGCACGAAACCTTCCGACGCACAGGCCTCCTCCGATAGGCCCACCAAACGCGCGACCTCGGGGGAATGGGCGCAAAGGCGCGGCTGTCGCACGGGTTCGGGCAAGACGCGCGAGAAGCAGGCGCCTCGAACGCCGCGCGAACCGCGCGACGGATCCGGGTCGCCGGGAAGTTGCTCCACGAACGTATTGTCGAACCGCAACGAGGCAAACATGGGCAACGCAGCAAACATGGAAGATGTGCGGGCACTGCCCATGGCCGTGACTCTACGTGAGGCACCGCCCGTGCGCCCGCACGGTTCGGCCAGCGTCAGCTGCTGTAGCTTTCGATCGGCGGGCAAACGCAGAACAGTTTGCGGTCGCCCAGAACGTTGTTCAGGCGTCCGACGGGCGGCCAAAATTTGTGTTCGCGCGTGGCCGGTGACGGGAAGGCGGCGCGTTCACGCGGGTAGGGATGCGTCCATTCGGTCGCGGTGACGGCGGCGGCCGTGTGGGGCGCGTGTTTCAGCGGGTTGTCCTCGCGGGACATGTGGCCTTCCTCGATCTCACGAATTTCGCCGCGGATCGCGATCATGGCGTCGCAGAAACGATCCAGTTCGACCAGGCTCTCGCTTTCGGTCGGTTCGACCATCATCGTCGACGGGATCGGGAACGACATGGTCGGCGCGTGGTACCCGTAGTCCATCAGCCGCTTGGCGATGTCCTCGACCTCGATGCCCGCCAGCTTTTTCAGATGCCGCATGTCCAGGATGCATTCGTGCGCCACGCGGCCGCGCTTGCCCGTGTAGAAAACCGGATAGTGCGCGCCCAGCCGGCGCGCGATGTAGTTCGCGTTCAGGATCGCGATCCGGGTCGCCTGCGTCAGACCTTCGCCCCCCATCATCACGATGTATGCCCACGAGATCAGCAGGATGCTGGCACTTCCCCACGGTGCCGCCGAAACCGGGCCGATACCCTGGGCGCCTCCGGTTTCGACCAGAGGGTGGCGCGGGAGGAACGCCGTCAGATGTTTCGCGACGCCGATGGGGCCCATCCCCGGTCCGCCTCCACCATGCGGGATGCAGAACGTCTTGTGCAGGTTCAGGTGGCAAACGTCGGCGCCAAAATCCGCCGGGCGGCACAGGCCTACCTGCGCGTTCATGTTGGCGCCGTCCATGTAGACTTGGGCGCCATGATCGTGGGCGATCTGACAGATGCGCCGGATCTCCTCCTCGAACACCCCGTGCGTCGACGGGTAGGTGATCATCAGAGCGGCCAGGCGATCCCGATGTTCAAGCGCCTTGGCTTCCAGATCACCAAGATCCACGTTGCCGGCATCGTCACATGCGACAACAACCACCCGGTATCCAGCCAATACAGCCGATGCCGGATTGGTTCCGTGGGCGGACGACGGAATCAGACAGACGTCGCGATGACCCTGTTCGCGGCTGAGGTGGAATTTACGTATCACCAGCAGTCCCGCGTATTCCCCTTGAGATCCCGCGTTTGGTTGCAGCGATATGCCTGAAAATCCGGTGATCTCGGACAGCATCGCTTCCAGCTGCGCGAAGACCTGGTGGTACCCGGCCGCCTGGGCCGTGGGCGCGAACGGGTGGATGCGCGACCACTCGGGCCACGTGATCGGCAGCATCTCGGCGGTCGCGTTCAGTTTCATCGTGCACGACCCGAGCGGGATCATGGAGTGCGTCAGCGACAGTTCCCGTGCTTCCAGCTTCTTGATGTAGCGAAGCATCTCGGTCTCGGTGTGGTGCGTGTTGAAGACCGGGTGTTCCAGGTACGCACTCGTGCGATCGAAGGGGGCCGGCCACGCGCGTTCGGTGTCGTTGGCGACGGTGGCCACGGTGAGTGCGTGCGCGGAGCCAGCCGCGCCCCGCGAAAACAGGGACCAGATCTCCTCGACGTCCTCGGGGGAGGTTGTTTCGTCGAGAGAGATTCCGAGGGCACGCGCGTCGATGCGGCGGAAGTTCATCTTTCGTGCCTCGGCGCCCGCTATCCAGGCCGCGGTTTCGGCGGCGGTTCCCTCGACGCGAATCGTGTCGAAAAACGCCTGATGCCTGACGGTGATCCCCAGCCGGCCAAGCCCCCGCGCCAGGATAGCGGTCAGTCCGGCGACGCGTTCGGCGATCGCGCGCAGCCCGATGGGACCGTGATAGACGCCGTACAT
>JANOJB010000326.1:0-3874 GCA_031407985.1 Pseudomonadota bacterium | reverse complement strand
AAAAATGCGAGATGTCATCCGACGACAGGGTCAGGATGTGGTGCGGATCGACAGTCGGCGTGGACGCCTGGTCAAGCGGCAGGGTCCTGGGGACGTCAGGTGGGGCGTCGGCGTTCTGCACGTTCCCGAGTATCGCATGTGAGCCATGCTTCGAGATCAAGGGGCTTTTCGACGAATCGATTTGTCACTCCCATCGATTCAAAGCAGTACTCCATCGGCTGAACCATCTGAACGACCCGGGGTCTCTTCCTTCAGACAGACAGGATCCACCAGACAGACAGGATCCACCCATCAGGAGGACGCAATGCGTTGTCGACGCAGGAAGAAGAATCAGCGCAACGCCCCGCACGGCTGCGACGACGTATTCGACGAGGCGTTCGATCGTGCGTTTCGGGACGCCTTCCAAGATGAGTTCGATGACAGGTCCAATAATGCGTTCGACGACGCCACCCAGGGCGCGTCCGTTGCCCGCTCAGAATCGCACACACGGCCGGTCGCACTGCTTCTGGCGTTGGTCGCGTTGGCCGGTTGCGGCGCCAATCTGGACACCGGATCCGAGCAGGGGGATGGCGTGGGGGCACGTCTGGCGGCGCAAGGGTCGGATACCGTCATTCGGGCCACACAGTCAGAGTTGATCGGGGCGGCGCCGAAACGCACGAGGACGATCGCGGCTATGATGTTCAATATCAGCGGCGGAGCGCCCAACCAGACGACGATCACCAACCTGATCCTGGGAACGGGAACATCGCTGAAACACATGTACAACGAGATTTCCTTCGGGATGCAGGACATCGAGGCGGACATCCTGGGACCGTTCACGTTGCCCGTTGCCAATTGTCTGACCATTGCCTGTTGTGGTCCGTCGTCCGATCGAACGGGGAATGGGGCCACCGTGCAGGGACTGATCAACGGCTTCCCGAAGAAGTACGACCACTATTTCTACGTCTACGGGGCGATACCCGCCGGCGCCGACTGCGGGACCTGGGGCGATGAGGGGAATGCGAACAGGCCGGCCGTTTACTCCAGCTATTCGTTTCATGGGATTGTCGGTTACGCTCAGGAACTGGGCCACAATTTCGGGATGACCCATGAAGCGACGATGACCTGTACGGGCCAGAAGCCGATCCTCGACGACCCCGGGCAATGTAACCATGTCGAATACGGAAGCCTCATCAGCTTCATGGGGCAGGGCGGTTCATCCGCGTACCACCCGTCGGCGTACCACAAATACCAGCAGGGATGGATCTCGAAGTGCAATGCGGTGAAGGTCGGGGGCTCGGGTTCGTACCGCCTGGTGCCGCAAGAGCTGGCTTGCAATGGGGTTCAGCTTCTGCAGATTCCGGCGCCCAAGAGCCGCGCGGCGCCGTCGGGGGGCAGGGGCACGCTCAACACCTACTACCTCGAGATGCGTGGCACGTACGGATTCGACAAGCTCAAGCCTCAGGTTATCGTCTCGATCGGCGGGGCGTTCCCGACGATGACCCAACCGGCTCCTTACCTTTACATGTTGGATATGACTCCCGAGGCCAGCAGGGCGGACCATACGAACGCCGGGCTGATGACCGTGGGGCAAAGTTTCGAGGATCCGGCCGGTGGCCTCACCATCACGCTGACGGCGATCGACGCGGGCAGTGCAACCGTCATGGTGACTTCGAACGCGACCGGCAGCGACACCTGCTCGGACGCGACGCCGTTCACGGCGCCAGGGCCTGACGCCACCAGTTGTACCGGAGTAACCGGGATCGTCGACGGTGGCGTGTCGGCTACGGGCGGCGCGGGTGGAAGCGGGACCGGAGGGCGCGCGGGTACCGGTGGCGGTGGCGCGGGTGGTCGGGCGGCCGGCACCGGCGGAAGCATGGGTGGTACCGGAGGGGCTGTCGTTGGCTCCGGGGGAAGTGCGGCTGGTACGGGCGGCGGCGCGGCTGGCACCGGTGGAAGAATGGGAACTGGTGGGGCCGCCGTGACGGGCACCGGTGGTTCCGCGATCGTCGCGACCTGCGGCGCTTCCGCGGGAACCGGGGGCCCGCCCGGCACCGGTACCGGCGGAACACTGTCGGGTACCGGGGGAGCGACGACGGGCACGACCGGGGGACAGGGTGTCCCCGGGGCGGGGACGGGGGAGGTGGCGGGAGGGTGCGGATGCAGCGCTTCGCCCACGGCGGGATCCACGGCGGGATTGTTTTCGTTCTTGTCCGTGCTGGCGGTCGCGGCGTTGTTCGGACGCCGGAGATCAAAGCGTGCGCGTGGTTGAAATACCTGTTCGCGCCACCGTTGGAATTCTTGCCGCCCTGTTTGTGATCGTGCCCGGTCGGGCGCGGGCGGACGGGGCGTTTCCGGACGCGCAGAACATCCTGACGCCCGCCGATCGGCCGCAGGAGATAGTGATGCCCACGAATTTCGGCATCATCTTCACGGTCGATGCGGGAAAGACCTGGCTGTGGACGTGTGAACAGGACGCGAACGCCTTTGGATGGCTGTATCAGGCCGGCGTCGGCTCGCGGCATCGCATGTTCACGGTCGCCGGCAGAAACCTGGTTTATTCGGACGATCTGGCCTGCGGTTGGAACATTTCCGGCGGCGGCATTACCGGGCAAGAGGTCGTGGACGCTTGGGTCGACCGGGCCGAGCCGGATCGCGTGCTCGCGATCGGCGTTCGGTGCTGCGAAGGTGGCAACAACATTTACTCGATCTTCGAATCGACCGACGGTGGGACCACCTTCGGGGCTCCGCTATACGCGGCGCCTTCGGGGGACACCATCACGGGCATCGAGACTGCGATGTCAGATCCAAGAACGATCTACATGACCATGTCGGTGGGCCCAACCTACCAGCCGACGTTGGCCGTTTCGTCGGACCGGGGGGCAACCTGGCGTTTCAACAATCTGACCACGAGCCTTGGCATGGGCAACACCCGCTTGATCGCGGTCGATGCCCAGAATCCAAACAAGGTGTTCTTGTTGTGGAACGATCCCGTGAAGGGTCAGGGCGTGGCGGTTACCGAGGACGCTGGGACGACGGCCAGTATTCGCCTGCCCGGCCTCACCGACGTCGCCAGAGACATCAAGGCATTCGTTCGAACGTCGACCGGCGCCTTGTTGCTGGCGGCCGACCTATCCGGTATCGCCGTGCTCTATCGCTCGCGGGACGGTGGCAACACGTTCGAAATGCTTCCGGACCCACCCGGCATACGGGGGTTCTCGGAACGCAACGGACTGGTGTATGCCGCGACGAACAACTTCGGTGACGGATACGAGCTTGGTACGTCTTCGGACGACGGTGCGCACTGGACGCCCGTCATGTCGTACGCGGACGTCCGCGCCATCGCGGGCTGCCTGAAGGGCGCCTGCCAGACCAGTTGCGAGATGCTGGCGGGAATGCTGTGGCCGGTCGGGGTCTGTTCCGCCGATGTTCCGACGGTTTCAGGTGCGGACGCCGGATCGGGAGTGCCCGACGCCGGGGCCGACGGTTCCCGTGGTGGTGGCGGTGGTAGCGGTGGTAGCGGGGGAGGAACGGGGGCGGAAGGGGGGACCGGGAGTCGGCCCGCCAAGGGCAGCGGCGGGGGATGCGCAGTGCCGCCGGGGCAACCGGATCGCGCGTCAATCGCACTCGGGACGGGAGGGCTTTTTCTGCTGCTGGCCCGCCGCCGCGCGCGGCGTCAGGGCGGTGCGGCCTGAAAACGGACGCGTCAATCGTGTCAACCGCCCGGCGCGGTCGTTCGGCCTGGTAAAATAGAGGAACGAATTTTCGACTCTGGCGTTGATCCTTGCAGGAGGACCGACATGGACACTGCGGACGTTCTTGGTTTGTTGCGGCAGCATCGCCGTTTCACGTCGCGACTGGCGGGGCGCCTGGGTCGGGGTGAGGCGGAGGATCT
>JANOJB010000284.1:0-2364 GCA_031407985.1 Pseudomonadota bacterium | reverse complement strand
CGACAGCGCCGCCACGGTTGCCGCCAAATACGCCCGCGCGCGCGCGGCTCAGCCGGCCTGGGCGCAGACGCCGCTTGCTGATCGTCTGGTCGCGATCGGTCGGTTTCGCGACCTGCTACTCGCGAAAAAAGACGCGCTGGCGCTGACGCTGACCCGCGAGATGGGCAAGCCCATCAAACAGGCGCACAACGAGATCGCGGCGATGCCGGGGCGGTTGGATTTCTTCCTGAAGGCGACGGCGGATGTCTTGCGGGACGAGGTCGTGTTCCAGGATTCCGGCCTGCAGGAATCCATCGCGCAAGAACCGCTGGGCGTCGTGGCCAACATATCGGCCTGGAACTATCCGTATTTCGTGGGCTCCAACGTTTTCGTGCCCGCGCTGCTGACGGGCAATACCGTGCTGTACAAACCGTCCGAGCTATCGACCATGACCGGCCTGGAGATCGCGGCGTTGTTGCACGAGGCGGGGATTCCGAAGGACGCCTTCATCGCGGTTCTTGGCGGGGGCGCGGTCGGGGCGGCGCTGCTGGACCAGCCCATCGACGCGGTGTTTTTTACGGGCAGCCACCCGACCGGCCAGAAGATCGCCCAGTCCGTCGCGGGGCGCCTCATCAAGACGCAGTTCGAGCTGGGTGGCAAGGATCCAAGCTACGTGTGCGACGACGCGGATGTCCGCGCGGCGGCCGAGGGGCTTGCCGACGGGGCGTTCTACAACACGGGGCAAAGCTGCTGCTCGGTCGAACGCATCTACGTGAACCGGGCGATCGCCGCGCCGTTCATCGAGGCGTTCGTCGAAACCGTACGTGGTTTCGTGATCGGCGATCCGGAGGATCCCGCCACGTACATCGGCCCGCTGGCCCGGCCGCAACAGGTCGCGCTGCTGGAGGCGCAAATCGCGGACGCAGTGACCAAGGGCGCGCGGGTGCTGTGCGGCGGCCGGCGCGCCACACGTCCCGGCACTTTCGAACCGACGGTTCTTACCGACGTCACCAACGATATGCGGGTCATGCGCGAGGAAAGCTTCGGCCCCATCATCGGCATCGCGGCCGTCGCGGACGACGACGAGGCCGTGCGGCTGATGAACGATACCGAATATGGCCTGACCGCCGGCGTGTACACCAAAGATCGCGCGCGCGCCGAGGCGATCCTGCGCCGGGTCAACGCGGGCAGCGTCTACTGGAACTGCTGCGATCGCGTCAGCCCGCGCCTGCCCTGGACCGGCCGCAAACATTCCGGCATCGGTTCGACGCTGTCGACCGCCGGCATTCGGGCGTTCCTCCAACCGAAGGCCTGGCACCTGCGCGCACCGTAGGCGCGGGGATCGACCTCCCAAGAACCCGACGTATTCAGGGGTGGCTGCCACCTTGCCTTCTATTGTCAGAAATGACATAACCCCAGTGTGACATCGGACCTTGCTCGATTGGTGCGCAAGCGACGCGGAGCACTCGGTTGGACCCAAAGCGATTTGGCCCGCGCCGTGGGATACAGCCCCTCGCGAATTTCAAAGCTCGAAGCCGCTGACGCCACCGTGAGCGCGAGCCTGATGTTGAAGGCATTGGAGGTCATGGCAAGCCCCTTGCGCATCGAGATAGATTCCGCGCGCGATCCTTTTGCCGAGCCGGGCCTATCGGCGGAACAGCGACGCCAGATGTCGGAAAGACTCCATCGCCGGAAGCACGCCGAGCGGATCGCCGAACGCCACGCGGTCGACCCCGGAGACGTCGAACACGTTCTCTTCAATCTGACTGTGCCGCCTTGGCAGAGGTTGGCCAGGAGTTTCAGCCGTGCCGGACTCAAACGACTTTCCGCTCAGTGACGCCGAGCTTGTTTTCCTTCGCGAGCTTGCTCGCGCGGGATCGCGTTTCATGGTCGTCGGCGTTGGCGCCGCCGTCCTCCAGGGTGCGGATGCAGTCACGCAGGATCTGGACCTGTGGTTTCACTCCATGGGGGATCCCGCCATCGCGAACGCGGCCCGGGCGGCGGGCGGTGTATTCGTCACCAGAAGCGATCCCCCCATGATCGCAGGCAAGGGATTGGACCGAATCGATCTGGTCGTACGCTGCCAGGGGCTGAAGAATTTCAACCTGGAGTATGCGAAGGCGCTTGATCTCCCCCTGACGGATTTTTCCATCAAGATCCTGCCGCTGGAACGAGTGATCGCCAGCAAGCGCGCCGCCGGCCGGCCCAAGGACAAGGCTGTCCTGGAAGCACTGCGGGCCGCCCTGGCCGCGTCCCGGAGGCGATAGGGTGCCCTACCGCAGGACCGCGACCCGGTCGCCGAACAGCTGGTCGATGCGCGCCAGTAGTTCGTCGTTCGGCGCCACCTTGTGGTCGTCTCCAAGGTCCAGGACCGTCTCGCTGCGT
>JANOJB010000279.1:0-10962 GCA_031407985.1 Pseudomonadota bacterium | reverse complement strand
CAGTTGCACGTCGACGCAACCGGCGCGCATATCTGGCCGGTGATGGCCCTCCGAATGGGCTGGGCGTTGCTGAACGAGTAACCGATCGAGTTGCCCGACATGTCGACCTTCTGGGTCAACTGGTAGTCGCACAGCGCCGTGTTCTGGGCCGTCGTGTTCCGCACGTTGCACGAACGCATGCACACCCGTTGGCGGGGATCGGCCGTCGACGTCGGCAAGCATCTGTACCCAAGCATGTTCAGACCGCCGCAGCGGGCCTCGCCGGCGAAGACGTTCTGGAACGTTCCGCCGCCCGCCACGGGCAGGTCCACGGTGACCATGCTGGCGGTGGCGCTGGCGCCCCCGTCGCAGCGGATGTGGCAGAAGCCGCCTAGCGTCGGCGGGTTCGATGTGCCCAGCACCGGCGGGTAGCAGAAATAGCCGAAGCCCGAGAAGTCCTTTGTGTAACCCATATCATCGTACGCTTTCACGCGGGCGGTCAGGGTCACCACGTTGTTGTCCGCGGTTGTCTTCGCGGTCGTGGCGGTGGTCACCGCGGTCGTGGCGGCGGTCACCGCAGCCTGGGCGGCGGTCACCATGGCCATGTCCACGGGCATCGCGGCCATCGCGTCAGCCAGCGCGGTCTGGGCAGTCATCAGGGTCGTCTGCGCAGTCATCAGGGTCATCTGCGCAGTCATCAGGTTCGTCATCGCCGTGGTCTGGGTGGTCGTCGCCGTCGTCAGCTCACCGTGGACCGTGAACGTCGGTCCGGCGACCGTAAGGCCGAGCGCCTTCAGGCTCGTATCATTGTTGCCGGCAACCGTGGCCTGCACATCGCAGCGGCTGACACCGGCGCCGCAGTACTGACCGTAGCCGACGACGGGCACGTCGCAGCGCGGGCCACCCTCGCGGATGATCATCATGTCCACGATGTTCAGACCGGGATCGGGTAAGCCAGTGGCGGTCGCGTCGTCGGGCAGCAGGTTGCACGTCATGCCCCATTTGCAGTCGACGTCGGTGACGCACTTGTTGGCAGGGCCGAGGATGGCGATGTTGCTGGTGGTGACGGTCGGGGACGTATCGCGCGCCGTCGCTCCGGCGAGATCGACATTCACGATGTCCTTGATGCTGCCGGGCTGATACGCCGGCGCCTGCGGGACATTGATGTCCCACAGCCATGCGATCGGCGAATAGCCGGCCGGATCGGTCGCCTTGTGGCGGGGGAGCGCGGTCGCGAGGTCGTCATTGGCATAGCGGTTCTTCGTACTGCCGACGGTGAGAGTGGGCGTGTACAACTTCCCGACGGCGGCGACCACGGCGTGCATCTCGCCCAACTGGCCGGCGCCGACATCGAAGTCGAACGAGTCGAAGGTGCTGACGCGCCTCGCGAGGTCGGCCGTCCCGAACAACCGCAGGTTGGCGGGATCCTTCGCCGATTGGTTCTCGTCGATAACCTCGCCGATCGTCTCCCACCCGTTGGCCAGGAAACACTCGCCCATCCTCTGCCGGTACCAGTATTGGATGCGCGGCCGGGGAATGTTGTTGTTCATCGCCGACGGGATGATGTTGGTGCGTTCGTCGATCAGCGGGCAGTTGATGACCTTGCCGGTCTTGCGCTGACTCAGGCGTCCGTCGGACAGGCCCTTGGTGATCGTCGTGAGGTTCTTGATCGCGTCGGGCCGGTAGCTGCTTTCGTTGACGGTGATCTCGACGATCTCCCACAGCCCGGTGGTGTTCGCCGTGGTGGCGTTGACCGACAGATTGTCTATGACCGGCCGCTGGAACTCCGACGAACCGCGCGCCTCGTCAGTCAGGACGGCGCGCGGCCGCCGCAGGTAGACGGTGCTGTAGTAGTCCTTCCGTTCCTGGACCGCCGCCGCCGCCGGCGCACCCTCGGGCGTCGGGTTGACGGGATTTTTCCCACCCAGCATTTGCCAGTTGCCGGTCTGGCTGTTGTAGGCGGGCTTCGCGAACAGGGGCCGCCCCTGGGAATCGAAAAAGAAATACATGGGGAACACACCCGCGTAGGCGGGCTCGCGAATCTCGGCGCCCACGTTGTTCCGCTTCCTGACATTTCCGACTGGGCCAAAGTCGTAGTACTCGATGCGGGTGCCCCCAATCCATCCGCGCTTCGGCGCGACGATCAGTGGCAGGCCCGCATTCGGATTGGCGACGGTACCGGGATAGAAGGGAACCAGGTCAACGAAGCCGGCCGACGCATCAAGCAGGGGGCCATCGCCACATCCACCAAGCGTCAAAAAGACAACCGCCGCCCCCAGCAGGGGCGAAGCGACCGCCGAACGAAGGTATCGGTCGAACATCAACATTGACCTCCCCAGAACGCACTAAGAACGCACTTCCCGACGGGAAGCGAAGACCAGAAATCCGCTGCGACCCATTGTTGTGTCCAGAGTCACCTCTTACGGCTCATGGACTGGCCGCGCGACATGCGAATAGACGCGTCCGTGTTTCTATCGAACGCAACGAGCACGACGGCCATCGACATGGAATCCGTTTAATGCGCGACACCGCCGAGAAGATCACAGAAAACGGACGATGCCCGAAAACTCTTGCCGATCACGAATGGACGTAACCGGCCTTACAAGATTACCTGCCATGAGCGCGAAACACCGTTCGGCGCGGATCAGGGCGGCGGCTGCCAGCCACCCAGAACGACGGTCGGATCACGCCTCATGGTCGTCACGATGACCACCACGCGGTGCGCGGGAGACGAAACTAAGACCTCACCGGATTTTTCGGTCCGGGGGACACAAGACATCGACACGATCGACCAACGGGCTGTCGGGATGCGACGCGCGAAACCGCGCCGCGAGAGCAACGGCGGGTTGGACCTGACCGTCCCGTACCAGCGCTTCGATGCGCAAGACGGTCGCCTCGGGACTGAACGTGCCGCGCGGGAATCGCCTGACGTAGCGATCCAGTTGCTCGATCGCCAGCCGCGGCGTCCGGGCCTGCAAAGCCGATCGGACGGTGTCGAGCGACCGGATCTCTTCGCCGATTTCGTCCGAAGCGGCGGCGGCGGGCGGCGCCGGGGGGATGGTCGACGCGGATTGCGCCTCCGACGCGATTGGATTCCGCGCCGTCGTTTCGGTGGGAACCGCGGGGGACATTTGCCGAAACCCGAACACGGCCGCCACGACAATCGCGACGATTCCGGCCGAGACACCGACGGTGGCGGCCAGCGACCCAGCAACCGCGGCCGCCTTTGGCAGCGACTGAGACAACACCTGCGGCAGCGGCCCACTGACCCCTCCCCCGGTCGGCAGTCCCAGGGCGCGGGCCATCCGCGCTTCCAATTCTGGTGACGGACACTCGCCGCGCGCAGCGTCCAGCAACTGCCGTTCCAACCCGTTGGCATCACCGTGTAGTAAACGCTCTGGATCTTTCATCGTGAAATCTCGCGCCGCATGACGCGCTCCATCCGTGCCACCGTTTCTCGGAAACCCTCTCGCGCGCGCCGAAGCCGGGACGCCGCCGTGCCGACCGGAATGTGGATCAGCGCGGCTATCTCCGGGGTCGTCAGCCCTTCGATCTCGAACAACATGAAGACCTCCAGAAGATCGGGGTCCAGGCGGGACAGCGCCCGATCCAGAAGCTCGATCGAACGACGCTGATCCATCGCGTCCTCGGCGCCCTGACGACCGGCCGATGGATGCGGGTGCAGATCAATGTCGCCGCCCAGTTGCCAGCGCTGGTTGTTCCGGAAGGTGGTCAAGGCCAGTCGCAGGGCGGTGCCCAACAGGAACGAACGCTCGCTTTCGGCGCGAATGTCGCCCAGGCGTTCGGCAGCTATCACGAAGCATTGCTGGGTCGCATCCGCCGCGGCGTCGGGATCCAGACCGCGGCGGCGCAGGGTGCGCCACACAACGTTGTGGTGCGCCCGAAACATGGCCTCCAACCGGCCCGTGTCGGCGCCGGGAAACGGCACCGGAATCCGATCGCTGGTTGCGAAGGCTGAACCGTTCGACATGCGCACTGACAGTATGCGTGCAGGGTGGTCAACCGATCACCAAAACCGCAAACCAAGTCCGACGCCACCCGTCACCGTCAAGCTGGGCACCTGATAGAACGGCGCCGGGCGGAACTGGAATTGGTCGCGAATCAGGGGCGCGCCGCCGCTGACGAGGGCGGAAATCTCGATGCCCCCTCCTGTCACAAACGTGACGATCGCCGAGGCCCCCAGCGCCGCGAATGGTCGGACTTCGGATTGCGGCACGAAAGTCCGCGAACCATGCGCGGTCAGCCAGCCACCTGCCCCACCCGCGCATCCGCCCCCCCCGAAGGACCCAGTACGAATCCAAACCGGACACAGATCCACGGCCAGCAGAGTCAGCGTGAAATCGGCGGTTCCGCCGGGCGCGGTGAACCGGCTGGACCAAAAATGAGTCGCGGCGATCCTGAGTCGAGGCGACCACACGGAAGACCCGCGGTCCCATCCCAACAAGGCATAGGCTCCAAGGCCGGGCATGGCGGATGGCGATGGGGCCGAAGTCGCCTGACCCGCAAGCCCCGCTGATCCGGTGAAGCTGGTTTCCATGGCCGGCGACGGGACCGGCAAAGGCGCCGCGATGCCAACATCAATGTCAACTATCGGGGGTGGCGAATCCTGCGGGCGTTTCCCCGATGAATCCAAGCGGGGTAACGACTCCGCACTCAAACGACGCGGAGATTCTGACGCGGGGGTTCGGTCAACGACCGTTGTGGGTTTGTCATCGGGGCGGGCTTGTGCCCCGCCCTCGGGTGAGGTTGGTCGCCCGGGCGGCGGCGGCTTCGCGGATTTCGAATGCGCGGTTGGCGGTTCGGCGGCGGATTGCTTCGTCCCGACGGGCGGGACCTGGTCACCGCCTCTCGATGGGTCAAACGTGACCGCCAAGACCAGCGCGATTGCCTCCAGCGCCTCGTCGCAGGTGTTGGTCTGGATCCGGCGCGACGATCGCCGGCCCGTCCCATGTGAAAACGTCAGGGTGGCGTCGAAGGAACGCAGACCCGCGCCCGCGATTTCGACGCGCACCAGATGTTCCGTCGCGGCGTTCGGAGAAAGACGAATGCGCGCCGAACGAACCGCAACCCTACGCGCCAGTTCGTCGCTGGTTCCGCATCCGTTCGGCGACACGAGGTCCAGTCGCACCAGAACCGGCGCCGCGGCAGCGGAGCGGGCCAGGGCCGGAGTTCCAAGGGCCAGCAACATCACGCCCCGGCGGGCCCATCGACGGACCGGATTGCGATGCGTGGTGATCCCGCCAGCGGTCAATTGGCGGACTCTACCAGCCGCCGACGATCTATCATCAGCGCCCATGTCGCGGCGCTCCCACGGCTTCGTCGGAACACGATTGGCGGCTTTCGGGGTCTCCATCGTGTTCAGCGGCTGCGGCGTGGGCAAGTTGGTGACGCTCGGCGAAGTGTCACCCCCGGTCCCCCGTTTCGATCCGCCGCGCCTGGTCGCCGGGATCGATTCACCCGATAAGAACGACAACCCCACGCTGACGGGCGATCTGCTGGAGATCGCCTTCACCTCGGATCGCGATGGGCTGAACAGCGACATCTGGACGGCCCAGCGCACCTCGGCTTCCTCCGCATTTGGTGTCCCGCAGCGTGTTGGCGCCGTGAACGATCCGATCGCGTTCGAATCCAGCTCGGCGATCTCGCTGGATGGACTGACGCTGTGGTTCGGCTCCGATCGCGGGAGCCTCACCGGAGACATCGACGTCTGGGTTTCGACACGCGGCGCCCGTGGAACATCCTGGTCGGCCCCGGTCAGCGTGCCCGCCTTGAACTCCGCCGCCCGCGACATCCCGCGTCCCACCGGGTTGGGGGGCCTGGTCATGCCGCTCAGTACCACCCGCGACAACGGCGACGTCTATCGAACCTGGTTCTGCTCGCGGGCCGGAATCAACGCCGGTTTTGGAACGCCGACGCCCGTTGTCGAACTGAACTTCCCCGGTCGGTCAACCGTCGACGGCTTTCTGACCGATGACGGGCTGTCGCTGTTTTACAGCTCGGGAGATGCGTTGGGCCCGTCGGATCTCTACATCGCGCGCCGGCAAACGACATCGGGACCGTTCACGTTGTTTCAGGCGCTTGGGGATCTGAATACAGCCGCCGACGATCGCGATCCCTGGCTGAGTCCGGACGGCACGCGTTTTTTCTTCGCGTCCGACCGAAGCGGGACACTGCAAATTTATGAGGCGGCGGTGCGACCGCCGTAGGGCCAATCCGAGAACCGTGGGCCTCGGACATATGGGAGGTGGATGGCGCAAACGCTCGCCGTGTCTTTTTTACTAGACGCAGTGTCTGTCGCAGGCTACTCTCATCCGCAGACGTAGACACGAACACAAGGGAGAGCAAATGCCCGTCGTCAGGAAGTCCGCTGTTTGGGCAGCGTCTACTATAGTGACGCTGTTGTCCATCAGCCTTGCGGTACCCGCGATGGCGCAGGCACCGGATCCACAGGCGCCCCCGCCTTCCGCGCCCGTCCCCGCGCAGCCGGTCGACGCCGCGGCCTCCCCGGCGCCACAGGTCGTCAGCCCAACCGTCCCGACGGACGATCTGGCCGCGCGTCTGGATGAGATTGATCAGTTGGCCCGCATCGCCGCGCGCAAACATGAAATTCTGGAAGAGCAGGCCGAAAAGCGCGCCAAGGAGGCACCAAAACTGAGCATCGACGACAAAGGTTTTGCCATCACCCTGCCCGACAAGTCCTTCGCGCTGAGAATCCGCGGCCTGGTGCAAGGCGACGGCCGGTTCTTCCTGGACAACGATGCGCTGGCGGCCAACGACACCTTCCTGGTGCGCAAGTTTCGGCCGTCGCTGGAAGGAACGCTGTTCTCGATCGTCGACTTTCGGCTGCTCCCGGAATTCGCTGGCACTGTGCAGGTCCTGGACGGCTACGTGGACTTGCACCCGTGGAACTGGCTGCGGCTAAGGGTCGGCAAATACAAGGCCCCGATCGGTCTTGAGCGGCTGCAAGGGGACCCCGATCGGGCGTTTCTGGAACAAACGCTGGTTCAGAATCTGTCCAGTCAACGAGACGTCGGCCTGCAACTGTGGGGGGATGTCGCCGGCGGCATCGTCCACTACGTGATCGGCGCCTTCAACGGCGCTCCCGACGGCACCGGAGCCGACACAGATCTCAACCACGCCAAGGACTTTCAGGGCCGGTTGTTCTTCCACCCGCTTCGGACCGAGGCCCTCGGCAACTACGGTAATCTGGGCATCGGGGTCTCCGCCGGCACCGGCCACCGGAAGGGACGCCTGCCGACATCAACCGCGGCGGCCGCGACGGGCCTGTCGCCCTTTCGCACCGCCGGTCAAAATACATTTTTCTCGTACCTGGCGCCGGCCACCGACACGACGGGCGCCACGACGACGTTCACGAACCAGCGGTCGACCCGGGTCAACCCACAGCTGTACTACTACCAGCGCTGGTTCGGCCTGCTGGCCGAGTACCTGTGGCTGAAGCAAGGCGTCCAGAAGGGCAACACCACGACCGTGTTGACCCACCAGGCCGCGGCCGCCACGTTGAGCGTCACGTTGGGCGGCACCGAGGGCTACGATGGCGCCACGCCCGACCACGTGTTCGATACAAAGAAGGGACACTGGGGAGCCTTGCAGATCGCCGCCCGCTGGAACTGGCTGAAGGCGGACAACGACACCTTCCCCGTCTATGCGAATCCGGTCGCCAGTGCCCGGTCGGCGCAGGGTTTCGGCGGCGCGGTCACCTGGGTGCCACGACGCAGCCTGCACTACACGGTCAGCTTCGAGCAGACCCGTTTCAAGGGCGGCGGGGGGACGGCCGCGACCGCCACGGCACCGGCCAACGTGACCGACCGGCTGACCGAAAACGTCGTCATCGGCCGCGCGCAACTGAATTTCTAGGGCGATCAAACAACCACAAGCACGAAAACGGAAATCACCATGTCGCGTTTGAAAGCGAAGTCGAGTTGGAGCACGAGGATCACGATCGTCTTGGCGTTGGTCTTGGCGGTATTCGTTTCGGGGACCGCGGTCGCGGCCGAGGTTGAACTGCTGAACGTCTCCTACGATCCGACGCGCGAGCTGTGGCGGGACATCAACGCCAACTTCGCGGCCCGGTACCAGAAAGAAAAGGGCGTCAAGGTCAACATCAAGCAGTCACACGGTGGCTCCAGCACACAGGCCCGCGCCGTGATCGACGGCCTGGAAGCTGACGTGGTGACGATCGCTTCGATTATCGACACCGACGCCATCCGCAAGAAGGGACTCATCAACAAGGATTGGGTCGATCGCCTTCCCCACCGATCGCTGCCGTATTTTTCGACCATCGTTTTCGTCGTCCGCAAGGGGAATCCCAAGGGCATCAAGGATTGGCCGGATCTGGTGAAGCCGGGCGTATCGATTGTCACGCCCAATCCCAAAACGTCCGGCAACGGATACCTTAGTTTCTTCAGCGCCTGGGGCTCCGTGATCCTGCGCGGCGGTACGAAGGAATCCGCCATCGATTTCGTGACGAAGCTGTACCAGCAGGTTCCGGTCCTGGATTCCGGCGCGCGGGGTGCCACCACGACCTTCCTGCAGAAGCGGATCGGGGACGTGCACCTGGCCTGGGAAAACGAAGCGCACCTGGAGGTGCGCGAGGCCAAAGGCGCGCTGCAGGTGGTCTACCCGCCCATCAGCATCCGCGCCGAGCCGCACGTCACCCTGGTGGACACCAACGTCGATCGCCACAAGACCCGGGACGTCGCCGAGGCGTACCTGAAATACACGTACACCGACGAAGGTCAGGAGCTTGCCGCCAAACATTTTTACCGGCCAAGCAATCTCGCTATCCTGAAAAAACACGGAGCCAGGTTCCCGGGTATTCGGCTCTTCGACATCAAGGAGATCGCCAAGGACTATCCCGACGCGCACAAGCAGTTCATCGGAGATGGCAGCGTGTTCGACAACATCTACAAGCCGAAATGAACGGAAACTAGCTTCGGATATGGCGACCATCAATCGGCGCGTGCTGCCCGGGTTCTCCTTGACCCTGGGATACACCGTCACCTACCTCAGCATTCTGGTGCTGCTGCCCATTCTTGCCTGTTTTTTGAAGGCGGGATCGCTGTCTTTTGCGGACTTCTGGCACGCGGTGTGGACCGAACGGGCGCGCGCCGCGTATGCCCTGACCTTCGGCGCCGCGTTCGTCGCCGCGCTGGCCAACCTGGTCTTGGGCCTGCTGTTGGCGTGGGTCCTGGTCCGGTACGACTTCCCCGGCAAGCGTCTGGTGGATTCACTGGTCGACCTGCCCCTGGCCTTGCCAACAGCCGTCGGCGGCCTGGTGTATTCCAGCCTGTACGTCGAGACCGGCTGGCTGGGGCGCTATCTGGTGCCGTTGGGAATCGAGGGCGCGTACACGCGCTTCGGCATCGTGTTGGTGCTGGTCTTCGTGGGACTGCCGTTCGTGGTTCGCACCGTTCAACCAATTCTTGAGGATTTCAATCCCGAGTACGAAGAAGCCGGGGCTTCGCTGGGGGGAACCCGCTGGCAGACATTTCAGAACGTGATCCTTCCAACGCTGACGCCGGCCCTGATCACCGGGTTCGCCCTGGCGTTCGCGCGCGGCGTGGGCGAATACGGATCGGTGGTTTTCGTATCGGGAAACATGCCGTACAAGACCGAGATCGCGCCCATCCTGATCGTGGCGCGGCTTGAGGAATTCGCGTACGGCGAGGCTACGGCGATCGCGGTCGTGTTGCTGGTCGTTTCGTTCGCCATGTTGGTGGGCATCAACCTGCTGGAACGCTGGAGTTTGCGCCATGAGCACTGAGACCGTTGCCCTGACATCGGTCCCGCCGCCGTCCCGCGCGCCGGCCGCCGCCGCCGCGAACAGGAGCAAGGCCCAACAGGATCCGGCCTGGGTCCGCTGGGGGCTGACCTCGATCGCGCTGATCACCGTCGGGCTGTTGGTGGTCGTTCCCGTGGTCAACGTGTTTTACGAAGCCCTGCGGGAAGGCCTTGGCGTCTATGCGAAAAATCTATTCGCCGACCCCGACACGCGCCACTCGATCCTTTTGACGCTGACCGTGGTTCCCATCGCCCTGATCGCGAACATCGTTTTTGGGGTTGCGGCGGCATGGACGATCTCCCGCTTCAGCTTTCGGGGACGCACCCTGCTGACAGCGTTGATCGACTTGCCGTTTTCCGTCTCGCCGGTGGTGGCGGGGTTGATGTTCGTCTTGATCTTTGGCTTGCAGGGATACTTCGGGCCGTTCTTGCGACGCGACGGGTACGCGATCATGCCGTACCTGTTTTCACTTCTTGGCGTGTTCCTGTTCGTCGTCGCTTTTTTCGTGTTCCGCCCCGGCAGCCCCAAGGCGCGCCATGGGTTGTGGAATCGGCCCTGGCTGGTTCTCTTGGCGGGCGGCGCCGCCTGTTTCGGATTGCTGTTCGTCCTCCAACAGGCTTTCCATGTGTGGCCACGCAACGAGAGCCTGAAGATCATTTTTGCCACACCCGGGCTGGTGCTGGCGACCGCCTTCGTGACGTTTCCGTTCGTGGCGCGAGAATTGATTCCGATCATGGAGGCCGTCGGACCGGACGAGGAGCTTGCCGCGGTCAGCCTGGGGGCCAACGGCTGGCAGATGTTCTGGTCGGTCACCGCGCCCAACATCAAGTGGGGGCTGGTCTACGGAATCATACTTTGCAACGCGCGCGCGACGGGCGAGTTCGGGGCGGTCTATGTCGTTTCCGGCCACATCGCGGGTCAAACCGACACCATGCCGCTGCGAATCGAAAAGCTGTTTCAGGAATACAATCTGCCTGGATCCTTCGCGGTCGCGTCAATTCTGACCTTGCTGGCAATCGGGACGCTGGTCGCCAAGACCATGCTGGAAAGAAAAATCCCCGCACGTGGCGGGCCCGCAGGAACCGGGACGAACCAGGGGGGCGCGCAAATCGTGAAAAGCCCATGAGCATACTCATCAAGAATGTCTGCAAGTCGTTCGG
>JANOJB010000276.1:0-13503 GCA_031407985.1 Pseudomonadota bacterium | reverse complement strand
GCCTAGTCCAGCTTCATCGCGATGTCCGTCTCGCGGGAGTACTCGTACCTGCCACACGTCAGGTCGCGGGCATCCCATTCCCCGTCTTCAAGCACCTCGGTCTGAACGGAGATTTCCGTCGCGTCCGATCGCAAGACAATCCTCAGCCGCTCCCGAATCTCGGGGCTTTCGGCGGACATGCGGGCGGCAATCATCAACCCGCGGGTCTCGTCGAATGTCTCCAGGCGCCACGATTCCGCGCCCGCCAGCCGCTGCAATTTCTCCCAACGTTGGCGCAAGGGCGTCGTGGTGGGAACGGACAGCGGTTTGTAGTCCCGCATCTCCACGTGCTCCTGCGAAAATGGCCTTGTCGCCGAGCTACAACCGGCTCCCAGGAACGACGGGCCCACCAACGCCAAACAAAACGCGACGACGTGCCGGGGATACATCCCCAGGGGTATCGACAGGCCTGACCCTTGCCTTGAACCAGGTCCGGCCCTGCTTGCCTACGGGGCTCGCTTACCGGTTTGCGTGGCCTGCTTGCCGGTTTGCGTGGCCTGCTTGCCTACTTGGCTTGCTCATTTGGGTTCTTCGTCGTCGATCGAACTGGAGACCGAGTCCACCTTGTTCGCGGCCGCCTTCTCGGCGGCCCCAGACGTGTCGCCGAAGTTGATCTGCAACGCCGCGTTGAGGTCCACCGCGGCACCCTTCTTCGACATTCCGAACACCGCCTTGGCTTCCGCGACAAAGGACGTTCGCTTCGATATTTCGTAGTTGATCCCGACGCTGCCCCCGAAAAAAATCGGACCAATCAGAATGGTGTCCGTGAGCTCCGCATTTTTCGGAAAGTCGGTCGCGATGTTCATGCGAATTCCCTCTCCTCCCCCGCCAACGGCGGCAACGAACCCCCTCAATTGATTCTGTTTCGTGTACCGAATCACTTTCACGAACACCGCGTGCGCCCCCGCTGCCGTGTATTTCGCGACCTTGGGGTCCTGATAGATGAACTGGTGCCGGCCCTCGATCGAGACAGCCCAGTCCGGATTGATCTGAAGCCCAATCTCGGGCGCGAACTGGCCCAGTCCCGCCCAACCCACGCCGGTGACGACGATGTTGGATGTTTGGTCCATCAGGGAGTTGACCCGGGATTCCGGAACGCCACTGATCGCGTACACGAATCCGCTGCCGGCGCCGATTCCGATCCAGAAGCGGCGATTGCCGTACCGGGTATCAACCCCGATTTGCGATTTGTCGTATTTCCCCAGCAGCAGCTTCGGTGATTGACGCTTGCGCGCTTCAAGCGGGTTCTCCTCCTCCTCCTCGCCCCCGCCGACGACCTTATTGCCGCCTTCGACAATCAGCATCACGTTCGGGCTCTCGGCCCTACCATTCGAGACGACGGGTTTGTCACCGGCGTCCATACCCTCGAAGTAGAACTGAAGCGACGTGCCGTCGACGCGCTTCTTGGGAACCGTCGCCTCGAACCACCCCTTGGCGGACCTGGTCATCGCTATCTGTTCGTAGTCGGTCATCTCGTGGCCCTTGTAGTAAAGGGCGACCTTCACGACTTTCAGGTTGGCGGCGGCGGCGCAGCGCAACGTCACCTTCTTACCCGGCGGCGTGTCGTCGGGATACGGGCACTCCAGCGCCGTGATGCTGGCGGGAAGATCCGGCTCACCGAGGCTTTCGACGTCACCTTCAGCCGCCCTCTCCCTCCCCTTCTTACCGCGCTTGGGCGCCGGTGATTCTTCCTCGATATCAGGCACGACAGCCACGGGATCGGGCCGCCCTCGCCCCTTCTTCGCCGGAGGCGGCGGCGGTGCCACCGGCTCGTCACCGCCTGACTCGCCTTTTTGTTCCTTGACGGACGCGAACAGGTCCCTCAGGGCGGACGACGTCAGATTCTTGTCGAGCTTGATGTCGCCCTGGATGTCCACGGCCTTGCCAAAATAGTGCTGTGCTTTCTTGCTGTCCTTGTAGCCGATCAGATACAAGGCCCCCAGGTGGATATACGTCCGGGCCATGATCGGGTGACTCTCTAGACCCGCCCGCTTTCCGCTCTTCTCGGCGTCGAGCAAGGATTTCTTGGCGGCGTCGAAGTCGGCCGTGTCGTAGTCATCCATGGCCTTCTTGTTCAGTTGGACCAACTTGTCGATCGTCGACTGATCCTGAGCGCGAGCTGACCCGCCTAAGAGCAATGTCAGCGCCATCATCAGGCCCAAAATCGGCGCAGCCCCGGAGACGGGGCGCCTACGCGAGAGAAACATCATTCTAGTAGACTGCCTTTCTTTCCGATTTTCTTCCGATCTTCTTCCGATCTTCTTCAAATTGCCGCGTCCCTGTCTCTATCATTGTTGGGTAATCACGAACTCGACACGCCGGTTTCTTTCTCGTCCAGCCCCCGTCTTGTTGGTTTCGATCGGTTGCTCGGGACCAAAGCCCCGTGCGTCCAAGCGCCCGCCATCGATGCCCGCTCCCTGCAGGTGCAAACGCACGGCGTCCGCCCGGGACTGCGACAACTTCAGGTTGTGTTTCGGTGTCCCGCGCGCGTCGGTGTGCCCTTCGATCCGCAACCGCATGGTGCTTCGGGTCTGCAAGACATTGGCGATCTCGGCCAGCAACCCAAAACTGCGCGACATGATCACGGCCTTGTTGGTCTCGAAGAAGATTTTTTGCTTGAGCTCGATTTTCTCGGAGGTGACGACGATGTGTTCGTACTTCTTGGGACAGCCAGCATTGTCGGGCGGTCCCGCCACCAGCGGGCACTTGTCGTCCCCGTCGGCAACCCCATCCTTGTCGTTGTCGGGATCGGGGCACCCATCGGCGTCCTCGAAATCGTCCTTGTCCTCGGGCTCGGTCGGGCACTTGTCGTCCCCGTCGGCGATCCCGTCTTTGTCATTGTCGGGATCGGGGCACCCATCGGCATCCTCGAACTCGTCCTTGTCCTCGGGCTCGGCCGGACATTTGTCGCTGCCGTCAGCGACCCCGTCCTTGTCATTATCGGGATCGGGGCACCCATCGGCGTCCTCGAAATCGTCTTTGTCCTCGGGCTCGGTCGGACACCTGTCAACGTCGTCCCTGATACCGTCGCCGTCGCGGTCAACTGGTTTGGGGCGGCCGACACACTTGTCCCTGGGCGACAGCCGCAACGCCAAGCGGGCGTTGTCCTCGGCCTGGTGCAGGTGTTCGCGAGCGCGAAAATAGTCACCCTCGCCCAGTTCCCGATCCGCGAACTCGGCGTTGGTGTCTGCCAGCGCAAGTTCCCGCGGCGCGCAGCGCATAGCGCCGTTGTCGC
The DNA here is from genome assembly GCA_031407985.1 of Pseudomonadota bacterium. Lineage (GTDB taxonomy): Bacteria > Myxococcota_A > Polyangia > Fen-1088 > Fen-1088 > FEN-1088. The sequence continues at coordinate 10,229 of JANOJB010000276.1, read as the reverse complement.
GGGCCTGTTTCGCCAACTGCCTGACTTCACTGACGCTGACCGCCAGTTGCCTTCCCGCGCAGCCGACCGGCGCCAGGAGCGACAGCGATACAAATAGAGGCAGGCCAAGTGCGAAAAGTGATGTCCAGATTCGACGTACAAGAAAGGCGCCCCGGCACGAGGAAGGAGGGAACATCAAGGAGAGTCCTTTGCCGTGGCCGGCGGCTCAGGGGTGCGCGGGTTTCCCGTTGTAACCACCGTGCCTTTTTCCTCGGCGATGGCGCGTGCCCGGATCGCAAGTTCCTCGGCCCGTCGACCGTAGTCGATGGCGATCTGATATTCGGCGTAACCGCCTTCCTCGCGGGCCTTGTTCAGATATTGAACCGCCGCGGTGTATTCGTAGGGCGCGAACCGATCGGCGTTCGCCTGTTTGGCCGCGGCCACCGCGCCACTGGCCTTACTGCTGACCTGATTCAAATACTCCACCGGCCCGCACGCAACGGATGCTGCCAATAACGCGACCAGGGTGCCCGCGGCGCCGAGCGCCCGCGCCCCTGCTGGGAGGTAGCGAAGACGGCGCAAAGTACGCGCACCGTAACAACTCCGACCTGACGGGTCAAACGTGGAAGGCGACAATCTGCGGCGGACGGACCCGCCTGGTTGGACCCGCACTTCGAACTTGCTTGCCGAACTCCTTGCGTGTCCACGGCATCCGCGATATTGACCTGATTCCCGGCTCTCGCCATCCCCACCCCAAGAACGCCTCTGGAGGCCAATCGGTGAACCAGCTTATCGCCTACCTTCTCGACCACGCGATGCTCGACTTTTCCGGCGATCTGACGCTGGAGATGATTCGAGACTTCCTGCGCAATGATGACAGCCCGGCGGCGAAAGCCCTGTTGGGTAAGCTGGTCCAGGAGAGAGGTGTCGACGATATGGTCGTCACCCTCGCGGACTGCCTTCAGGAGTACCTGCGCGCCGGACTCAGCGAAGAGGTCGTTCGCGACCAAATCAAAGCCTACGCGGAGAGCTAAACCCAACGGAAGGGTTGCTTTCGCTTCAGTTGGCGCGGACCTTTCACGACGGGCCCATGACCTGGTCGCGCCGGGCGGGTCTGGCGTGGCTGACCTTCGCGGGAATGTGCATCGGGGCCGGCGGTTGCAGCGTACCGACGGCCGACCTGCCCCGCCCGGGCACCTGTGACCCGTTTCAGCTGGCGGACGTATTGCCACAACCGAATGCGCGGGACGTCCCTCCCGATGTCGTTCCGATTGTGTCGTTCAGCGACTTCCCCAATCCAGACACCATCGGGCTTTCCACGATCGCCTTGTACTCGGGTTTTTTCTATCACACAGGGCGCTACTGGGTGGACCTGGTGGAACGACGCGCCCTGTTTCAACCCTCGGGAACACTGACACCTGGCCTGGGGTACACCCTGGTCTTGCGGCCGGGAATTCGGTCGCTCCGTGGTTGCCGGCTGGAGGCGCCCCCTGACAACACCGACGGTACGCGTTCCGACCTGTATGCGTTTCGTTTTCGAATCGCCGAAACGGGAACCATGCTTCCGCCAAAACCCGTTCCCGCGTCGGCCACCTATCAGCAGGTGACAGATCTTTTCGCCAAGCACTGCGCGGGTAGCGCCTGCCACCTCGACGGCGATGCCGGCACCCACCTGGTCGATCCCGCTGCGTGTCTGTCCGACCCCGCGGGGGGCCTATCGCTGTGTGCACGCGACGCGCACGACCGACTGGTCGGCGTTCCCTCGGTGCAGGTCACTCGATTGGTGCGTGTCGCGCCCAGGGACTCGTCGCGTAGCTACCTTTTACGCAAGTTGATTGGGGCTCCCCCGGTCGTGGGCCACGCCGGCGTTCCCCAGGACGATCTTTCGCGAGACGACCTGCACTTGATCCAACGATGGATCGACACCGGCGCCAGTCGGTAACCCTGGTCCCTACTGCGGACCGCCGAGGCGCGCGATGGCGGCGTCCAGTTGCACCAGAGCGGCGTCCAACTCCAGCAGCTTGGCGCGATCCTTCTCGACCGCCTCGGCCTTGGCGTTGGCGACGTATTTCGGATTCGCGAGTTTCTGCACCAGCCAATCGCGCTCGGACTGGGTCTTGTCGCGCTGCTTTTCCAGCTTCGCGCGCTCGGCGGCCGGATCCACCAGACCCTCCAACGGCACCACCACCTCCACGTCCCCGGCCAGCGCAGTCGCGACCGGGCCCAACAAATGCGGCGCCCCGGTGGTTCCCCCCGCTCGGCGCACCCGCACAACGGCGCAACGCCCCTGTTCCGCCACGATCTGCCGGTAGCCCTCAAGAATGGTCTTCTTGTAGTCATCCCCGACGGCCAAAATCGCGGTCAAACGCGCGGACGGCGCGATGTTCTTCTCGGCGCGGATCGTCCGCAGCGCGACGATCACCTTCTGCACCAGAGCCATCGACGATTCGGAGGCGTCGTCGATGAACCGCAGGTCCCTCACGGGGTACAACGTGATCATGATGCTCTGGGGAGCGCCCAAGGATTTGGGCAGCTGCTGCCAGATCTCCTCGGTCAGGAATGGCATGAACGGGTGCAGAAGACGCATCGCGGCCTCCAGCGCGGTCACCAGGGCGCCCTGCACCTTCCAGCGCAGTTCGGTGTCGGCCGGATCGCGCGCCAGCGCCGCTTTCGCCATCTCGATGTACCAGTCGCACAGCTCGTTCCACACGAAGTGATAGGCGGCCTGTGCGGCATCCGCGATCCGGTAGTCCTCCAGCGCCTCATCCACCGCCTCGATCGCGCGCTGCACGCGCGACAGGATCCAGCGTTCGGGAAGATCCAGCTCGGCGCGATCCGGACCATCGGCGATGCGATCCGCGAAGCGTTCGGCGTCAAATCCCTCCAGGTTCATCAGCGCGAAACGGCTGGCATTCCAGATTTTGGTGGCGAACCGGCGCGCGTCCTCGACGTTGGCGATCGAAAACTTGATGTTCTTGCCCTGCGACGCCTGGTTCGACAACCAGGCCAGCGCGAACCGCAGGGCGTCGGCGCCGTATTTGTCGATCACGTCCAGGGGATCGATCGTGTTCCCCTTGACCTTCGACATCTTGTCGCCTTTTTCGTCGGTGACCATCGTGTGCAGGTACACCGTACGGAAAGGCACCTTCTTCATGAAGTGCAGACCCGCCATCATCATGCGGGCCACCCAGAAGAACAGAATGTCGTAACCGGTATCAAGAACGCTGGTCGGATAGAACGTCTTTAACTCGCGGGTTTCCTTGGGCCAGCCCAGCGTCGCAAACGGCCACAACCAGGACGAAAACCAGGTATCAAGGACGTCTTCGTCCTGCTTCAGTTCGACGCCGCCGCAGTGGACACACGCGGCCGGCGTTTCACGCGCGACGGTTATCAGATTGCAGGCCCCACAGGTCCACGCCGGGATGCGATGACCCCACCACAGCTGGCGCGAAATGCACCAGTCCCGGATGTTCCGCATCCAGTGGAAATAGGTTTTTGACCAGCTCTCGGGAACGAAACGGGTCTTGCCCTGTTCGACCGCCTCGATCGCGGGTTTGGCCAGGGGCTCCATCTTGACGAACCATTGCGTGGACAGCATCGGCTCGACCACCGTCTCACAGCGCTGGCAGTGCCCGACGGCGTGAACGTGCGGCTTGGATCCCCGCTCTAGGCCCAGCTCTTTCAGTCGCGCCTTCACCGCCTTGCGGGCGGCGAACCGATCGAGGCCGGCGAAAGACCCACCTGCCTCCGTGACCCGCCCCGCCTCGTCGAAGATCGAAATGTGCGGCAAGTTGTTCCGCCGGGCGCATTCGAAATCGTTGGGATCGTGCGCGGGCGTCACCTTGACGGCGCCGGTTCCGAATTTCGGATCGACCAACACGGCATCCGCGATGACGTTGAAGAAATATCCCGTAAGCGGGTTCTGAATCTTCCTGCCGATTTTCGCCTGGTGGCGGGGATCGTCCGGATGGACGGCGACGGCCGTGTCGCCCAGCATCGTCTCGGGGCGTGTCGTCGCAATCACGACCTCACCCGAGCCGTCGAGCAACGGGTACGCGAACTCGTAAAGTTCGGCCTGTTTGCCCTCGTCGTAGTCGACCTCCAGATCCGACAGCGCGGTCCGGCACGACACGCACCAGTTGATCAGGCGTTCCGCGCGATAGATCAGCCCTTCCTCGTGGAGGCGCACGAACGCCTCGATCACCGCCGCCGAATACGCCGGCTCCATGGTGAACTTCAGGCGATCCCAGTCGAGAGAACAGCCCAGCCGTTTGAGCTGTTCAAGAATCCGGTCGCCGGACTCTTGCCGCCAAGCCCAGATCCGTTTGACGAATTCGTCGCGGCCGAGATCGTGACGGGATTTTCCTTCCGTCTCGCGCAGCCGGCGTTCGACGACCATCTGGGTCGCGATGCCCGCGTGATCGGTGCCGGGCAGCCACATGGCGTTGTAGGCCGCCATGCGCTTCCAACGCGTGAAGATGTCCTCGATCGTGCAGCCGAGCGCGTGGCCCATGTGCAAGACCCCGGTCACGTTCGGCGGCGGAATGACGATCGCGAACGGGGCCTTGGGAGCCTGCGCGTCGGCGTGAAAGTAACGGCGCTCGATCCACTCGCGGTACCAGCGCGCCTCAAACGCCGCGGGGTCGTAGTTCTTCGCGTACTTGGTATCGGAGGGATCGCCCATGGACAGTCAGAGCCAGGAATTCGTCGCTTGGCCGGCGGTCAGATCCGGCCGCGTTTTTGAAGCTCTTCGCGAATGATCACTTCCGCAAGCTCCGGGACCACTTCCCACACAATCTTCTCGATGATCTCGCGCGACAGTTTGGCGATCGCTTCGTACTCGGGACCTTTCGCGGCGAAAGCGGCAATCTTCTGATCGACCTTGGCCGTGATCGCGGCCGACGCGCTGGAGGCGGCCGGAATCCCTGGCGCGTGGGTCAGGGGCGATGGCGTGCGGCCGTCCAGGCCGTGCCCGGGCTGGATCGACGGCCGCGCGGGAGCGGCTGTCGCACCAAGGCGCGCGGGAGCCTGGGCCATGGCCGCGGGCAACCCCATCAACGTCCGGGTCGGCCCCGGCGAGATCGGGGGCGTCGGCGGTGCGGAGACGCGCGCGGCTGGCGCGGTCGTCGCCGGTGGATGCCAGGTTCCCGCACCGGCGGCGGGCGCCTGACTGGTGAAGCCAGGTGCCGCCAGTGGGCGCACCGGTAGCGTTCCAGGTCGCGCGGGAGGCGCAGCCCCGGGCCTGAGCCCAGGAATCAGCGAAGGACGCATTCCGCCCGGTGCGCTGGTCGCGGACGCGGGCTGTGTAGTGGTCATGACCGGCCGCTGGGGTACGGCCACGGGAGCCCGAGGCGGCGGCGTGGCGTCCGCGGGGGCGGCCGCGATTGAAATCTCGCCATAGTCATCGTCGAACACCGGAGTCGCCTTCGGGGGAACCACCGGCCTCGCTGTCGGAGGCGCCGCGGCAGGAACCGAAGCCAACGGAGGGCGCGCAGCCGGCATTGCGGCTACCGCGGTGGGACCCTTGGCTATCGCCTCTTTGACCCGCTCTACAAAGGCCACCGATTCAAATGGCTTCGTGAACTGTCCGTCAACTCCGCTTTGCCGGCCCCGCGCTTCGTCGTACGGATTCTGGGAGGAGGCCAGGATGTATACCGGCACGCTCCGCAAGGCGGGGTCCGCCTTGATGGCGGAGCACAGCTCATATCCGGACCTGCCGGGCATGACCGCGTCGGCGATCACCAACTCGGGACGGGCCTGCCGGGCCATCGTCAGTCCCTCATCGGCCGAGCGTGCCGCCAGCAGCGTCACGTCCTCGCCGGCGAACGTCATAGCGAAGGCTTTCTGAATGGTTAAGCTGTCATCGGCGATCAGGACACGTTTCGCCATAATCTGCATTTGGATATCACGTGGGGTCACGCCCGGTCAATTTGGCCAGGGGCCCGGTCCGGACCGACGGACGGGTCTCATGCATCTCGTCGGGGCGTCAAGGCAACCGGACGATCCAGCTTTCGGTCAACGAACCATGCTGGCCGTCGCCCGCGATGGCCTTTCCGTTCGTCGAAACCGCCGTGGCGGCCCTGAGCTGCCAGCCCGCCAAGTTGACGCCCGCCTGCGTGAGCAACGTCGCGAGCGATCGCATCGCGCCGTCCCAGATGAAGGCGCTGGAGCCGGACGCCCCGACGACCACCGCGCCATCGCCGCTGATTCCGCGTGCTTCGTTGACACCCGCGCGACGACTTCGGGCGCCCGCGCGACTATGATGTGTCCGTGGTGCCCTCCGTTTTCAGCAAACAGCGTCTGGTTCTGACCCTGGCGCTGATCACCGCCACCATCAGTGTCGTCGCACCACGCAGGGCGCTTGCGGACGCCGACGACTGGCAGCTTGCGCTACGCACAGGGTTGGCAAGCGTGGTGGTCGAGGGCCGCGATCCATTCGGTTTGCGGCTGGCGGTGGACGGGCAATACGGCCTGAACGACGCGTGGGCCATCCGCCTGACAGCGGGGGGATCGCGACACGGCGTGACCGAAGACATGATGGCGCGGCTGCCCGGCGGCACAATCTGGGCGTATTCGGTTTTCGGAGGCCTGTCGTACACGATGGACGTGCTCAGGTTGCTGCCATCGTTCGAGGTCGGCATCGGCATGCTGGGTGTGGACGGCGCCGTGGTGAAACCACATCGGGCCATCGGCATGCAGGCGGCGGCGGCAGCGGATTATTTGATGGGGCCACGCTGGAGCATCGGCGGCTTCGCCGAATATGTCTTTGCGCCCTTCGACCTGATCGCGAACGCGCTGACCGGCACCGCCGTTCCGCAAGCGTTCGCGCTGTCCGCGCGTGTCTGCTGGATCATTCACTGACGGCAGAAGGCGCGACTGGCCCGCGCACGCGCGCGGCGGCCAGCCAATCGCGGGCCTTCTCGGTCGAAACGCCAACGTGTTCAAAGCCGGGCAGGATCAGCTGGTCGACGGCGTCCAGGTATTGCGCAAGCAGTTCGCCCGGCCGCGAGCAACCGTGGCCCGGAAGGTCGATGTTGGGGTGATGTGCGGCGCGACCGACAAAATGCTGCCGGTACACCTCAAGCAAGGGAGCAACCCAGGTCGCCGTCAACGACGGAGGTGGTGCGACCGAACACGCCAGGAATGCCCATCCGAGTTGCGCGTGACCAACCTCGTCCTCCAGCAGTCTGTGAAACGCGTCGCGGACACGGCTGGACGTGGCGCGCGTGCGGCAGGTGTTGAGATGGGCCGATGCGAACGTCTCGCTGATGCAGCACAGACCCACCACGTGCCGCGCACGCCACGGCACACGCGCATGCCCGTGCTCGTCGCCGATCGGCGCCGGGTCGATCTTGGACGCGGGCACGGAATCGTCATACGCCAGCGCCACCTCCGCGCAGATCCGGGCGTGGCGGCGCTCCTCGCCAACCGCACGTTCAGCAACCTCGATCAGGGCCGGGGGGGCGTCTAGCGCGTCCAGGTCACTGGCGACGATCTCCATGGCGCCCGCCGCTCGACCCTCGGCGTGCGATCGCAACATCCACGACCGAGCAACCAGATGGCGCTCGATCGTCGAGAGCGCCTCCATGTCCGGATCGCCAGGGCCCATCGGAGCGAACAATCACAAGATCCCAACCACGCACTGACAATTCTGGAGATAATAGTTGGGCGACGCGCAGGTGACGTCGCAGGCCGCATCGCTTGCGTCAGCCACTCCTGTCCCATCGGGAAGGAAGATGGAAATATCGAGAGCGATGCGATCCGGGGCTGTCTGAACATCCGCCGCATCGCTGGTGACGGAGGCGTCCGGCCCCCCTTCCTTCGGTAGGGGTCTGGGACTGTCACAACCGGCACCAAGGGACGCCCCGATCAGAACCACGGCGTGGAACAATCTTCGAGGCAACGGAGAGTCCATGGCCGGCAACTATCGCCCCAACTTGGCGACACGGCCAGCCGGCTCCTCCCGCGGAGCCGCCGATAGGTAATCTTATACTTTAAGCACCACACCTATCACGACGTGGTCACTGGCAAATTATGGCGACGCGCAGATCGGTGACTGGCGGGCCATCTCGGTGGTGAACCGCTTGGCGACGGTCTGCGACAGACGTTTCGGAAAAAGGCCACTGCGGGAACGGCCGGCGAAGATCAGCTCGACCGACGTCTCGAGACCGCCGGTGGCCGCTTCTTCCGGGTCGTCGTCATTGGCGCCTTTCGGACGGGCTCCTTGCAGGATGCGTCCAAGGCGCGCGCCCGCATCACGCCCAATGAGCGACGCCAACTTCGGGGCGCGTCCGGCAGCCGCGGCGCCGCCCCCACCGCCAGTGCTGCGGTGACACCACCAGCGACCGTTGGCGGACAGAGACGCTTGCAGTTTCCGTGGGCCGCCATCACCCGGCGCGGACAGACTGACGGCGACAAATTGCGGCCCCTTGCCGACCGTCGCGTCGCCCCGTTTGGCGTGCCACTGGTTTTCGCCCGGTATACCGTTGATGGCGCTTAACAGCTGCCCGGCGACGTCATCGTTCGATGAAACCCATCGCGAACCGTCGCCGCGGACGACCACGGCGCCGACCTGCGCGCCGGATTGCCTGCCACGTCCCTCCCCCCCCGGGCGTCCCTTTTCCTTCACCATCGCGCCGCCGGATGTCGAGGCCATCGTGTCCAGTTGCTGAAACACCTCGGTGACCTCGCCGGGCAGGTGACAGCCGGCCTGACTGTCCCGCGACTTCCCTCCGCCCTCGGACGTGACCTCGTAGCAGCCGTTGCGAAAGAAGCGCTTCAGGCCCGAAGCCCCCTGTTCGCCCCCCGTCGAAAACGGCACCTCGATCGCTGCGACCTGAGCCGGCGATGCCGGCGGAACGTCACCAGCCGTCACGCTGAGCAACAATGCGACAGTCGATATCATGTTCGGAATCAAGCGCGGTTTGCAAGATCCGTCAAGGGTCCTTGTTGGAGACAACGGTCGCGATCCGCGTCGCGGCGCCCACGAAAAGTGGGGGATCGAAGCCTGACACTCGGTCTTGTTGCCTCCCAGACAACGGTTCCAATTGGCCGGTTCCGACCCCGTTCAATTACCGGTGGCGCGAGGGCGAAAACAAGATAGATAGTCGCCCGCCGTGCGGTCGTGGGCGTTCCTCGACAGCGACGGCGCAGTGTTCTTCTCACTAACTTGGGCGGGGTTACAATTTCATGTTCGTTTCGATTCGTCGGTGCAACGTGTCCGGTACTTATTCGCGCCTTGCGGTCCTCTCGGTCCTCTCGGTCTTGGTCCTCCTCCCCGGTTGCAACAACAAGGGTCCTGGATCCGAGTCGGGTGGCGTCGTCATGCAACGCGCGTCGGCCTTGTCCGCGGCCGATTGGGTGACCGTTCCCGCGGTGGCCGACCCGATCCTTCAGGGATTGACCATCCCGGCAGACGCGCCGACGAAGGGTATGTGGTCCGCGACGCAGACCTGGCCCATGAACGCTCTCCACGCGACGTTGCTGCCGGATGGCACCGTCCTGACGTTCGGGACGACCCTGAATGGTGCGCAGCAGAATGGTCGCTACTACGACGTGTGGTCGCCGCTGGCGGGTTTGGGGGCGACAAGCCATGTGACCACCTTCAGCGCGACCCGCGAGGACAGCTTCTGCGCCACATCCACGTTTCTGACCGACGGAAGACTGATGGTCTCCGGTGGCAACGGCGGCGTGACCAGTCAGTTCTACACGCCCGCGACCGGCCAGTTGACCACCGCCACCGCGCGACTGGCGATGAACCGGTGGTACGCCACCTTGGTGACGTTGCCCGACGGGCGGCCCCTGATGTTGGGAGGAATGGTCCCGTACACCGAGGGCATGCAGGATGATCCGGCCGGCGCCATCGCGCAGGGAACCCCGTCGATGACGCCGGAGATCTGGGAGTCTACGACCTGGCGTTCGCTGTTCGGCGCCTACAGCCGCGATGCCTTCGGACCGGACTATCTGCGGTGTTCGTATCCGCGGGCGTTCGTGGCGCCTAACGGCAAGGTGTTCGGAATCTCATCCGAAAAGATGTGGTACCTGGATCCGACCAACAACGGATCCATTCAAACGGTGGGCAATTTCAAGCAGCCCTACACATCGGCCACGCCCGTGAACGTCGGGGCCACGAACACGGCCGTCATGTACACGATCGGCAAGATCATCGTCGTCGGCGGGAACGGCAGCTTCAACGGTGACGGTCTACCGGCCAGCAACAAGGCCACGTTGATCGATATCAATGGGGGCGG
>JANOJB010000274.1:0-12284 GCA_031407985.1 Pseudomonadota bacterium | reverse complement strand
CCGTGTTGTCCCCATTCGACCGCCAGGCATTTGGTCAGGTGCGCGATCGCCGCCTTGGTCATGCAATAGACGGATTCGGTCGGAAGTCCCACGAACCCGGCCTGCGAGCTGAGATTGATGATTCTGCCGAAGCGGTTCTTGATCATCACCCGCCCCACCGCCTGGCTGACGAAGAAGGTCCCCTTCAGGTTGACGGCCAAAGTGAGATCGAAATCGTCCTCGGTCACGTCTTCCGCCGGGTTGGGTGGACCAATGCCCGCGTTGTTCACCAGGATGTCAATGCGTCCGAAATGGCGTTCGGCCTCCGCGACGGCGGTTTGGATTTCCTCCCGGCGCGTGACGTCCATCTGCAGCGGCAACACGCGCCGGCCCATCGCCTTGATGGTGTCGCCGAGCTCACCGCCAGACCTGACGTCGCGCAAACCCAGCGCGATGTCGGCGCCCGCCTGCGCCAGCGCGATGGCGATCGCGTTCCCCAGGCCGCGCGCCGCGCCGGTCACCAGCGCGACCTTGCCGGCAACGTCGAATCGTGGTGCCGAATCGGATGTCGTGCTTCGTTCCTGGTCGTCTGCGGTGTTCGTGGTGGCCATGTTTCCTCCTGGCAAAACCAAATGCGTACGTCAAGGCGCGTAACGAAATGTCCGCGAGATCCCGTACCAACAGTGCGGCGACCGACGAACCTGTGTTAACGGTATCATCACGTGAGGATGAACCAGGAATGAACGCCACGGTCCGCGACGTTGCCAAGATGGCCGGCGTGTCCGCCATGACCGTGTCGCGTGTGATCAACGGCGGTCTGGGCGTTCGTCCCCAGACCCGGCTGCGCGTGGAGAAGGCCATCGGCAAGCTGGATTTCGTGCCCAACGCCATCGCGCGCGGGCTGATGTCCCGAAAGACAGGCGCGCTGGGCGTGATCGTCCCGGACATCGTCAATCCGTTCTTCGCCGTCCTGGTGCGCGGCGCCGAGACCGTGGCCCGACGCGCGGGCTTCCGCCTGCTGCTGTGCAACAGCGACGGGGATCTGGCCCGGGAACGCCAGTACATCGATGACATGATCTCGCACCGGGTCGAGGGCCTGCTGATCGCGCCCGTCGACGATCGATCAAAGACCAGTTTCTTGCCCCTGGTGCGCCGCCGGTTTCCGTTCGTGCTCGTCGATCGGTCGGTCGCGGGGCTGGATTGCGATCTGGTGCAGGCCGACAGCGTCGCGGGCGCCCGCAAGTTGATCGACCACCTGGTCGCGCTTGGCCACCGGCGCATCGGCGTGATCATCGAACCGGACAACGTATCGACCGCGCGCGAACGTTTGCAGGGCTACCGCGATGCCTTGAAGGCGGCGGGGCTGGAGGCCACGCCCGATCTGGTCGTCCAGACATCGGCCGACCGTGCCGGCGGTTATCAGGCGATGCAGATGCTGCTGGCGCTGGATCCGCTTCCCGACGCGGTGTTCGCGGTGAACAACATGACCGCTCTGGGCGCCATGCAGGCCATTCGTCAGCGCCGGTTGGTGGTCCCGCGCGACATCGCCCTGGTCTGCTTCGACGACGTCGAGCACCTGGCCGTGTTGTCACCCTTCCTGACCGTCATGAACCAACCGGCCGAAATCTTTGGCACGGTTGCGGCCCAATTGCTGATCGACAGAATCGCCGGGAAGGCCGGCGACGCCCACCGGCGCATCGTGCTGCAACCCGATCTGTTGGTGCGTGAATCGTGCGGCACGAAGGCGCGCCCACACCTGACGATTGCGACCCAACCGTAACCGGTTCGTCCCAAACCCCAAACCCAAGCCCAAACCCAAGCCCAGGATCGCATGACCCGTACATTCGCCCAGGACCGATACGACCACATGCTGTACCGACGCTGCGGCCGCAGCGGCCTTCTGCTCCCGGCCGTATCGCTGGGCGCATGGGAAACCTACGGAGGTACCCAGGACGACGACGTCGCCAGGAAGTGCATGTTCCGCGCGTTCGATCTGGGGATCACACATTTCGATCTGGCCAACAACTACGGCACGCCGCCCGGGAACGCCGAGATCGTGTGCGGCAAAGTCCTGAAGGATCTGCCGCGCGACGAGATCATCGTCTCCAGCAAGGCCGGCTACCGCATGTGGCCGGGGCCGTATGGCGAGTGGGGATCCCGCAAGTACATCATCGCCAGCTGCGACCAGTCGTTGAAGCGCACTGGTCTCGAATATTTCGACATTTTCTATTCGCACCGTCCTGATCCCCGCACGCCGTTGGAGGAAACGATGGGGGCACTGGATACCCTGGTGAAGCAGGGCAAGGCGCTGTACATCGGCGTGTCCAGCTACACGGGTGCCCAGTTTCAAGCGGCCAACGAGATCGTCCGGCGCGATCATCTGGCGCCCATCGTGATTCACCAGCCGTACTACAACCTGCTGGAACGGAAGATCGAGACCGACCTGCTGCCGCACACCGACCGCGCGGGCGTGGGCGTGATCGCGTTCTGCCCGCTGGCATCGGGACTGCTGTCGGGCAGCAAGTACCTGGACGGCGACGTACCGCCCGATAGCCGCCCGGCGCGCCAATGGGCATCAGCCTGGGTGGTCTCGAAGTCCAGGGACGAAAAGAAGCGCATCCTGGGCGGCCTTGCCGATCTGGCCCGCGCGCGTGGCCAGACGCTGGCGCAAATGGCGCTGGCCTTCATCCTGCGCCACAACGGCATGGTGTCCGCGGTCATGGGCGCGACCCGCCCCGAACAGGTCGAGCAGAACGTTGCCGCGCTGGCGACGCTGGATTTCACGACCGACGAACTGGGCCGCATCGACGCGTTGACCTCCGGTTGACCTCCGCGCGTTGACCCGATCCGAACGGGCACCATCTGGGGCCTCCGACGACGTACACTACCCAGCCGTTGGCACCCAGCCGTTGGCGACACCTAACCCGAGGAGGCGAGCCGTGAGAATGAAATCAGTATCGATCCCGATCTGCTCTGCGTTTCTGGCCGTGGCACTGCTGACGGCTGCCGCCTGCAACCGCAACAAGCCTGGAACCGGAGGCGCCAAGCTGGTGAAGCTGGCGTTCGTCACCAACAACCCCAGCGAGTTCTGGAAGATCGCCGCGGCCGGCATTCACAAGTACGAAGCGGAAGCCAAGGTTCAGGTCGACATCAAGATGCCGCCCAACGGCACGCCCGAGGATCAGAACCAGATCATGCAGAACCTGGTCAGCCAGGGCTACGACGCGATGGCGGTCAGCGTGATCGCGCCGGCCGATCAGACGCCGGTGCTGGACCGGTTGGCGCCGAAGACGAACCTGATCACGTTTGACTCGGACGCCGACAAGTCCAAACGCCTGCTGTACATCGGCACCAACAACTACGACGCGGGCAAGGCGCTGGGTGGCGAGATCGTGAAGCTGTTGCCCAAGGGCGGCAAGATCGCCGTGTTCGTCGGAATGTTCTCGGCGGACAATGCGTCGCAACGACTGAAGGGGATAGAGGATGCGATCGCGGGGCACAACATCAACATCATCGACAAGCGCGAGGACAACACGGATCGCGCCAAGGCGCGCTCGAACGTCGAGGACATCGTCAACGCGAACGCGGATCTGGCCATGGTCGTGGGGCTATGGAACTACAACGGCACGGCCATCGCCGCGGCCCTAAGTGGCCTTGGTAAGAAAGGAAAGGTGCTGGCGGCCGTGTTCGACGAAGACGACGGCACGCTGGATGGAATCGAAAACGGATCCATTCAGGTCACGGTGGTGCAGAAGCCGTTCATGTTCGGCTACCTGTCAGCCAAGTGGATGCACGAACTGGCGACCAAGGGCGAGGCGGCCAAGGCGGCGCTGCCGCCCAGCCGGATCATCGATACGGGCGTCGAGGTCATAAACAAGGCAAACGTCGCGCCGTTCAAAGCCAAGTTGACCGAGATGAAGAAGTCGTCCTAAGAAGAGTTCCTGGTGAATGCCCCTGCCCTGCTCGGGATGAGCGGAATCACCAAGCGTTTTCCAGGCGTCACCGCGCTTGAGAGAGTGTCGCTGTCCCTGGCCGCGGGCGAAGTCCTGGCGCTGATGGGGGAGAACGGCGCGGGCAAGAGCACCTTGATGAAGGTCCTGGGCGGTGCCTACCCGCCCGACGAGGGAGAGATCTTCATCGACGGCAAGTCGGTCGTGTTGACGGGGGTGCGCGAGGCCAAGCGCCGTGGCATCGCGTTGATCCATCAGGAATTGATGTTGGCGCCCAACCTGGACATCGCGTCCAACATCTTCCTGGGCAGCGAACGGGCGGGCGGGCTCGGCATGCTGAGGCCGCTTGACCGACGGGAGATGAACCAGAAGGCGACGGCGCTGTTGACCCGCGTGGGGCTGAAACGCCCAAGCACCACGCCGGTCTCGACCTTGACGGCCGGACAGATGCAGATGGTCGAAATCGCCAAGGCGCTGTCTGTCAACGCGCGCATCATCATCATGGACGAACCGACATCGTCGCTGACGTCGGGCGAATCGGAACAGCTGTTCAAGATCATCCAGCAACTGCGCGACGAGGGGATCGGCATCATCTACATCTCGCATCGGATGCAGGAGGTTCTGGCGCTTGCCGATCGCATCACCGTCTTGCGCGACGGCCGCTACATCGGGGATCTTTCGCGCGCGGAAGCCACCCACGACAAGATCGTGGCACTGATGGTGGGGCGCGACCTGTCGAACCAGTATTTTCCACCCAAGAAGCTTCAGGCGCAGGGAGAGCCGGAGACACGGCCGGGCGTCGAGGCCATTTTGGAAGTGAAGGATCTGATGGTCCCGGGCGCGCCCACCGGAGTGACCTTCACGGCACACCGGGGCGAGATCCTCGGCTTCGCGGGGCTGGTCGGCGCGGGACGCACCGAGCTGATGCAGAGCATCTTCGGGGCAACCCCCGCGCTCGCGGGGTCCATGGTCCTTGCCGGGTCCACCTTCCGTCCCCGCAACACGCGCGACGCCATCGATCGCGGCGTCTACCTGGCGCCCGAGGATCGCAAACGCCACGGGCTGGTGCTGCCGATGTCGGTCGCCGAGAATACGTCGCTTCCCAACATCGCCAACTACAACCGCTGGGGCCTGTTGAATCGCGCGACCGAGCGGCGCGTGGCCCAGGCCGAGGTTGCGCGGCTGCACACCAAGACGCCCAGCATCCGCCAGCGGGTCGTGAATCTGTCCGGCGGCAATCAGCAGAAGGTGGTGCTGGGCAAATGGCTGGCGATGAAGCCCCAGGTCCTGATCCTGGACGAGCCGACGCGCGGGATCGACGTCGGCGCGAAAGCGGAGATCTACCGTCACGTGGCGGCGCTGGCCGACGCGGGCATCACGATCCTGATGGTCAGTTCGGACATGGAGGAGGTCATCGGCATGAGCGACCGGGTCGTTGTGATGCACGAACGTCGCATCAGGGGCGTGCTGGGACGCGCGGACCTGACGCAGGAACGAATCGCATCGTTGATGACCGGCAAGACGGAAGGCGCGGCCGCATGAGGCGTGAACTGGGAATGTTCGTGGCGCTGGTGGTGATGTGCCTGGCGCTCTTCATTTCGAACCCCGATTTTCTGGGGCCGTCGAACGCCATCAATACGCTGCGCCAGATTTCGATGCTGGGGATCTACGCGCTGGGCATCGGGTTCGTGATCATCACCGGCGGGATCGACCTGTCGGTCGGTTCGGTGGTCGGTCTGACCGGTGTCATCATCGCCAAGCTGTCGTCGCAAGCGACCGGCGGGCTGGCTTACCCTCTGTGGCTGGGCATCGGGATCGCGCTGGTGGCCGCCCTGCTGGTCGGGCTGGCGCAGGGCCTGCTGATCACGCGTCTGAAGCTGCAACCGTTCATCGTCACACTGGGTGGGATGCTGCTGGTGCGCGGCATCTCACAGACGATCGTCGAGGGCGGGACTTTGAGTATGGGGAGATCCCCGCTGCTGGGGTTGGCCAACGGCGGGCTGATCCAGATCAACGGCGATCCGTTGGTCCCGTATCCATTGCTGATGTTCCTGACGGTGGCGGGCATCGGCACCTACGTGCTGCATTTCACCGTATTCGGCCGCTACGTCTACGCCATCGGCGGCAACCGCGACGCGGCCGAGTATTCGGGCATCAACGTCAAGAAGGTCGAAACGCTGACGTACGTGATCTCGTCGGGGCTGGCCGGCGTGGCCGGGGTTTGCTACGCGGCGTACATCGGCCAGATGTCGCAACAGGTGGGCGTCGCGTACGAGCTATACGCCATCGCGGCCGTGGTGCTGGGCGGCTGCTCTCTGCGCGGCGGCGAGGGCACCGTTCTCGGCATCATCATCGGTTCGGCGATCATGCGGGTCATCGACAACGGCATCAACATGTTCCAGGTTCGTTACGACGACGACGGTGGGATCCCGCGCCTGTGGCGCCTGAACCCCAATTGGACGTTCATCATCGTCGGCGCCGTGATCCTGGTGGCGGTCGTGCTGGATCAGGTCGTGCACATGGTGCAGGCGGCGCGGCGAATCAAGCGTATCCCGGGCCCCATTGATCCGGTCACGGCCAGCAGCGAGGTTTCCTAGAAGTTCCCGGCCGGTTGCGCCCCTTCTATCTGGGTCGCTGAATTTGGTTCGCCGGGCTCCTTCGTGAGTTGCGAATCGCCTCCTGCCAGGTGAGTCTTCCCCCATGAACAAGCACACCCCCCGTCTTCAGAGAACTGTTTCGCTTCTACTGCTCGCGTCGCTTCCGTTGATCGGCGCGTGCGGTTCGGATGGAGGCACGTCGTCCGGGACGGGTGGCGCGAGAACAGGCGGCGCCGGAACAGGCGGCGCGGTCGGATCGGGCGGCGCCGTGGGTTCGGGCGGTGCCGTGGGGTCGGGCGGCGCGGGTACCGGTGGCGCGGCTAGCGGTGGCGCTGTCGGAACGGGCGGTGCGGGCACGGGCGGCGCCGTGGGTTCGGGCGGCGCCGGTACCGGTGGCGCGGCCAGCGGTGGCACCGGAGTCGGCGGAAACGCCGGACGATCGGGTACCGGTGGCGCCGCGGGCGCGGCGGGCGGCAGGGGCGGCGGCACTGCTGGTGCTGCTGGCGGACGAGGCGGTTCCGCGGGCGGCGGCGGAGGACGGGGTGGCACGACGGGCGGCGGTGGTGCCGGGACATTTACCGTCACCAGCCCCGCGTTCGTCAACATGCCGGGGTGCGCCGCCAACGCGGCGGCGTCCTGCGCGACGTTCCCACGCGAGAACACGAACTACGGAACAGCCCCCAACATGAACGTTTCCCCCGCCATGACCTGGACGGGAGTGCCAGCGGGCACCCAAAGCTTCGCGGTCCTCCTTCAGGACCTGACGAACGGCATGGCCCACTGGGTGCTCTGGAATATTGCGAACACGCCGACGCCGATCACCACACTTGACGCGAACGTCGCGAAAACCACGGCCACGCCAGCGGTTCCCGCCGGATCGCAACAATGCAGCATCGGAAGCGGCGACGGCTATTTCGGCCCAGGAGCCTGCGGCAACGTCTACGAGTTCGTGGTCTATGCGCTCTCGATCCCAACGTTTTCGCCCACGATGGCAACGAACCACACCATGGTTCGAACGCAGCTCCAGGCGCTGGGCGCCAGCATCCTTGGAACAGCCTCGATGCGTGCCCGAAGCTTCGCGCCCAACTGTCCTTGACCCTTCGATACACGATCCCGAATCGGGTCTAGACGCTCCCGTGCTGGTGCTTACGTTGATCGTTGAACGCCGCCGCTAAGGAGGGCGCGGCGTCAGCTCATGGCAAAAAAAACAACCAGAACCCTACCCGCCAACGATACGACCATCACGACGACCATCACGCCCCATCGGTCCCCGATCGATCTGCGCATTCACGGGGCCGACATATTCCTGTCGGGGCACTTCCACCGGTGGCAGGCCACAACTGTGACGGGAAAAGACCTGGATGAACTGTGTGTTCGCATGGCCGTGGACGTCACCAGCCCCGACCACCTGACCATCAACCCCACCGAGAAGGATCTGTTCTCGTTTCGCAGTGCCACCCTGCTGCAGGTTCAATCGAACCTGTACCTGGCGCGAGGTCAGCTGATCACCTCGGCGGGCGCGCGGCCATTCGAGATGGTTCTGGAAACACCGGAAGGACACAGCGCCTTCTGCTCCCTGGCCTTCATCGCGCGCAAGGACGAGCTGGGGATTGGCTGGAAGGAACTGGTGACCCGCGACGCGGGAGCCGGTGGAATCGACGCCGAGCGCCTGCTGGATCCGCGATCGGGTGTGCGCGATCCCCAACTGGCCGCGGCGTAGGACCCGGCGACGTCATCGGCGGTCTGAAATCCGGGGGCTGATCGCGGCGGCCTGATCGCGGCGCATGATCGCGGCGGGCTGATCGCGGCGGGCTGATCGCGGCGGGTTGATCGCGGCGGGTTGATCGCGGCGGCCAAGATCAAAACAGACGTTGCTGCCGATCAGCAGCCGCCACCGGATCTCCCTCAAAGGGCGCCAGGCACTGTGGATCGTCGTGTTTCACGCTGTTCACCCGCCTGGACACGGGGGTCGCCACCAGGGCATCGTCCGGCGCGGTGGTGATCAGTGTCGCGGCCCGCGCCGGTTCCAAGGTCAACCAATCATCCACGTGGTCGGGGGACATCACAACGGGCATGCGCGTGTGCACCTGGGACAACAACTTGTTGGCGCGCGTTGTAAGCACGGTGAAGCGGGCGGGGGCCGCGCCAGGGGTCGCGGTCGTCCTCGGAGTGGCGGCCTGATACAACCCGGCCAACAGCACCAGTGAGTTGTCGCCGCGGTGGTACCAGACCGGCGCCCGGCCCGCCGTCCATTCGAAGAACCCGTCGGTCACAACCAGACATCGCCTGGTTCGGAACGCGTCCTTGAACCCGGCGCCCGAAGCGACCTGTTCACCACGCACGTTGATAAGGGGCCGCCCCGCCGCGCGGTATCCCCAGGTGGCGGACTGTACAACCCGACGGTCCGCGCCGTACTCCAGAATCCAGTGAAGATCCGATGGCGCGACGTTGTACCGCGGCCGATACAGCGCGGCGTCGTCGGGAGATATCTCCGCGTTCAGTTCGTCCAGGACATCGGCGATGGCGCCTTTGGTCAGCGTTGCCCGTCCACACACGCCCGCAATCTAGCGCAGGCCCGATGCGATGTCGGGTGATGTGGCGCAAATCTCTCATGGGGCGCTTCAGGCCCCGGGTCAGCCACCGATTTGATCTGTCAGGGCGACTCCCTGCCCGTCGGATAGACGATCCACGGGGAGTGTCCACAAGGGATCCGGATGTCGCAACGATTGGCCACGCTCATCAGCCTCGCACCGGACGCTCTGGGCGTCGACCTGGAGGTCACGCGACTGCGAGAGGAGGTCTTCCTTCTTGAGACGCTGATGGACACTATCCCGGACAGCATCTACTTCAAGGATCGGAAAAGCCGGTTCACCCGCATCAACGGCTACGCCGCCACGCGTTTCGGGGTTGGTGATCCCATTCATGCTATTGGCCGCACGGACTTCGACTTCTTCACGGACGAACACGCTTCGCAGGCTTTCCGCGACGAGCAAGAGATTGTCCGGACCGGATTGCCCCTGGTGAACGTCGAGGAGAAAGAAACCAAGACCGACGGCAGCATCCGCTGGGTCTCGACGACCAAGATGCCGCTGCGCGATACCCAGGGCACGATCGTCGGTACCTTCGGCGTCTCACGCGACATCACCCAGCGCAAGGAATTCGAGGATCAACTGGAACGCCAGGCGTTCTTCGATCCACTGACGAAAATGCCGAACCGGGCGCTGTTCATGAACCGGCTTCAGCACCTGTTCCATCGCGCCAAGCGGTCGCAGGAAGGCCTGTTGTTCGGGGTGCTCTATCTCGACCTCGACAGGTTCAAGGGGGTCAACGACGGTCTGGGTCACGAGGCGGGCGACGAACTGTTGGTCGAGATCGCCCGGCGCCTGGAAAAATGCGTACGGCCCAGCGACACGCTGGCGCGACTGGGCGGCGACGAATTCACGGTGCTGCTAGAGGACATCGCCAGCGAAGCGGACGCCACTCGCGTCGCGGATCGTGTGCACAAGGAGCTGTCGACGCCGTTTATGGTGCGCGGGCACGAGGTGTTCTCGACCGTCAGCCTTGGCATCGCTCTGTCGAGTTCACACTACGAACAACCCGAGGACATGCTGCGCGACGCCGACACGGCCATGTACCGCGCCAAGGCCAATGGCCGCGCGCGGCACCAGGTCTTCGACGTGGACATGCACCAGCGGGCGGTGACGCTGCTGCGGCTGGAGACAGATCTGCGCCGCGCCATCGAACGCCGCGAACTGGTCCCCTACTACCAGCCGATCATCGATCTTAAGACCCGTGAATTGCGGGGCTTCGAGGCGCTGGCGCGCTGGCAACATCCAACGCGCGGCCTGGTCATGCCTGACGTGTTTATTCCGGTTGCGGAAGAGACCGGCCTTATCAGCGCGATCGGTGATTTCATGCTGATCGAATCGTGTCGACAGATGCGCCGGTGGCAGATCCAGTACCCGCGCAATCCGCCTCTCAGCATCAGCGTCAACGTCTCGACCAAACAATTGTCGCAGGCCAACGTGGCCGAGCAAGTGCAACGCATTCTGACCGAGACCGGCCTGGACCCGGCGTCGTTGACCCTGGAAATCACGGAAAGCGCGTTGATGCAAAACCTGAAAGCCGGCGCCGCGGTCATCAAGCAACTGCACGACATGGCGGTGCGCCTGCACATCGACGATTTCGGCACCGGGTATTCGTCGTTGTCGTATCTGCACAACTTCCCCGTCGACACGCTGAAGGTCGACAAATCGTTCGTTAGTCAGATGGAGACATCCCCCCACCAGGCGGAAATCGTCAGGGCCATCATCTCTTTGGCCCAGAACCTGGGCATGGGGGTCACGGCGGAGGGGGTCGAAACCCACGCGCAGGCCGACGCGCTGCAAGCACTGCACTGCACCAACGCGCAGGGTTTTTTGTTTTCGCGCGCTGTCCCCGCGGCCGAGGCCGAACGCCTGATCGCCGACGGCTTCCCGCCGTACTGAATCATTATGGGCGCGCCGTCAGTGGCCTCTGGCCATTGAGACTGGACAAAAACCCTCGGGGCGTTATCACGGCCAGGCATGCCTTCAGATCGGTCGACGCAGGCGCGAATGGTCGCGTTGTTGTTGTCGCTAGCGCTGGTCGCGCTGTCACTCTGTAGTCTGCGCGCCGCGCTTGTCGCGTTACCCAACCTGCAACTGGACACCCCCGTCGTACCGGCGGTGGACGCCGCGGGCGGCGCCCTGACGCCACGGGGACGCGTGCTGTTGGTGGTGATCGACGGTCTTCGCGCCGACGTCGCGGCCCAGTTGCCGTTTCTCGGCGTTCTGGCTGGACGAGGGGCGCGCGTGGAGCTGTCGGCCGAAATGCCGACCTTCTCGTCGGCGCAATATGTCGCGATGTTGACCGGCGTGTCTCCGCGGGACTCGGGCGTACGCACGAACACGCGGCTTGCGCGCACGCCGTTGGACAACGTTCCGCGCCGGCTACGGATCGATGGGAGGCGGGCAGTCGAGATCGGCGATCAGGTCGACTGGTGGCAGCGGATCTTCGGAGCTGATTTCGGCGCAACCGCGGTCGTAGCTCCCGATGCCCTGGTG
Organism: Pseudomonadota bacterium; assembly: GCA_031407985.1. Classification (GTDB taxonomy): domain Bacteria; phylum Myxococcota_A; class Polyangia; order Fen-1088; family Fen-1088; genus FEN-1088. The sequence continues at coordinate 674 of JANOJB010000274.1, read as the reverse complement.
GGCGAAACCGCGCGCCTGACTTCACGGGCGGATCTAGCGGTGGTGCACATTTGCGGCGTGGACCATGAAGGTCATCGCGTCGGCGCCGCGTCGCCCGCGTATCGCGCGGCTGCGCGCGACGCCGACGACAAGACACGCGAACTGGCGCGGGCATGGGGCTGGCCCACCGCCACGATCGTCGTGCTGTCAGATCACGGCCACGTCCCCGCGGGAGGCCACGGGGGCGACGAGCCGGGCGTCCGCGGCACCTGGCTTGTCGCGAGCGGCCCCGGGATCAAGAGCGGTGCGCGAACTTCCGGAGCGCGCATGATCGATATCGCCCCCACGCTGGCCGCGCTGCTGGGAACCGCCGCCCCGGCAACCGCGCAGGGCCGAACGCTGGTCGACCTATTGGCGTTGCCCCCACAGACAAGGACGGATGTCATGGCCGCGGATCGCGACCGGATCGCCCGCTCCGTGACCACCGCCGAGACACGCCGCCACACGCTGCTCAATGACGAACGCTCCGCACGCGCGCCCCGCGCGGCGGCGCTGCTGGTGCTGCTGGCGGTCGCGGGCTTTGGGTTGTGGCGCGCGAGTCGCCCGGCATGGCTGGGCGTCATGGCGGGTGTCGCGACCTTGCTTCTGACCGTTGTCGCCTTCGCCGTCCGGCACGAAAGGCTTTCGTTCAGCGC
>JANOJB010000083.1:0-3566 GCA_031407985.1 Pseudomonadota bacterium | reverse complement strand
GATCCTCGGCCGCGGAATGCAGATCCACGCGATCCACGCGCACCCCGCCCGCCGCCGTCCGACTGCAACGGCCGGTTCGGCAGTGGAGCGGGCCAGGGCGCAGCTTCTTTTCCGATCGCGCCCAAGGCCCGCTGCTGACGCCACCCTCGCCAACGCCGGTCGGCACGCACACGGATCGCCACCGCGCGAGATCCGACGAGAGCCGTCGCCCGAGCCGTTTCGCCCGGATCAACGTTTCGGCGCCGCGCTCGTCACCGCCCACCCGCAAACCCACCTCCGATCCCGCCGCCAAGCACAACGGGCCGCATTCCGAGCGCGGCTTCATCAACGAGTTCTGGCCACCCGTTTGAGCGACCACCTTCGATCGCCGCCCGCCCCGCAATCACCTGCAGCCGCCGAACATCGCAGCAAATCCACCCCACCCGTCCACCAAGCCTTCTTCGAAGCCAGATCTGCCGAACTTTGTATTAGGCAGCAGCCTTGCCGCCTAATACCCGAAGAGGATCACCCGCAGCGGCCCAGAAGACAACTGATTCCACTGGGATGTGTCGTGGCGGCCGTTATCGTCCGTGATTATGCGACTCCGGCTCACGCGGGAATTTCGACGTTCCGATAGATTTCGTCGACAGCAAGCGTGGCTCCCACGGACGTCAGGCGAAGCACTTCCCCGGGCCCCGCGGTGTCGGTGGTCCATGTGCCCTCCGCCGTTCGGCGGACGACTTCGATGCGGTGTTGGCGGTGCGAGACCAGGACACACTCCTGGAGATCCGGAATCTGTTTGTACTGTTCCAACTTCTCGCCCCGGTCCCAGTCTTCCGTGCTGCCGCTCGTGACCTCGACCACCAAGGTCGGGTTCAGCACAACGTCGCGCCCGACCGGATCCCGCTCGACAGGACCACAAATCACGGTGACGTCGGGATATCCCGTCATTCCTGTGGCCAGGACCCGAACCTTGAGGTCGGAACTGGCAACCACGCAGGGGCGGTCGTGAAGCTGGGTGACCAACGACGCTCCGACATTCATGGCCATGATGGCGTGTCCAACCGTCCCCCCCGCGATCGCATAAATTTCCCCGTCAACGAACTCGTGCTTCACGTTGCTGGACGCCTCGTGCTCCAGGTACGTCTGATACGAGTACGTGTGAATCCTTCGAGCCGGATGAAAACCCACAGGCCGACGATACACGCGATGCGCGATTTCGCACCGAGAAGCACGGAGCGTTTCGCGGTCAGACGCTGCAATCGTCGGGCGGGATTCACGCGCTGTGGCTCATGGAGACAGCTGATTTCGCCGGGATGCGTCCTGGCGGCTGTCGTCGTCCGGGTTTTTCGCGCTGCTTCAATGATACCTGGGCTAGTTTTTAGGTTGCCGGGCACTCACCATTCACAACCATCGATAGGGGAGGTCGCGATGTCCGGACGTGTTCGTGTCGTGTGTCGTTTGCTTCTGGCGGCGACCGTGTTGTCGGTGATCGCGTGTTCGGGAGAACGATCCACGGGAACCGCGCGCGGGGGTAGTGGCGGCACCGTTCGCGTGGCCGGCAGCGGCGGGGTGCCCGGGGTGGATGGCGGTGGTGGTGCGTCGGGCGCGGGCGGCACAGGCACTGCCGTCGATGCGGGGGGTGCGGACGGCGGTGCCGGCGGCTCGACCGGCGACGCGCTGGGCTGCCCCATGATCGTCAGGAACGGTGCTCCGTGTTCCGAGGGGGAGGTTCAAGGCTCTTGTCCGATCACCGAATGCAGCGAATGCATTGGCGGCGCCTGGAAGTTCCAGGCGGGGACGACTCCCATCTGTGTGTGCGCGCAGGGTTTATGGATGTGTATCGAAGTACCCGGCGGTGGCGGCCCCATCGGCGACTGCATTCACGAGGCGCCATTCACCTGCGTCGAGGCGCAGACGCTGTACACCGACGCGACCTGCACCGTGCATCCTCCCTGCATGCCCTAGCGCTTGCCCGCATCGACACGGCGGTTTTCGCGGATCGCGCACGGGCTGCTCCCAGGCCCGTTGCGGGGCCGGGATGCCCCGGCGCAGGCGGTGGTGCATGGTAAAGTCCGGCACGTCATGACCATCGCGCGGCGCTTCCTGAATATGGCGCGGACCGAGCTGAATTCGCTGCTCGATCTCGCCGCAAAACACTCTGACGATCCCGGCGACGGCGATTCGGGCGGCGGGCATGAAAATCTGCACGGTTTTACGGCGAAGGAATTGGAAGAGGAGCTGGAGCGGCGGCGGAGCGCGCGGCAAGAGGTCGAGGATGCGATTCACGGCCGTCGAACGCCCGAGCCGCCACCCCGCACGGGCACCGGGTCGAGTTCCGGCGGCGGGTCCGGCGGCGGGTCGACTTCCGGTGGTGGTTCCGGCGGCGGCGGTCGCGCCGCACCGACGTCCGGCCTGGGCGGCGAAGCGTTGCGCGTTCAGAAGGCCTACGCCGCGCTGGAGGTGCCGCCGGGTTCGGATTTTCAGGCCGTGCGCAAGGCGTACCGCGCGCTGATGCGGAAGTACCATCCCGACCACCACACGCAAACGGCCGAAAAACAGCGCGCCGCCAACGAGGTCGCCCAGCGCTTGACCGACGCGTACAAGATCCTGGAAAAGAAGCTGCGGAAGTAGCCCCCGCGCGCGTCGCCGCGGTAAGCGGCCAAAAAAATCGACCGCGGGGACGGAACCATCCGCGCGTTCGTCCGATGACCGGGCATGCGCACATCAATTCGTCCGTCAGGGTCTTGTCGGTCATCAGGGTCTTGTTCCCTCCGTCATGCGGGGATTGCCGAATGGACGATCGCCATGGTTCTTGCCGCGACCCTATCGGTCGCCGCCTGTGGGCCCGAGACGCCTCAGATAGGTAGGTCTTCGACTAGCGTGACGGATGCTGGTGGTGACTCGCGTGTTCCGGTATCAAGCGGAAGCGACGCCGCGTTGGAACGTGGCGCTCCGCTGACTTCGGGATCAGGGGGAACACCTGGTTGCGCTTCGACAGGCTCCGGCGGTGGGGGCCCGGCGACGTCGATCGCCGACGGACGCAACGGTGACGCCAGCCGGGATGCGGGTATGGACGCGATAGCGGGAGATGTTCGTGGGGCCGACGACGCCGGCGCCACTGCCGGTGGGCGGGCGGGCGGAAGTGCTGGAACCGGCGGGATCGGTGTCGGTGGCGGAATTGGTGGTCTCGGCGGGACCGGTGGCGTGGCCGCGCCTGCTGGTGGGGGTGGCGGCGGGCCGGTCGGATCTGGCGGCTTGGCCGGTCTTGCTGGAGCAGGTGGCGGTGGAACGGGCGGGCGTGCTGGCACGGGGGGAGCGACCGGAACCGGCGGAGCGACGGGAACCGGCGGTGGTGGGGTTGCGGGCGTGGCCGGTACGGGCGGCGCCGCAAATGCGGGCGGTGCCGCCGGGGGCGTGGGCGCCGGAGGAAGCGGCAACGTCGTTCCGGCACCAGGTCCCGGCCAGGTGGTCATCGTCGAGTTGCTGATCAACCCGACCAGCACCGACACCGGACGCGAATGGATCGAGATCGTGAACCGAAGCGGGCACGCGGTGTCACTGGCCGGGCTGCAAATCTCGGATGC
>JANOJB010000136.1:0-3428 GCA_031407985.1 Pseudomonadota bacterium | reverse complement strand
GTGCAGGTAGATGTTCGCCAGTAGCGGCGAGATCACCCCACCTTGCGGCGTCCCCAACTCGCCCGACGGAACAGCTACGCCACCGTCCATCACCCCGGCCTTGAGCCAGCCTTTGATCAGCTTCACGATCCGCTGATCGCTAATCCGCCGCCGCACAAAGTTCAGCAGCAGGTCGTGACGAATGTTGTCGTAGCAGCCCTTGATGTCGGCGTCGATGACGACGGTCTGCTTCCCGAACGTGATCGCCTTCTGCACCTGACGAATCGCCATGTGCTGGCTCCTCTTCGGCCGAAAGCCGTAGGAACACGGCAGGAAGTTCGCCTCGAAGATCGGCTCGATCATGATCTTGACCGCCGCCTGCGCCACCCGATCCCGGATCACTGGTATCCCCAGCGGGCGCAGTTTATCCCGCAACCGGACTCTCCCAGCTATATTCGTCCGGCCTAAATTCACGAGGCTGCACTGTTCGCTTTATGCTGCGGCCTGCACTTTTGGCCAGCACCCCCGACTGGGTACGACCCGCCCATTTCGGGCGAGCCTTCGCGGTGCCGTGTCGAGGCATGTTCGGCCGCCGTGTTACCACGCCAGCCCGCCTCCTGCCTATACACTCACAAGGGCACTTGGTGTGACGATCTTCTTTCAGATCGCAAGATGATGGTTTCGAGACCTCGCACACGTAGCGCTTAGCCGCGGGCGTGACCGTCGGCCCGTATTAGCACGTTGCCGCTGGCCTTGACCTTAGCCTCAAAGGGCAGAAATGCATCCGTTGGCTACAACGCCTTATAAGGGTTCGGCTATTCTGAAAGTATCTTTATGATGTGATGAGCGAGACTTTCTTTGATTTCTCGGTGCCGTGGAATGGGTTGTGACACTTTGCTTTCGGGATTCTGATACCAGTCATGGTTTGCGCCATGCCTGAGAAGGACGCAGCCTTTTCGCTTGATGACCCGGATGAGGTCGATGCGCTTCATTTCAGTACGAGTTCGCCGACCTTCCGCACGCCAGGGATGTTGCCGCTGGTGAGTTCGTAGTAGATATCTTTCAGGTTCTCTTTCAACTCGGACAGGCTTTCGCCCTGTGTACGATAGTCAGGGTAGCCCTCAAGCCATCCGACCCACATGTCGTCTTCTTGGTAGTAGGTGAATTTCGTTTTCATGTTTTTCTCCGAATTCTCTCCCAGAGCCTTGGCCTAATGGTAGCACGGAGCGGCCATGACCGAACATGTTCACGCAACACGTTGAATATCAGTGACTTTTCATTATTTGTTTGTAGCCGAACGTTTAGGGTAAGCTGCGGGCGAACTGGCGCGGGCCGTGCCCTGCAAGGACCGTGACAGGTCGATCCGTCAGCTTCACCCCTGTTCGGCGCTCTATCCTGTTTTTCGCAACTCCTCCCGAATGATCTTCCTGAGAGTCTTGGCATCGACTGTCGCGCGGCCTTTCCCAAGATACTCCCGGAGGGCCTCGTTCATCATTGTCTGGTAACCTCGGCCTTCGGAATCCGACCGTGAACGAAACTCTTCAATAACGTCGTTGTCGAGGTAGATCGTGATTCGAGTCTTCCCCTTCTGAGGGACGAAAGCACCCTGGATTCCTTTGCTAAAATCGTATTCTTTCCGCATATTGTCCTCGCTCCTTCTTCGTTGCTTTTCGTGAGGATATGAGCCTGAGGTCATCACCCCGTGGTGCTGAGACAGCAACTACGATTATTCCGGTTGCGTCGGTACCGATTGTCACGAAGCGGCGCTCGCCTTGAGATGAAGCATCTTCTCGTGTCAGCCCGAATGGATCGAAGACCGCCACCTCGGCATCCGCCAGATGAACGCCATGCTTGGCGAGTTGAGTTTGGCTTTGACTGGATCCCAGAAAACTCGCATATATGTATCCTATGCATACCGACGAATCTGTCAAGTTTGTTTCTGCCGAACGTACGGGTAAGCTGCGGGGGCGCCTTCAAACTCACATAGGCACCAAATCTGGAACGATAGCTTCCGTCAGCTTCACCCGCTGTTGGCCGGTGAAGTTGCTCTGAATCCTTCATGAAATGCGACGGAGCCATGCGGAGTATATCCTTTGAACGACAAAACGAAGAAGAATTCCTGTGGTACTCCCTCATACACAAATTCGGAGACATTCCTGAAGCCCAATCTCGTGTAGTATTCCGGATGCCCCACGAGACAACATCCTTGAGCGTTCATCATTCTCAGCAGGGACAGCCCCTCACGTATCAGTGCCGTGCCGATGCCTTGCCGCTGGTACATTGGCAAGACAGAAACAGGTCCAAGACCGTACCAGTTCTGCGTGCCGTCTGAGATCGTCACTGGAGAAAAGGCAATATGCCCTACAACACGGCCATCGAGCACAGCAACAAGCGATACCGGGAGCGCCTTGGCCGCACGCAATGCCTCTATGATGAACTGCTCGGTGTGATTGCTGATTTCGAGGGTCATGAACGCGGCGACGGTCACCTCGGTTATCGCTTTGACATCAATGGGCAGTTCGGCCCTGATAACGATTTGTGGATTCATGTAGTTCATGTTCCTCTTGTTGCGGGCCAGTAGAGTAGAACCTCAGTGCCGGGTTGCAGGCGCGGGGAGTAGCTGTTGCCGGCGGCTTTCGCGCTTTGCCGGTGCCTCACTCCTCGCCATGCCCGTTCCCTTGGCCCCCTCATCGAACCGGACATCGGGTTTTCCCCGGTACGGCTCTCCGACGACCTTCTCCGTGAGCTTATCAGCAATCGTTGTCATTGAAGCACCCGATCAGCCGAGCTGGAACAATCCCAGACGCACCAGCACATTGCCGTGGACTCTCCTCGCGCCCCTCGATTGATCGTTGTACTTCCGCTTCAGGAATATCCGGAACCGCTCGCGGATGAAGCTGTTGAGTTTCACAAGGCGCTTGCGCTCCGGCTGTACCCTCGTGTGGTAGTTGTTCCAGCCCCGCAACACGGGGTTCATTTCCCGGATCAACTCCTCCAGCGACGTGCCGTACTTACGCCCAATGACCTCTTTGACTCGCGCCTTAATCCGCAGCACCGACCGGTCGGACGGCCAGATCCGGCATGAGAACTTCATGCGCGGGTTTTGCTTGCGCACCGGTCGCAGCCGAAAATGCACGCCGAGAAAATCGAACCCCTCAGCAGCCGACACGATCCGGGTCTTCTCCGGATGCAGCGTCAGCCCGAGACGGCCCAACATCCCGCGGACCTTCTCCAGTACCTGCGCGCCGTTGCGCCACAGCATGATCGCGATATCGTCCGCATACCTCACCAGCGTCCCGGGGATCTTTGCGATCTGGAACATCTTGTCGAATGAGTGCAGGTAGATGTTCGCCAGTAGCGGCGAGATCACCCCACCTTGCGGCGTCCCCAACTCGCCCGACGGAACAGCTACGCCACCGTCCATCACCCCGGCCTTGAGCCAGCCTTTG
>JANOJB010000130.1:0-77930 GCA_031407985.1 Pseudomonadota bacterium | reverse complement strand
CCCAGCGGAGCGACCACGTCCATGACGTCCGCGCGTCCCCCGTAGACTCCCATCGGCAGCCCCCCTCCGATGACCTTACCCAGGCAGGTCAAATCGGGACGCACGCCGAACATCTGCTGCGCGCCGCCCCGGCCGACACGGAAGCCCGAGATCACCTCGTCGAAGATCAACAACGCTTTGTGCTGGTCGCACAGCGCCCGGAGTTTCGGCAGGTAGGCGGGACGGGGCAGGACCACTCCCATGTTTCCAGGGATCGGCTCGACGATCAGCGCGGCGATCTGGTTGCGGTTCCCCTCGGCCTCGAATGCCGCTTCCATGGCGTCCAGATCGTTGAACGGAACGATGACGGTGTCTGCCACGGCGGCGGCTGTCACGCCCGCCGATCCGGGAATGCCCAATGTCAGCGCGCCCGAGCCCGCCGCGGCCAACAGCGTGTCGGCGTGGCCGTGGTAGCCCCCGTCGATCTTGATGATCTTGGGACGGCCTGTGAATCCCCGCGCGACCCGCAACGCGGACATCGTGGCTTCGGTACCCGACGAGACGAATCGCAGCTTGTCGAGCGACGGCATCGCCAGGCGGATACGCTCGGCCAAATCGATTTCGCGCGCGGTAGACGCGCCAAAACTGGTTCCCGACGATGTTGCCGCCACGATCGCCGCCACGATGTCCGGATCGGCGTGTCCGAAGATCAAGGGGCCCCAGGAACCAACGAAGTCCAGGTAGCGGTTGCCGTCAACATCCTGGACATGGGCGCCCGAGCCGCTGTGAAGAAACACAGGCGTGCCTCCGACGGCCTTGAAGGCGCGCACGGGCGAATTCACGCCACCAGGGAACAACTGGCACGCCCTATCGTAAAGGCTTTGCGATGCGGGTCGGTGGGACGTAATACCGTCGTTAGCCATGCGGGAGGTCTTCCTAGTGTACCTGGCCCCGCTAGGTTCGTCTCTGCCCTAGTTTGCTCCGGGTCCGCCGCCGGCCGGCCCGTTGTCGGAGCCGTTGTCCGAACCGTCCCCTGAATCAGTTGGCTCCCCGGGCTCCGGATCGGGTTGGTCTTCGGCGTCCTCCCCGTCGTCGTCCGCGGCGGATGCTTCCTCCCCGAGATCCTCTTCCGCCAACGGTTCGGCTTGCGACTCGGCGCGGGCGGCTGCGACCTCGGGTGATTCCACCCGCTCACCCTCTTCCTTCTCGGCCATGCGCTCCATGGCGACAACCCGCTCGGTTTCGTCCAGACGAATCAGACGGACGCCCTGGGTATTGCGACCGATGGTGGGGATGCCGTCCACCGGCATGCGGATCAGCTTGCCTCCGTCGGTAATAATCATCAGATCGTCGTCGTCGGTGACGATGCGCAACGCAACGACCTTGCCGTTCCGATCGCTGGTCTTGATGGTGATGACCCCTTTGCCTCCGCGGTTCTTGATCGGGTAGTCGGCGGTCGGGGTTCGTTTTCCGTAGCCCTTCTCGCAGACGGTCAGCAACGTCACCGAGATCTCGCGCGGAATGACCCCCATCCCGACCACCTCGTCGCTTTCCCGCAGCCGGATACCACGCACCCCGCGTGCCGTGCGGCCCATGGGACGGACATTCTCCTCGCGGAAGCGAATCGCCCAACCGTTTCGCGTACCCAGCAGCAGATCGGACGCCCCTTCAGTGATGCGCACCGCCACCAGATCGTCCTTGTCCGCGAACGACAGCGCGATGATTCCCGAAACACGAATGTTGCCGAACGCCGCCAGCGACGTCTTCTTGATCGCGCCCCGGCGCGTCGCCATGACTACGAACGCCCCTTCCGAAAAATCGCGAACAGGAAGCAGGGCCACGACCCGCTCGTCTTGCTGAAGCGGCAACAAGTTGACGAACGCCTTGCCCTTCGCCGTTCGCCCCGCTTGCGGCACCTCCCAAACCTTCTTGGAATACGCCCGGCCTTTGCTGGTGAACATCAACAGCGTGTCGTGCGTGGACGCGACGAAAAGTTGGGCGACGAAGTCCTCCTCGTGAGTAGCGGCGCCCGTAATGCCCCGCCCGCCGCGTCTTTGCGCCCGGTACTGATTCTTCGGGTTTCGCTTGACGTAGCCCCCGTGGGTGACCGTGACGACCATCTCCTCGGGGGCGATCATGTCCTCGATGTCGATGTCGGCGATGTAGTCGGAGATTTCGGTGCGGCGCGCGTCGGCGTAGGCTGACTTGACCGCTTCCAATTCGGTCACGATCACGGCCATCAGGATCGTCTCGCTGCCCAGGATCTCGTCCAGGCGCCCGATCAACACCGCCAGTTCCTTCATTTCGGTGACCAGCGCCTCTCGCTCCAGACCGGTCAACTTCGCTAGACGCATGTCCAGGATGGCCTGGGCTTGCCGGGCGGACAGATCAAGGGTTTCCATCAGGCCCGTCTTCGCGGTTTCGACATCCTTCGATGAACGGATCAGATCGATCACGGCGTCGATGTTGTCGACGGCGATCTTTAGACCCTCGAGAATGTGCATCCGGTCGCGGGCGATGCGCAGGTCGTAGATGGTCCGGCGCGTGACGACATCCCGCCTGTGAGCCAGAAAATGCGTCAGGGATTGTTTCAGGGACAACAACTGCGGTCGGCCGTCGACGATGGCCAGCATGTTGATGCCGAACGATTCCTGCAGCGGGGTCATCTTCCACAGGTTGTTCTGGACGACCTCGGGCACCGCGTCTTTCTTCAACTCAATGACGATACGCATGCCGTCGCGGTCGGATTCGTCGCGCATGTCGGAGATGCCGTCGATGCGTTTGTCACGGACCAGTTCGGCGATCTTTTCGATCAGCTTGGCTTTGTTGACCTGATAGGGGATTTCGGTGGCGACGATCGATCGTCGCCCGGTTTTCGGATGTTCCTCGATGGTCGTCCGTGCCCGCATCAGCAGGCTGCCACGGCCGGTTTCATAGGCCTGCCGAATACCGCCGCGACCGCAGATGATGCCGCCGGTGGGAAAATCGGGACCGGGGACCATTTCCCACAGTTCGTCGACTGTGATTTCGGGCTTTCGCACCAAAGCGATGGTGGCGTCGATGATTTCGCCCAGGTTGTGAGGCGGAATGTTGGTCGCCATCCCGACCGCGATCCCGGCGGCCCCATTCACCAGCAGGTTGGGGAATCGCGCCGGAAGCACCGTCGGTTCGACTTCCTTGTCGTCGTAGTTGGGCTTGAAGTCGACAGTCTCTTTGTCGATGTCGGCTAGCAATTCGCCGCCGATTCTTTCCATCCGACACTCGGTGTATCGGTAGGCGGCCGGGGGATCGCCGTCGACGCTGCCGAAATTTCCCTGCCCGTCGATGAGCATGTAGCGCATCGCGAAGTCCTGGGCCAGGCGGACCAAGGCGTCGTAAGCGGCCGTATCCCCATGCGGGTGAAACCGTCCCAGAACCTCCCCGACCACGCGCGCACACTTGATGTACGCGCGGTTCCACACGTTGTTGTTCAGGTGCTGCGTGTACAGGATCCGCCGGTGCACCGGCTTGAGACCATCACGCACGTCGGGAAGCGCCCGCGACACGATTACGCTCATCGCGTAATCCATGAAGGCGGACTTCATCTCCTCCTCGATGGCGATCGGGATTCGAATACCTGCGAAAGGGGGTGCGCCGTCAGCGCTCATCGGGCGGGGTTATACCAAATCTCCGTCGGAAACCGGCCGCACAATTGCTGCGAAAACCACGATCGCTCGGCGGGCGATACGGAGCAAAGGTGCCCTGGGCACTAGTTCTTGATCAGGGGAGCCCGGACAGTCTGGGTGCATTGCACCACTTTGCCTGCGGCGTACTGGTCGACCCGGTTGTAAAAGGCGTTGTGCATACCCGTCAGGCCGTTGGTCGTAACGACGTCGAAACGCGTCGCCGTCCAGGTGTTGGCCGGATCGGCCGAATCGTCGGAACAGGTGGGGTTGGCGTCGAAAAGGTGGGCGCCGGTGGCGTCCATCCGGAGGGAGAGAGCGCAGAGCCAAAAGGAATCCAGGTCCGAGACTCCCGGCGTGCCCGGTGCGATGGTCATGGTCGAGGGACTGCCTGCCGGACTGAGCAATGAGGTATTTGAGAAGCCGTCGTCGCAATTGGTTTCCACCATAGAGGTGACACCGAGAGTCCATTCGCCGATGTATCGGTTCAGGATCGCGGCCGGGACCGCATCCCCCCCAAGCCCCGCGTCGGCTGACGCCCCGGCGTCCATGGGTCCACTACCCGTGGAGTAACAGAAGCCGTTGACGCGGCACGAATAACCTTCCGGGCACTCTCCCGCGATGCTGCAGCCCAAGGCCCCTTCCCCTGGTTGGGGATCGTACTTGCAGCCGGCGGCGGCGGTCAGGAACGCCATCATCGCGATACCCATGGGAACAAGACACGAATGGCTCATCAGAAACTCACCCGCAAGAGGGCGCCCCCCGAGTTGGATCCGACGAGCGGTGCGATGGCGACTTGCGGTGGCGCCACCGCTTCAAGCGGTCGCGGTGCCGTGGCGTAGAGAATGACGCCCGTGATGGCGGCGGCGGCTCCAACGCCGTAGCCCACCCACTGCAATGTCTCGGAAGTTTTGCCCCAGCTCTCGGCCGCTGGGTCGAAACGGTCGGCGTTCTCGACCTTCTTGGACTGGCTCCGCGCGATCAGGCCGAAAACAGCACCGACCACGACTACGCCCCCTCCGATGGCGGCGATAGTGATGCCTGCCGTCTTGCGACCCGATGCCTGCGGCACCGGAGCTGGTTCGGACAGGGGGGCAACGGGATATTGCGTTCCTGGAACGGCTCCCATCGGCTGTTGATGATCAAAAGGCCCGCCCGCCCCGGGTACGGAACCTTGGCCGGGGGGAGGTTGTGCACCCGTGCCGGTCTGACCTGGAACAACGCCAGAACCCGTGGGAGGCGGAAACTGAGTCGAGGGGGCAATGCCGGGCGATGGAACCGTCTGGCCACCCGAGGTCGCGGACACGCTCGGGGGCGGCGTCGTGGTTCCCGCGGAATCTGTCGAGGGCCGTTCGGCGACAATCTTTTCCAGCTCTTTGATGCGCTCCTCGATGTCAGCCCGGTTGGGAGCCTTTGGAACATAGCGCAGGTAGGTCTTGTAGAACCTCAGCGAATCACCGACGTGTCCTGCCAACCTGTGTGACTGGGCCAAGTTGTACAGGAATGCCGGATCGCCCTTCGCTTCGTAGGCCGCTTCGAATTCTCGAATCGCGTCGTCGTACTTACCAAGATCATAGAACTTGGTGCCCCGTTCCCAGTGATCGCGCGCCGCCGTCTTGTCTTCCGCGCGCGCCGGTCCACAGGAAAAGACAAGGACGGATGTGGAGACCAGCACGGGAAGGACGAACAGAGAGATCGTCACCGCCGCCAACGATCGCCTATGGGAAAACGAGAGTGCCATCGCGCGCCATTATCACCTAATTGGGGGGCGAATGGTAAGAACCGCGCGCTGTCTGTTCTCCGGTTTCTGGCGGCCGGTTTCTTCGTGGTCCTTGGCCGGAGCCACAGGCGACGGGCCGACGCGGTGTTGCGGTGGACGTCCGTCAGCGCGGGATGAATCGTCCGGCGGTTGCCTCGGCCTTCCGAAATTCCTCGATCTGGAACAGAAAGACCGGGACGATCTCGGGATCGAACTGAACTCCTGAGCAGCGCTCCAGCTCGCCGCAGGCGACCTCGTGGGGCAGCGCTTTTCGGTACGCGCGGTCGGACGTCATGGCGTCGTAGGCGTCGGCCACAGCCACGATGCGGCCGATCAGCGGAATGTTGTCGGCCATTAGCCCCTGCGGATATCCCGAGCCATCCCACGCCTCGTGGTGGCAGTAACAACCGGGGACGATATCCCGCATGAACGGAATTGGTTCCAGGATGCGTTTGCCCTTCGCGGGGTGCGATCGGAACATCGCCAGTTCCTCGGGCGTCAGCTTGCCGGGTTTGTTGAGCTTGTCGTTGCGAATGCCGATTTTGCCGACATCGTGCATCAACCCCACCTTGACGACGGTGGCGATGTCGGGCTCATTCAGTCTCAGGCCGATTGCGATCAAACGCGCATACAGCGCCACGCGTTCGGAGTGCCCACGTGTGTAGCGATCGGATTCCTCAAGCGCGTGCGCGAAGCCGATGATGCTCTGTTTGAAATTCTCTTCCAACGAGACGTTGGCGGCCGTCAGATCCTTGTTCGCGTCGACAAGGTTTTCGTATAGCCGCGCATTTTCGATCGAAACAGCGGCGCGGCTGCCAAGGACATACAGCATCTTTCGCTGACCCTCGCTGAACTTCGCGCCGCGCGTGTAGCTATACACGTTCAGCATCCCGATGATGCGACCCTTGAGCTTCAGCGGGATCGAACAAAAGCTGACCAGTTGCCTCGACAGGGGCGCCGGTGGCTGTTCCAGAAACTGATTCGCGCGGCTGCCGTGCACCAGCAGCGGGCGGTCATCACGAAACACAGGCAGGACCTCGTCCAACTTCAGCATGGGGGCGTGCATGTCGGCGTTCTGACGTTCCGATACCTTGCGCATCCGCTCGGTGAAACGACCCTCGCGCTGGGGATCCTCCAACAGAAGGCTGACGACATCCGCGTCCACCGCTTCCAGCGTCGCGTCGAGGACCAAATCCAGTACCGTGTCCACGGAAAGCGAGGTCGCGATGGCCTCGCTGATGCGGTAAATCGACAGCGCGTCCTTCAGCCGGATGTTCTCGTGCTGGAGCCGCTGTCGGTCAAGGCCCCGCTGCACGATGTGCACGACCTCCTCCACCTTGAAGGGCTTCAGGATGTAATCGTAGGCACCGCGCTTCATCGCCTCGATCGCGGTCTCCACCGTCCCGAAGCCGGTCATGATGACGGTCAGGACCGGTAGACTCTCCTCGGTGATCTGTTGGACCAGCTCAAGACCCCCCATCTTCGGCATCTTCAAGTCAGAGATGACCAGGTTGTAGCTGGATCGGTGCAACTCCTCGATCGCGGCGGCACCATCCTCGACGGTGGTGACGGCGTAACCTTCCTCTTTCAGAAAGTCCGACAGAATCTCCCGGATGACCTTCTCGTCGTCAACGACCAGAATTCTGGGATTGTCCGGGTGAGGGATGTACTCAGCCGGTGGGCCGGCCTCTTCGGCCACCTTCTCGGCGACGGCTTCCCGAACGGCGTCACGGTTGATCGGGGCACTCAAGCTGCGAATCCTCGCGAAAATTCAACTGTAGTCGAGCCGTCTTGCCCTGAACAGCGCGGCAGGCCGGAGGCTAAGACCCCAGTATCGATACAGACGCGAAGCGTTGGACTCACCGGTGCGACCTCAGCCTCCCTTGATCTTTCCGAGCTGCGCGGCCAGCTCCTTCCACTGCTCTTCCTTCTTCTTCGTGTCCTTCTCCTCGGATTCGGCATCCTTCTTCTCTGACTGCCAGTCCGAGTTCTTGCTCTTCCATTGCCCCTCGTAGTTGGACGGGTCGAAATCGTCGGCGGGTTTGATTCCTTTTTGTTTGGCGACCTTGGCTTTCTCGAACTCGACGCGGGCCTTGGCGGCCTCGACGTGGGCTTCGGCGGCGGTCAGGGACTGCTTGAGCCAGTCCTTTTTCTGCACAAGCCACTCAATCTTGGCTTCCACCACCTTGAGACCCAGATCTGCTTTCTCCTTGTTGTACGCGGCCGCATTGGCCTGATTTTCGTCTCGCGAGGCTTTGGCTCCCTCTTGTTCGGAAAGGGTTTTCTCGATTTCCAGCTGGGCCTGTTCCTTTTCCTTCTTCGCGATATCGGTGTCCCGCGCCAGGGACTCAAGCTGGTTGTTGGCGGTTCGTCGTTCGCCCTCCGCGATCTCGGCTTCCTTTCGTGCCTCGAAAACGCCTTGGCGTTCCGCGGCTGACACAGGATCCAGCACCGCGTCGTCGACCGTATACTTCAGACCGCCACCGCAACCAGCGACCACCAAGGTCGCGCCCACGGCGGCTACGACGGCGGCCATACCCCTTCGTGGGGCCAGCGACGGGATCTGTCTCGAATCATAGGATTGTCTCATTTCATGAACCTTCCGCGGGCAGGGGGCCACGCGCCGATGAGGCGACGGCTCGTGCCACACCGACGCCATTGAGTTCAGGGAACCAGTCAAAAAACTCACGAAGCTTGGTCTTTCGATCGTCGTCGACGTAGTCGAAGTTTGTTCCACGATCGATGATTTCCCAGAAATCCTTGGATGTGATGGACAGCATTTCGTCCCGAATTGAGCGAAGGCGGTCGGGGGTTTCTTGGGCCATGTCGTCATGAATCTGCCGGGCACGAGATACGGCCCCCGCGAGAAGATAGTACGCCGCCAGCTTGGCCTGCGCCTTGCGGACCCCACGCAGTGCCTTTTCCTCGGCCGTGTTCTCGGCTTCTTTGTCGATCTCCAGAAACGTAGCCAGTAGGCGATCCTGGGCAGATGAATCGATCTGGCTCGCCAGTTCGCACAGGGCGCCCAGGTCGTAGGCTGCCGTCTCGGTTACGAAGCCCAGCCCCATTCCGTGGGCCAGCTGCGCGTAGTACTTGAAGTGGGCCGCGATCTGGGCCAGTTGCGCGACCGCTTGTGGGTCGCGGGCGCGAAGCAGGACCTCCGCCAGTTGGCGGTACTGGTTCAGCACATTATAGGCGGTGCCGACGTCGCGTGCGTTCAGCGCGGCCCGAAGGTATGTGTTCATGAACTTCACGGTCAGCGACAGAACCGCTTGATCTAAAGAGACAAGTGCTGCCTCGCCGATATAGCGGGTCTCGATCGCAACCACGTGCGCCATCTGTGGCATCGACTTCAGGGCCTCATCGAACACACCACGCAATTGGCGTAGGCCTTTCCATTCCAACCAGATCCGTGCGTTCGCCAGATCTCTTACCGAGTCGGGGGCCAGTGCCACCAGGTCGGGGTTGTCCCGGAGCTCCGGGCCAATCTCGAACCAAGCGGCCGAAAGACTAGATTTTCGGGGTAGGTACTCGACGATGACCCGGCGCAAAGCCGAGATGGCGTCGGACGCAATCACCTTGTCCTTTTGTGTCAGTGCGTTGACCGCGATATCCGCCAGTTGCTCCATGCTGGTGACCGTCTGCCCCTGGCGGGTCTCCAAATCAGCCTCGGCGTGCCGGCCCAGAGCGTTTTGCAACGTCTGCTGCCCGATGCGGGCGATGACCTTTTCTGGATCCAGGAAGTCGAACACGTACGCGAAGTAGGGGATCAACGCCAGCAAACTGGCGGTCACGATGGCGACGGTGGCCACCACTGTCGCCACCGGGACGTAGTCGCGGCTGACCGACAGACTGACCCAGACGGCGTCGATGCAAGCGACCACGAAAAATCCCATGACCGCCAGGTTGGTCCGATCGCGGAAGAACATGTCGGCGACGCGAGGGGTGTACCGGGTAGCCGCCAGTTGCACCACGATCGAAACCACCGTGATGGCGATACCCAGCACCGCCGCGATGATCTGCGCCAGGTTGCCCAGCGCGTTTTGAAGGGTATCGGGATCAAAGGTGAAGAGGCGCGTCAGCGGTCCCACGTCGGATGGGTGTCGGGTGTGCAGATAGAAAAAATCCAACAGCCAGACGGCCCCGAACAACAGCACGGCAATGCTGGCCAGCAGGGCTAACGTGCCCAGCAAGGTGCGGCGCCAGCGGTATCGCTGCGAAACCATTGGTCCCGATGATACCCTGTGAGGTCCACACCATGTTGCTGGCGATTGACATCGGGAACACCAATCTCGTGATCGGGTTGTACGATACCGGCGTCCCTGGCGGCGGGCCGCGGGTTGGTCTTCGGACGCACTGGCGCCTCGAGACGCGCGCCTCACGGACCGGTGATGAGTATGCGGCGCTGCTGAGCCAATTGTTTTCCCTGGCGGGCCACGCCCTGCGCGACGTGACGGCGGTCATTGTTTCGTCCGTGGTGCCACCCGCCCTGTCGCCGATCGAGCAGTTTTGCCGCGACCACTTGGGGCGGGAGCCGTTGATCGTGGGACCGGGCATTCGAACCGGCATCCCGATCCTGTACGAGAACCCCCACGAGGTTGGGGCGGACCGCATAGTCAATGCGGTCGCCGCGCACGCGCGTTGGCCCCAGGGCGCGATCGTGGTCGATTTCGGTACGGCAACGACCTTTGACGTCGTCACACCCAGGGGTGAATACGCGGGGGGCGTCATAGCGCCAGGGCTGATGATGTCGGCGGATGCTCTCTACAGCAGGACCGCGAAACTTCCGCGGGTGGAGATCACGCGTCCCCGGACGGTCATTGGCAAGAACACGGTCGCCAGCATCCAGGCGGGCCTGGTGTTCGGTTATGCCGGTATGGTCGACGCCCTGGTAACGCGTATTCGGGGAGAGATCGAGTTTCAGCCGCGCATCGTCGCCACCGGAGGGCTGGCGTCGTTGGTCGCGGCCGAATCGTCGACGATCGACGAGTGCGATGACATGTTGACGTTGGACGGACTGCGATTGCTCCACGATCGGAATCGCTGAGCAGCGGCGCAGTGGGAGGCCCGATGGATGACTGGCACGCGCTGATCGCGGATCCTGGGGTGCCGGATGAGACTCTGGTGGCGTTGGCCAATCGTTCCGATGCCGATCCAGCGGCGCTGGCGGCTTTGTCCGTGGACGCCGCCAGGCTGGCTCGGGCACCGGCGATCGCCGAAGCGATCTACAGAAATGCACGAGCGCCCCTTAGCGTCGCCAACCGTGCGATCGTGTCCTGCCATCAGGCAGGGGCTGTGCCAGAAGGTATTGTCGGATTCGAGGAACTGGTACGGTCAATCCTCGCGGAACCCACGGCACTGGATCCGGCGGCGGTGGATCTGGGATTTGCTCAACTGATCGACGCGACGGCGAACCGCACGCCCGGGGAAGGCGAGGGTGAGCCTGAACCCGAAGTCGAGCCGCTACCTGAAGTCGGAGCCGAGCTGGCGGGGGCGATGGGGTCCGGCGGGTCCACGGGAGCCGGATCCGTGGGATCCGACCGGCCGGGCACTTCGAGCGGCCAGGCCAAGCGCCGTCGTTCGGCCACGATCGATTTCACGAGGCTGAAGCTCTACGAGAAAATCCGCCTGGCCACCCTGGGAAACGCCTACTGCCGTCAGAACTTGTTGCGCGACGCGAACCGTATGGTGGCCATGGCGGCGATCCGATCGCCTCAAATCACCGACGGAGAGGTGGCGCAGGCGGCGGGAAATCGCGCGCTCGGCGAGGAGGTCATCCGGTACATCGCCAACCGAAAGGAACTGGTGAAGCAATACCCGGTCAAGCTGGCCTTGGTCGGCAACGTGAAATGTCCCCTGGTGTTGGCCCTGCGGTTGTTGCCCACGCTGAACGCCGAGGACATCAAACGCCTTGCCCGCTCCAAGAACATACCGGGAGCGTTGTCCGCGGCGGCCAAGAAGCTGGCGGCGGGTCGCGGGCCGCAGTAGATCCCCGTCGTGGCTGAAGGCGATCTTGTGTCGAGTCTGCGCCGTTTTCCTCGGGTGCTGGGCGATCTGCTCACCGCCCCCGACAGGGCCTTGGGCGAGATCGCTGTTGCTGAACGCGGTGGGTTCAATGTTCTTGTGATCTGGTGTCTGGGCGCGGCGGTCGGGTTGCGGTTCATGGATCTGGCTGACGCGGTGGTTGGATTCGAGGCGGGTGGTGGCCTGCGCGTTGTCTCGGTCCTGGTCGGCGAGCTAACCCAAGCCATACCGGTTGCGCTGGGGGCGGCGCTGGCGATCGTGGTGTTGGCGGGATCGAAACGCGATCCCAGTGTTGACCTGGAATTGGGTTGCGGAGCAGCGATTCCGTTCCTGGTCGCTCGCGCGGTCTTTCGCGCAGGTCTGATCGTCGTTGGACACGAACCATCGATTCGCGCAGTCCAGGGTTCGTACGGCGTGGCGGGCGCCTGGACGTTGATCCTGGTGGCTTTGGCGATTCGAACGGCCCGGCGACGACCATCGCCACGCGGGCAGGGGCCGACGCCCACGCAGCGGCTGAGATCCCGGGCGGCGGGGTGGGCAGCAATCGGCGTCCTGCTGCTGGCCCTGACGGGTAGCGCGCTTTGGACCCTCCGCAATCCTGGCGCGCTGGGTCCGGTCACGCGTGGTGCCCCTGCGCCCGACTTCACCCTCCCGCGCGTGGACGGACAGGAGGGAACGTTGTCGCTTTCGTCGTTGCGGGGTCGAGTCGTGGTGCTGGATTTCTGGGCGACGTGGTGCCCGCCGTGTTTGGCGTCGTTGCCGATGATGCACGCCCTTTCGCGAGAGTTTGAGGCTCAGGGTGTCACGTTCGTCGGTGTCGACTCGGACGGTCCGCAAACATCACCACGGGAGGTCACCGCCTTTCTGGCGGAGCACGGAGCTCCGTACCCAGTCGTCTACGATGACGGAATCGTGAATGAACGCTATCGAATCCGGGTCCTTCCGACATTGGTCATTGTCGGCAAGGACGGAACGGTTGCACGGGTTTTAATCGGTATCACCAGCAAGAACACACTGGTGGAAGCGATCCAGGCGGCCCGGGCTCGGTAGGCGGGCAGCCCTAGTCGCGCCGCGCGAATTCCTCGGTGAAATACGCGCTGCGGTGGCGCGCGGTCGGTAGGTGACTGTCCCAACATCCTGCCGAGCAGAACACCAACTTCACCCGGCCGTTGTTGCAGGTGCTGACGGAACAGCGGATCACCTTTGTACCGACGGCGATCGGCTTGCGGCACATCGAACAGACGAAGGCGGGTGGGGTGGTCATCGGCGCTCCTGGAAGCTCGCGTGTGGGGACGTCCGGATGCCCGGACGGTGCATACGGTAACCTCCCCCGGGCGATTTCGCAGCCAGTTCTGGGCGCGGTCACGCTACAATTTTTCCATGCGCCTCGCGGGGTGTTTGCTGTTGGAGGGCGCCGTTGCGTCGGTTCTGCTTGGCGGAGGCGGTCTGGTCGGGGCGCGGGCCGTGACCGAGATACGCGCCGCGCTGTCGGCCGCTCCAGCGCTTGGTCCTGCAAGGGTTGGTGGACCGCGGACATCGTTGCAGGCGCGCGACGATCTCTCGCCGGAGGCGGCGCCTGAGGTTGCGATTGAGTCGTCCGGCACGTTTCTGGGGATGTCGGACGATCTGCTTCTCGACCGCCTTCGCACGCAACCGATATCGCGGCTGAAACTGAACCGGGGTGGATCCTCGTTGTCCTTTCGCGCGGATTTCGCCGATGGTTCGCGCGCCGCATGGAAGCCCGCCCAGACCAACACGCAGACCATTCCGCGCAAGGAGGTGGCCGCCTATCGTCTCAACCGGTTGCTGGGACTGAACGCAGTACCGCCCGCGGCGATGCGCGCAGTGCCGCGAGACGACGTCTTTGCCTTGCTGCACCCCGATTCGTTGGGATCAGTACCCCGCATTCGCGCCGAAACCATCGTGGGCCCCAATGGCATGATCTCGGGCGAGGCGTCCTACTGGATTCCCGTGATCAAAGACTCCCCATTCGATACGCCGGACGGGCACGGGCAGATGACCGACTGGCTGGGCCAGGGACGTCCGATTCCCTTCCAGCACCGCTCATTCGCGGCGCAGGTGGCGGCGCTGGTCGTGTTCGATTTCTTGATCGCGAACCCGGACCGCTATTCGGGCGGGAATATGAAAGTGTCCGGCGACGGCAGCCGTTTGTTCTTCATGGACAACACGATGTCGTTCTTCCTGGATCCCGAAGGTTTCGAGAAGAATCGGCAGGTGTTGTTCAAGGCGCAGAGGTTTTCGCGCGGTATTCACCAGGCGCTCGGCCGCGTGGACATTCCGACGCTGCGGCGTCTGCTTCGTGAGCCCGATGGGACCGAGATCTTGACCGATGCGGAGATCCGCGCGGTGGTTGCGCGCCGGGAATTCGTTCAGCGCTACGTCGCCAATCTTGTGCGGCAACACGGCGAGAAGAACGTCTTGTTCTTCCCTTGAGGTTCCCTCCCGGCAGTCGAGCCGCGGGGCGGCGCAACGCGTCCTTAAAGCGATCCTCGACGGCGACCCCCGATGCGCTAGACTGGCCGGCTTCCCAACCCGTCCGTTTCTCGCCCTTTCCCATATGAACGTTCATTTCGTCTCTCTCGGATGTCCGAAGAATCGCGTCGACACCGAGGTCATGCTCGGCCACACGACGGGTGCCGGCCATCACATTGTCGAATCACCAGAGGACGCCGAGGTAATAGTCGTCAACACCTGCGGTTTTATCGGTGAGGCGAAGCAGGAATCGATCGACGCCATATTGGAGATGGCTCGTCACAAGGAGGCGGGCAGTTGCCGCCGGCTGGTCGTGACGGGCTGTTTGTCCCAGCGCTATCCCCAGGAACTGTCGACGGACATGCCCGAGGTCGATCACTTTCTGGGTACCGACGAGGTGGGTCTGATCACCGACGCCATTGCGGGGCGGACCGAGCGCGTCAGGGTGCTGGAGACCCCGCGATTCCTTTACGACGACCTGGCGCCCCGCCTACCGTCGATGGCGCGTCAAACCGCCTATGTGAAGATCGCCGAGGGCTGTGACCGTCCCTGCGCGTTCTGCATCATTCCCAAACTGCGTGGACCGCAGCGCAGCCGCGCGCCGGAATCGGTCCGGCGTGAAATCGAAGCCATGGCGGCCGCGGGTACGAAAGAGGTGTGCCTGGTCGCGCAGGATCTCACCACCTACGGCACGGATCTGGAACCTGGGGCCACCGGAAACCCGACGCTGGCGTCATTGCTGCGGGACATCGCTCAGATCGATGGGATCAGGTGGTTGCGACTGCACTATGCCTATCCCAGCGTCTGTACCGACGAACTGCTGGACGTGATCGCGACGAACCCGCGCGTCGCGAAATATCTGGATGTCCCCGTTCAACACGTCGACACCGAGGTGCTGAAGAAAATGCGCCGGGGTTACGGCGAACGGGTCGTGCGCGATCTGGTGGACCGGGTCCGGGCGCGCATTCCGGGCGTGACCCTGCGAACGACGTTCATCGTCGGCCATCCCGGCGAGACAGACGCCGCGTTTCGTCGCCTCTGTGATTTTGTTCGGGAATCCGCCCTCGATCGGGTTGGCGTCTTCAACTATTCGCAGGAAGAAGGGACCGTCGCGGCGTTGTTGCCTGGACGTGTGCCGCCGAAAGAGGTCGAGGCGCGGCGCCGTGAGTTGTTGCGCATCCAGCGCCAGGTCTCCAAGAAAAAGCTGCACGCCCTGCGGGGGCGCGAATTAGAGGTGCTGGTCGAGGGCCCTTCGGATGAGTCCGAGTATCTGCTGATGGGCCGCCACGAGGGTCAAGCCCCCGAAATCGATGGCCAAGTCTACTTGAGCTTCGCGGCCGACGCGGCCGATGCGCCGGCGCCGCCCACCGGCTCAATCGTTCGCGCGCGCGTCACCCATTCCGCCGAATACGATCTCGCGGCGACGATTGTGGGCTGATCCGGGCGTCGCCGCTCACTGGGTGAGCTCGACTATCGGGCCAGCTCGATCATCTTTTCCATGGCCCGTGCCGCGCCGACGCGAACGTCCTCGGGTACCGTGATTCTCCGCTCGGGCGGCTCGTCACGCAGGGTCTCGTAGACGTTCTCGAGATCGATCGCCTTCATGTACTGGCACAACCGGCACGGCTTGTAGAACTGCTTTTCGGGATGCTCCAGTTCCATCCGGACGACTAGGCCACACTCGGTCAGGATCGCGAGACGCTGTTTTTCAGGGTGCGACTCGACATATTTGACCATCTGGGACGTGGACAAAACCTCATCCGCGGCCCGCTGCAACTCGGGTCTGACCTCACCGTGGACGATCACGACAGCGTCGGGATCCTGGGCACGGATACGAACGATGTCCTCCAACGTCATTTGGTGGTGGACGTGGCAGGCACCCTCCCAGGCAAAAACGTTCCCGACCAGTCCCTGGCGCTCTCCCTCTCGAATCAGGGGCTGGATTCGTTCCAGGTACTCCTTCGGCGAAAAGCGATTCGCTTCCGGTGGGGGTAGGTACATGCGCCCGGTCTTGATCGCAACCTGATAGGCCAGATTCTGGTCCGGTACGAACAGGATGTCGGGGCTCCCCAGCCCGGCGGCGATCCGGGCCGCGTTCGAGCTTGTGCAGCAGGCGTCCGACAATGCCTTCACGTCGGCGTACGTGTTGACGTAGGTCATCGTCGAAAAGGTTCGCCCGAGCGAACGAAGAAACTCCTGCCGTTCGACCAACTCGTCGGCGTCGACCTCCGCCAACGAGCAGAGCGCTTGCAGATTGGGCAGGTACACCGGGCGCTCGGGGGCCAGCGTCGCGCAACCCTCGGCCATGAAGCGGACGCCACAGAAAATCACCAAACGCGCCTCTATCTCTCGCGACTTGACCGCCAGCTCGAATGAATCGCCCACGGTGTCGGCGATCGCTTGCACTTCGGGCACCTGGTAGTTGTGTGCGGGGATGAATGCGTTCTTCTCCTTCTTCAGACGCCGGATCTCGTCGGACAACCACGCGACGCGCGCTCGACTGGTTTCCGCGACGGCACCGCCTTGCACCATCCGATCGAGGGAAACGAACGCCATTGGTATCGTTTAGCGCGCCGCCGCGTCTCCGTCACGCGACCGCCCTTCCCGAGACCGTCCATGAGACAGCCTGGAAAAGGCGTCGGCCAAACCGACACGCTTCGGATGATCTCCCGAGGACTTCTGATACGGTTGCCCACTTGGAAAGGCTCTTCGACGCGGATGTCTGGCGCGAGGTGACCGGTGGCGAGATCGCCGACCGGGTTCGCCGACTGACGCGCGTCACGCCGCTGGTGCCGGCACCCGCCCTGGGACGGCGCACCGGTGCAGACGTGTGGCTGAAACTGGAATCCCTTCAAAGGACGGGATCGTTCAAGCTGCGCGGCGCGGCCGCGAGACTGGCCGCCGTGGCGCGGGACGCGCCTGGGCCGGGTCGGCCCCGGGTGATCGCCGCGTCCGCCGGCAATCACGGGCTAGGTGTGGCGCTTGCGGCCCAATCCTTTCAGATTGACGCCACGATCTTGGTATCCGAGCAGGCCCCCCAACAGAAGCGGGTCGGAATCGCCGCCTTGGGTGCCGTCGTCGAGGTGGCCGGCGCCACCTATGACCAGGCGGAGGCGGAGGCCCGCAGGCGCGCCGCCGACGATCCGGGCTTGGTTTTCGTATCGGCATTCGACGACGACTACGTCATCGCGGGCAATGGAGGGGTACTGGCTCGCGAAATGCTGGCGCAGCTTCCCGATGTTGAACTGATGGTGGTACCCGTGGGGGGCGGCGGCCTGGCCGGTGGAATGGGAGTCGAAGTCGTTCCCCGGGGTATTCAAATCCTAGGGGTCTCTCCCGAGGTCAACTGCGCCATGCGGCGCTCCCTCGACGAGGGTCGGGCCTATACGACGTATCAGGGGGGTCTGACTTTGGCCGAAGGCCTTGAGGGAGCCGTCAGTGAGCGTACCTTCGCGATGGCGCGCGATTACTTTCCGGAGGTGATGCTGGTCAGCGAGATCGCGATTCGACGTGCGATGGTGTACGCGTACCGCAGCCTCGGAATCCTGTGTGAGGCGTCCGCCGCCCCCGCGCTCGCCGCGCTGCTTGAAGATCCCGACGCCGTTCGCGGCAAGCGCGTGGTGGTCCTGATTTCAGGTGGCAACATCGAACCCGATCTTGTCGACCAGTTGCTCGCCGGTACGGTCACATCGTCTTAGGCTGCGCGGCTCCCATCAGCTTGGCCTTCAACAGCGCTGCTGAGCGCAACTCGTGTCCCGTGGGGCCTGGTCCCAGGTTCTCCCTGCGTTTGTTGCCATGGCCGGGCCCCACGATGTCGCGCAGGTACGCCTCGAACCGGAACGTGTCCGAATGCTGTTCGGTGTGGCATTCGAGGCAGACGGTTTCGGGGGTATCACGTTTGATGGCCAGCGGTTCTTCATTGCCTTCCGCGGCAACGTGAACCGATCCGGGTCCATGACAGGTCTCGCACTGAACCGATTCCAGCTTCTTAGTGAAGCCCAACGTCCCGCCGCCGACCTGCCCGAATCCGGTGACGTGGCAACCGATACACTTGTAGTCAGCCTGTTTGCCCCCAACGACCAGGGTCTTCCAGGCGTGCGCATGACCAGTCTTCTTCCAGAACGCGACCGAAGAATCGTGGCAGCCAGCGCATTTGCTGGTCCCGACGTAGAAAGGCCGTCCCGCCTCCGGTGGTGCGGGAGGCGTGGCCTGTTTCAGATTTACCGCGGCGATGCGTTGATCCAACTTCTTCATCGCGGCGACCACCATGCGATCCTGCCGCAGGCTTCGGCGCAGGGGTACAAGCGCGTTCGTCGCGTAGTTTCCCGTGGCGGGCGGAGTCCAGGGTGCCTGAAGGCGCCTCAGTTCGGCCTCCAGTTCGTCCACTTCACGTTTCTTCGAGGCGACGAACGCACCATCGGTTGCGTCGTCTTTTGTCGCTTGGGTTCCAGCCGCGCGTGGCGGACTGGTCCATTTCTTCAGGCCCACCCGCAGGCGCTCAAGTGCCCGGTTGATCTCGTCACGCCTCAGCCCGGCGGCTTCGGGGCCACCGCCGTCCTTCAAATCCAGCGTGCCACCAGCACGTGGTGCCGCGCGTAAGACAAGCTCCAAGCGTCCGACCCGTTGCATTTCGTCGGCTGGCGCCACCAAAAACGTGGTCCCAATCTTTTCCATGCGCGCCATGCCGGCGCCGACGCGTTTGCCGAGCACAACCACGTCAGCGCCTACGTCACGCGCCAGTTTTCGCGCGATGGGTTTGTCCACTGCCGCCAGCAGCACGACGAACTCGGCACCCGCGGCCCGTAGACTCGCTACGTCCCGCCGGGTCGCTTCGGTCATGTCCAGAGCCGTCGCGTTGATGGCGGCCGCGACGGTCGCCTCGGACACGCCCAGCAGCCCGAGCGCGATGCCACCAACCTTTTCCACGCGGGCCGGCGCAATCATCGCCGGTGCGCCGGTTAGGTTCGAGACCAATCGAGGTGGCCGAATGTGCCCCGGGCCCGCGGCGACATCCGTCTCACCCAGCGCCGCCCCCAACAAGCCTATTCGTTGAAACTGCGCGGCCAGAAATTCCGCGCGAAGGTCAGCTGAAGCCCGTTCCCTTCGGGAAATGCTGCCCTCCGGGTACAGCAATCCACCCGCGTCGACTAGCGCGACCCCCCCACCGCCTTTGCGTGCATCCGTGATCAAGGCGGCCAGGCGTGACACGTCTCCTAGGGGATCACTCGTACAGCCACAGGGCTCCACTGCTCCATGGACCTCCGCAGTATAGAAGAGCGTCAATCGTCGTTCGGTCGGTATAGGTCCGGGTGAAGACGTACCCATGGCCGGAAAGATCCCCAACGTCATCGCCGCTACCGCCGCGATGCATGCGGGACCCACGTTTCGTCGCCGGCGGTCTGAACCCATCACGCTCGACTATGGCAACCGAAACCCGGGCCCGCCAATTCCCCATTTTCACACCGCTCGGAATGTGCCTAAAAGGCCCTGGCACTGGTGGCGCGCGCCAGGCCGACGCGCCGATAGGGCCAAGCTGGCGCCCAGCGCGTTGTTTCCTGTCGATGTCGTCGATGTCAATGACGGCCAACAAAGGGCCATACAGACCGAGCCGGCAAAAAACCAGTCGAGCTGGACGCCTTGACACAAGCCTATCGGCTGGCTAGGGTCCGTCCTCCGTTTTCATTCGGAATGCCGCAAGGATCATCATGTCAGTGACCATTCGACTTACCCGCGCCGGTGCAAAGAAGGTTCCGTTCTATCGTGTCGTGGCCGCCGACAGGCGCAGCCCCCGCGATGGGCGATTCATCGAGCAACTGGGGGTCTACGATCCGTTGCGCGACCCTCCCGAATTTCGGGTCAATTCCGAGAGATTGCAGCACTGGATATCGGTGGGTGCGGTTCCCAGCCAAACGGTTGGTGAACTGATGAGCGAACTGAAACGCGCCGCCGCTCCCGCGCCCACGAAGTAAGACCGTTCGTCCACCGGGTATTCCCACTTGGCGCAACAATCCTCTCTCCGCGCGCTGGTCGAGTATCTGGCTCGAGGCTTGGTCGATAATCCCGAGGAGGTATCGGTCGAGGAAGTGGACGAGCCTGACGCGCTGGTCTTCGAATTGAAGGTGGCCGAGCAGGATCTGGGCAAGGTGATCGGGAAGCAGGGAAGAACCGCCAAGGCCTTGCGCACGGTTCTGTCAGCTGCTTCTTCAAAGATGCGCCGCCGCGTCGTCCTGGAGATTCTCGAATAGCGTTTGGGGATTCGCGCGCCATCAGGCGCCGATGCGGGTTGCGGTAATGGCCCGGCCAAGTTACGAATCTGATTCATTGTTGCTGGGCGTGATTGGTCGTCCCCACGGGCTGGATGGCGAGATGATCCTTCGCTCGCACAATGGGCGCGGTACCGATTTGGCCGGCGTTCCGGTCTTAATCCTCGAACGGGGAACCGCGCGGGAAGAGCGAAAAGTGAGGAGCGCGCGTCGGGGCGTCGACGGCTGGCTGCTGCGGCTTGAGGGTGTCGATTCTCGGGACGCCGCCTCCGCGTTGACCCATCTTCCTGTGCGGGTCCAGAAGAAATCACTTCCCCCGCTTGCTCCCGGGGAGTTCTTCGTCGAGGACCTACTGGGCTGCGAGGTTCTTACCGAGACGGGTAGCGTCTTGGGGGCCGTGGTCAGTGTCTTCTGGAACGGAGCCCAGGACGTCATGTCAGTCTCCCGTTCGCGCGAAGAAGACGGGGCCGACGCGGACGATGACCTGCTGATTCCGGTCGTACCCGCGTTCGTGCGCGACGTCGATGTGTCTGGGCGCCGGGTTGTTGTTGAATGGCAAGGCCATGAATGAGCGACTTCCACAGATCACCTTCGAATTGGTGACGCTGTTTCCGGATCTCTTCGACGGGTTCCTTCGTACCAGCTTGCTAGGCCGCGCCATCGCCGCTGGAATCATTGTCGTCGAGAAGACCAATCCGCGTGATTATGCGCTCGGCCGTCACAAGTCCGTCGACGACACTCCCTGCGGTGGTGGCCCTGGAATGATCCTCTCCGTCCCGCCCTTGGCCGCGGCGCTCGACGACGTCGCACTTCGTCGGGGACCCGCGCATAAGGTGTTGCTTTCGCCGCGCGGGAAGCTTCTCGATCAGGCCAACGTCCACCGATTGGCGACGATTCCCAGAATTGTGCTGGTTTGTGGTCGCTACGAGGGTTTCGACGAACGCGTGGGTGGGTTATGCGACGAGGAACTGAGCATTGGGGATTACGTGCTGGCGGGAGGAGAACTCGCCGCTGCCGTTGTGGTCGAGGCTGTTGCTCGATTGGTCCCCGGCGTCCTCGGGTCGGCCTTGTCGGCCACCGATGAATCGTTTTCGCATGGGCGACTCGAATATCCCCAGTGGACCCGCCCGCTCGATTTTCGCGGACACACCGTGCCGCAGATCCTTTTGTCCGGTGACCACGCCGCGATAGATCGCTGGCGTCGGCGCGAGGCTCTTCGCCGCACCTACACCCTACGCCCGGACCTCATCACCCGCTTCCCTCCAACCGAAGAGGAGCAGGGCTGGCTGCTCGAGGACGCCGGTGACCCCCAATGACGTCGAACCGCCGTTCGGGGATTCCTCCTGTCGCGGTGCGCCGTCGGTCTCGACCGAGCTACAACCTGAGCTACAACCTCACCGTGCTTGACTCGCCCGCCCGCCCCCGTTACTAATGACCCCCCTCGGAGCATCCCATGAGCCAAAATCCACTTCTCAGAGAAATCGACAGTTCCTATCAGCGCCAAAACCTTCCGGATTTTCGTTCCGGCGATAGCGTTCGCGTTCACACGCTGATTAAAGAGGGCGACAAGGAACGGGTTCAGATCTTCGAGGGCGTGGTAATTGGACAACATCGCGGCGGGTCGCGGGCGTCGTTCACGGTCCGCAAGATCTCATACGGCGTGGGTGTCGAGCGTATCTTCCCCTTGCACACCTCCCGAATCGAGAAGATAGAGGTCGTTCAAAGAGGCCACGTCCGGCGTGCCCGTCTGAACTACCTGCGTGCGCTTCAGGGCAAGGCTGCCCGTATCAAGAGCGAAAAACGCGAAGAAGCGACCGAATCGCCTTCATCGGGGACGGTTGCACCTGTTCAGGTGCCCCCGGCCAATGCAGCCCCGGTTGTTCCCGTCGTCACTTCGTAGCTGGAGATAGGGCCTGGGATCTGCGGCGCCGGATGCGCGTGCGGGCCTCGGACGTCGCGCCGAGGCGATGGCGGCCGATCTGTTGGAGAGGGCAGGCATGCGCATTATCGCGCGCAACTGGCGCAGACCCGAGGGCGAACTAGATCTGGTTGCTCTCGATCCCGACGGCACCTGCGTCTTCTGCGAGGTTCGGTCTCGAACCGGCGAACGGACCGGGGATCCGCTGGAATCAGTGGACTCTCGAAAACGGGCCCGCGTCATTCGCGCGGCCCGTTACTACCTCGCTTGCGAATCCACAGCTGCTACCGGGTATCGCTTCGACGTCGTAGCCGTAACCTTCTTCGACGATCAGCGCGAACCTCGCATCGTCCATATCCCCGCGGCATTTGAGACGACCAGCTAGGCAGTTCCCCGACCCGGACGTCTGCCCAATCACGTCAGAGACAGGAAACTGGGGGCGGGCCAGGCATGTCGATGTCGCCTGTCAGGAGAAAATCTTTGCAGACACAAACGGGCCTGCAGGAAAGGGGGTTATTTTCCAACTTGGGAACGATCCGACGACAGACGAACCCCTGTTCACACCGCTTGTCCACCATATCGCCTTCGGGGCCGGTCTCTGCGTCCGCGCAATCGTCATCTCCCCCGCACTCAGCGGTACAGAACGCGGCCGTGCCTGCCATGGTAGTGCTCTTGTCCTGAGCCGGCAGGATACAAAGCCGGGACGGACATTCTAGCGCCTGTGGATTGACCGCGATCGTTTTCGGATCCAACGCCATGGTGCTTCCAATGTCACACAGACGACCGATGTGCTTTTCCTCGCATGCGCTGAACAGAAACATCGCAGCCGCCATAAAAGGGGCGAGTGTGGGGTTCTGAATCGAGCGGGACAAGGACGACAAAAACGTCATTTGGGCTCCTTCGCTCCTGGTGCGGGCCGGGTGCCGCAGGGGCCGCCATGTTACTGGTGGGAGATGCCCTGTCAACCTCCAAATACATCCGGATGCATCCCAAACCCAGACCCGCTCGCTTGCGGATTTGTTCAGGAAAATGCCAACGGAAACCCACTCCCTTCCCCTTGACAGCTGTGATCCCCACGTCTAGCATGGCCCGGTTTTGGGTGTGCCGTTACACGCCGACGAACGTCGCTGTACGTCGTTGTAGTCGTCAGCAAACTTACATGCCGCACACCTCGTTTCCGACGCGTTATCTTTCATCGCTGTTTGGACAAATCGTCGCTTCATCCGTCCGAGGACAATCCATCAAGAGGTCTATATGGTTTCCATGACCCGATTTCGCGGTCTCGGGGTTGCGCTCACTTGTTCCCTTCTGCTGGCCTCCCCGCTGGCCCACGCCAAGAAGAAGAAAGCAGCCCCTAAGGGTGACTTCCAACCGGAAGCCGCGCCAACCGGCGATCAGCCCTCCAAGGTTCTTGAACGGGCGTTGAAGCTCTATGACGGCGAGGACCAGTACTCGGCGTCGATTGAATTGAACAAGGTCGTAGAGGGAGAGTCAGGCGACAGCGAGGCGAACAAGCAGAAGGCCGAGTTCTGGATGGGCAAGGCCCTTTACGGGATCAAGTTCTATTCAGCGTCGTTATCGTATTTCGATCGCATCGTTCAAAAAGGACCATCGCACGCCTACTACAACGCCACCCTGAAATGGTTGGCATCCTTGTCACGCCAGTTGCCCGATTCGACGGGCATTCTTGAGAAGATCGGAAAGTACAACCGCGCCGATCTGGACCAACCCGCGCTGGACAAGGTTCGCGACGAGCTCTACTTCCTGCTCGGGAAGTTCCACTACCAGAAGGGTCAGTTCAAGGAGGCGGTGGAGCTCTACAGCGCGGTGCCCACCAGCAGCGAGTGGTATGTGCAGGCCAAGTTATTCGAGGGTGCGACCCACGTTCGCGAGTACCAGGCGAAGCCGGCGGTTGAGTCCTTTAAAGAGGTCCTTCGGGCCGCCGCCGAAAGCTCGGACCCCAAGGTCAAACCTTTCGAGGACCTAGCCAACCTCTCGCTCGCACGGACGTTCTATTCGACGGGTCAGTTCGAGCTGTCGACGAAGTACTTCGACCGCGTCTCGCAGGAATCCTACGATTGGGCCAACAGTTTGTTCGAGGCATCGTGGGCGAACTTCATGCTGAAACAGAAGGGGTACTCGAAAGCGCTGGGAAACATTCACACGCTCCAGGCGCCATTCTTCGAGAACTCCATCAAGCCCGAATCGATCGGCGAGGCCCTGACGGTCAAAGCGA
The DNA here is from genome assembly GCA_031407985.1 of Pseudomonadota bacterium. GTDB lineage: Bacteria > Myxococcota_A > Polyangia > Fen-1088 > Fen-1088 > FEN-1088. The sequence goes on along the minus strand of JANOJB010000130.1, from coordinate 53,596 downwards.
CAATCTACTTCTACAATTGCCTCTACGACCGGGCGGAAGGGGCCATCGCCGAGTTCAACAGCGTCTACCCACAAATGTTCCAAGATCTCAGCAAGCTGGTGGCGACCAATACGGACAACGGCGCGCTGTTTGATTTGGCGGTCAAGATTCGCAAGGGAACTTCTGGTTTGCCCGAGGCGACGGAGCGTGCGGCCCGCGCCGTACTCTCAGACCAAAGCTTGGTCAAGCGATTCCAGTATGTGGATGAGTTGACCCGCGAGATCAACCAGCACGAGAAGGCCGATACCTCGTGGAGAAACACGAACATCGCCCAAACGATTCTGGCGGACCTGACTTTGCAGAAGTCGCTGGCCATGAACGAGGGAGGAGATCTTTCCCGTCGCCGAATCAAGCGCCTGACCGATGAATTAGCGCAGCTCATCAAGCGCGTCATCAAGATTGAATTCGAAATTCTGCAGGGTGCCAAGGGCGACCTGCAGGAGGAAGTCCAGCAGGAGCAGCAAATTCTTAAAGAAGGGGGCCCGCAGCGGCGCCCCGAGGACATCCGTGCCGACGATGAGCACGATATGTGGCCGTTCACCGGCGAGTATTGGCGCGACGAGCTCGGGTACTACCGAGTCAAGATCCTGAACAAGTGCGCCAAGACTGCTCCGGAAGGCGCGCCAGCGACCGGCGAAGGGGCCGAGGGCGTAGCAGCTCCCGTCGAAGGGGCCGCGGCGCCCGAGCCGCCGACAAAATAGCTTGACCTAGATGCGCTTTCCCGACGGGTTGTTCGACGGTTAATTGATCTTGGCAACGAGAGCACCAGGTGGAGTGACCATGACCAGTTCCCTGATTCCGAATTTTCGGTTGTATCGGTCGTTGTCGATGGCGGCCTTACCGTGGCTGCTTTTGACTCCCAACCTCGTCCTGGCCGCGGCACCTGCCGCCCCAGTGAATTCGGGGAAGGCCAAGTTCACGAAGCAGGAAACGCAGGTCCAGGCGACGCAAACAAAGCTGACCAAACCCGAAGCGCCCCCTCCACCCAAGAAGGAAAGCGGACCGGTTCTTACTGTGGATCAGTTCGTACAAGGGCGGCAAGGCAAGATTCAGACGATCACGGACGCCCAGATCAGCAAAATGAAACGACTGATCACCGTCACTCCAGACGACGACCCGCAAAAGCCCGACTTCTTTTTCCGTTTAGGCGAGTTGTTCGCCGAGAAGCAGCGCTTCTTCTTCAGTCAGGCCCACGGCCTTGACCAGAAGATCTTCGACGCTCCCGTGGGCCAAAAGGCGACCCTGCAGCAGCAGCAGCAGGGCTTCAAGAAGTCAGAAGAGAAGTGGCTGCTCGAGGCAGTTAAGTCCTACATCCAGTCGACCAAGTACAAGAAGTACGAACGGATGGACGAGGTACTTTTCAAGCTGGCATTCCTCCTCACCTCGGTAAAGAAAGAGGATCAAGCCCGCGAGTTCTTCCTTCGTCTCATCAAAGACTTCCCCACGTCCAAGTACATTCCGGACGCATACCTCTCGTTCGCCGAGTACTACTTCGACAAGGGCGAAATGGAGAACGCGCTCAAGTTCTACGAGAAGGTGGAGCAGTTCCCGAAGTCCACCGTCTACCCTTACGCCGTCTACAAAAAAGGGTGGTGCTACGTCAACATGGGCGACTTCAAGACCGCACTCGAGACCTTCGTCGGTGTCGTGCGGATGGCCACCGAGGGCAAAGTCAGCATCAACAAGGCCCAGAAGGACGCTCTGGTCAAGGAAGCCAAGAAGGACATCGTCAAGGCCTACTCGCACGTCGGTGGTCCCGAGAAATCTTGGGAATTCTTTCAGCGGATCGGCGGGGATTATGCACCGAAGATGATGGAGGCGCTGGCCGAACTCTACTGGGAGCAGGGCAAGTTCGGCGATTCGAGCCGCGTCTACAAGAAGATCATCGCGAACAACATGGACAGTCCGCGAATCTGCGAATGGCAGGGCAAGGTCGTTCGCAACACCTTGTCGGCCGGCACCAAGCGCGACCAGGTGCAAGAGATTGAACGACTAGGCGCCGTGTTCGACAAGGTCGTGCAGATGAAGGGCCTCAAGAAGGACCAGACCGAGGAGTGCAAGAATGCCTTCCATGACACATCCAAGGAATTGGCCCTGATCTGGCACAAGGAAGCCCAGAAGACCAAGAACGCCGACACCTACCAACTGGTTCAGTACGTCTACAAGGAGTTCCTGAAGCACTTTCCGGACGACAAGGACTCCTACGACATGAACTTCTATTACGGCGAGCTCCTGTGGACGCTCGAACGCTGGAAGGACGCCGCGGAGCAGTACACCAAGGTCGTCGAGCTTAACCCCAAGGGCAAGTACGCCAAGGACTCAGCCTACGCCGCTGTTCTCGGCTGGAAGAACGCGCTTCAGGTGGACGACGAGGGGCTGGGGCCCGAGGCGAAGGAAGCCGGAGCTAAATACGACAAGATGGATGAGAAGAAGAAGAAGGAAAAGAGAACGATCCCTGAATTCCAGCAGAAGATGATCGCGGCCTTCGATACCTACATCAAGTACGTTCCCGACGCACCGGAACTACCAGTTATCCGCTACCGTAAGGCGCGCATCTACTACGAGTACAACCACTGGGAGGAAGCCGGAAAACTATTCCAGGAGGTGGTGGAGAAGCACCCGAACCACGAACTGGCCGTCTACTCGGCCAACCTCCTCCTCGATTCTCTGAACGCTCAGGGGAAGACCAGGGAGGTCGTGGCGTGGGTGGACAAGTTCCTCGAAATGCCAAATCTGATGAAGGATCCCGAGTTCGGCAAACAGATGATCTCCCTGAAGAGCGACACCTACGACCTGGAAGGGCGTGAGTACGAAAGACAGAAGAACTACAAAGAATGTGGACGTTCGCTCCTCGCCGCTGCTGACTCACTTCCGGACCACTCCAAACACGCCGAGCGTCTGTGGAACGCCGGACAGTGTTTCCAGAATGCACATCTTGTCGGGCAAGCCCTGAAGGCCCGTCAGCAGCTGATCAAGGATCACCCGAAGGATGGCCTGGCTCAAAAGGCGCTGTTCCGCGTCGCGGCTGGCTACCACCAGTTGGCCTACTACTCGAAGGCGGCGGAGAACTACGAGGAATTTGCCAGTAAGTTTCCCGGTGAAGGGAAAGCAACCGAAGCGCTCGGAAATGCGACCAGTTTCCGAATCGGTCTCGGCGAATCCGACAAGGCCATCGCCGATATGGATTCGTTCGTGAAGTTCTACGGTGCCCGCAAACCGCAGGACGCGGCCGGGGTGTATTTCCAGATGTCCGAGGTCTACGAGAAGGATAAGAAATACGACGACCTCGCACGGCACCTTGAGAGCTATCTCAAGAAGTGGGGCAAGGACGGCGGCCCGGACCGCCAGATTCTGGCCCACTTCCGTCTGGGCGAAATGGCCTGGAAGGGATCGTGTGCGAAGGCGGCGGAAGATGGCGCCTGTTTGGAGGTCAAGCGCGTGTCGGCGACGGGGCGGCAGAAGGTTTTTGCCGACCTGAACAAGAAACTCGGCAAAAAGAAGCGGATCAAGGAAATCAAGACTCAGTGCGGCCCCCCGACCAAGTCGAAGATCAACTTGTTTGAGCGCAACAAGACCTTAGCCGGGAAGGCTCAGGGACATTTTGCTGATGTCGTGAAACTGTGGAAGGGGGGGGACGCGGCCAATCAGATCACCGGCAAAGACGTGGAGACCCGAGCAGCTGGGGCGGCCTTTGCGGTCGCTGGATCGGCCTTTCACATCGCCGAGCGGCAGTACGAGGACTTCTTGCGCATTAAATTTCCGGACAGTCTGGACTTCCAGCAGCCGAGCCAATACGACGGCAAGAAGAAGCAAGACGCGGTCAAGAAGAAGATGGAGGAGTCGGTGAAGAAATTCACTGGATACCTGGACACCAAGTCGAAGCAGCTCGAGAAGGCGCGAACCATGTATCTGGACGTCTTCAAGATGAAGCAGGCCCAGTGGACTATCGCGTCGGCCGCCCGCGTTGGCCAAATCTATCAGGACTTTGCCGGGCAGCTCTACACGGCCGAGATTCCCAAGGACCTCAAGGAGGTCGATCAATGGGGCAATCAGCCGAAACAGATCTACTGTGACACCCTTGAAGACAAGGCGGAGCCGATCGAACTGAAGGCCGTCGATGGATTCGAGAAATGTCTGACCGCCGCGACTGAACAGTCCTGGTACAACGAGTGGTCCCGCCTGTGCGAGCGTGAACTGAATCAGATGAAGCCGTCCGACTATCCGCTGTCTTCCGAGGTGAAGCCGGAAGCCGGATATGTGTCGACGGCTATGTCCTCGACTCCGGTGATCTCCGAGCTCAGCACGGAAGTTGCCGCCGGTAGCAAGCAGTAAGGAGACCCGACGATGATCATCCAGAAGACAAGTTGGTTTGCCCTGACCGCCGTCTCCGGCCTGTGGCTGGCTGGCTGCGGAGGTACCCAGACGCCGGGTGCGGAAACGGCCGCGTCGGAAGGTGGAGGAAAGCCCGAATCCGGTCTTTCAGGTGCGAGCAGCAGCAAGATCTCGACGGCTGGTGCGGAACAATTGGTCAAGGTCAAGAAACGCGACATTTCCGAGGAAGATCGCGCGGAGTTCGAAAAGGTCATGGCTCGCTACCAGGCCGCCCGAAAGGGTGGAAAGGTCGGCGATCAGTGTGACAGCTTGTCTTCTTCCTTCGGCAAGGTGGCGGATTCCAGTCCCAATCTGGTCGAGGCCCGATTCAATCAAGGGGCGGTGTTGCAGGAATGCGGCCAGGAGGATGACGCCGTTCGTATCTGGGAAAAAATGCCCAAATACGGTCCCGCGATCACGAATCTTGGGTACGTGGCGTGGCGCAAGGGGGATACCGGACGTGCCGAATCGATGTTCAGCCGTGCGGTCGAGGTGGATCCTCTCCACACAATAGAGGCGAGGAACAACATCGCCCAGTTGCTTCGCGACCGGGCTCGTCGTGCTTCCTCGGACGGCGAAAAAAAGGGCTATATCGGCCAAGCCGTCACGCACCTTCGCACGGTCCTGGCGCTGGACAGCAACAACCTTCAGGCCTTCGCGACCCTGGCTTTCATCTACTACGACATGAACATGCTGGAGATGGCCAAGCTGGTCGGCAACCAGGCCATCAAGAAGGGCGAGGAAATTGCGACCGGCAAGTTCGACGAGGAGAAGACCGAAGAAAAAGGTGGGGGCGAAAAGGGCGCAAAGAAGGGAAAGAAGGCCAAGAAGGCCGACAGCGCAGAGGAAGATGACGGCAAGTTGGCCAAAGAGGTAAACGTGGCCGGCGAGGGCACAGGGTACACCCAGGGTATGAAGGAAAGCCTCGCCCTCGTCTTCAACACCCTCGGTCTCGTCGAGCTCAAGCGCAAGAAGATCAGCCCCGCCATCGGCCAGTTCAAGAAGGCCGTCGAAATGAATCCGAAATTGGCGGAGGCCCGCTTGAATCTTGCGGCGCTTTCGCTCAACAACCGCGACTACAAGACAGCCGAGGAGAACTTTCGTTCCGTCATTGGCATGCAGCCCAAGAACTACGAGGCAGCCATCGGCCTCGGTGTAGCTCTCCGCGGGAACAAGAAGATCGATGACGCCGAGGCGCAGTACCACGCGGCGCAAAAACTCGATTCATCAAACCCGGCGAGCTACTTCAATCTGGGTCTGCTCTATCAAGACTACAAAGGTGGAGACAAGCCCGTTCTTCAGAAGGCGCAAGAGTACTACCGGCAATTTTTGTCGAAGGCCGGTGGCAATACCCCCGAGCTCTTCCGAAAGGACGCCGAGAAGAGAATCAAGGATATCGACGAAATCTACGTAGCCTTGGCGGAGGCGGCCAAGATGCAGGCCGAGTCCGAGGAGATGCAGCGAAAGGCCGAAGAGCAGCAGAAGAAGATGGAAGAGGAAATGAAGAAGATGGAGGCGGCCGAGGCCAAAGCCAAGACCGATTCCGCCGGCGCGGGTGCTGCTGGCGCGAATGACGCCGCCGCTGCCCCGCCTGCAAAGGGTGCTGCTGGTGCGAAGGAGGCTGCCCAGGCACCCGGTGCAAAGGGATCGGCGACTGTGCCGGCCGGAACTCAGCCTCCGTCTGCGGGCGGCAGTGGCACTCCTCCGGGAGCCGCCGGTGCGGCGGCGCCTCCAGCATCTGGGGTAGAGGGCAAAACGGAGGCCCAGTCAGCCGACGGAACCGTTGACCCTGGTAAGGGCAAGAAGAAGAAGAAGAAATAGCGAGTGTTCGCCGGGAGGTGGGTATTCCTCCCCGTCGTGGGGAAACCCATCACAAACCGGGAACCCAAGGCGCTCGAAGTTGTCTATCTCGCCGGGACATGGCTTCCGCAAGCCTAGCCACCAACAGCCAGGAGAACCTCATGAGAGTAATCGCAAGATTCGCCCTTGTCGTTGGACTGACCCTTGTCCTGGCCGGTCCGGTCAGGGCAGCTGACGAGAAGGCACCGGCTGCTGCTGCACCGGCTGCTGGCGCCGCCGCCCCGGGTGGCGACGAAAACACCACCTACAAGGCGAAGACTGTATACGACTTTGAAGACGACATGGTCGAGGGCGACCTGCAGCGACCAGACGGAGAACTCGTCAATGCCCTCAAGAAGACGGAGCACTCGAGCCTTATCGAAATTCGCAAGGACTTCATTCCCGAAATGTTGAAGTCGCTTGAAGACATCTAGACGACATGACCTAGGCAACCTCCGATAGCCAGCTTTCCCATTTTCGAAAGCTACCGGATCCCGACCTCGAACCACGGACCTGAACCAGGAGACGCGATATGGCCGACGCAAGACTTCCCCTCAAGTTTCAGATCTTCAGAGGGGACGAATTGGTTCGCGAGGAGGTCCTAAATCAGGACGTCATCAAGGTGGGAAAGCTCGCGTCCTCGCACCTTCGTATCGACGACGAGACGGTGTCTCGCATGCATGCCGTCATCGAGATTGCGGGTCCGGACGGCGTCTCCCTGATCGACCTCGGATCTACCCGCGGTACGACAGTCAACGGCGAGCGAATCACCAAGACCCGGGTTCAGTCAGGTGATGAGATAATGTTTGGAGACGCGCGCGTCGTCGTGACGTTCCTTTCCCCTTCCGCCGAGACTACCCCAGTTCCAGCGGCTGCGTACCCCCAGGCTCGGTCCGGCCGCGCCCAGGCTCCCGCCCCGAGCTTTGCTCCGCCGCCGGTCGCCTACGCCCAGCCGCCGGCACAACAAGGCTACCCGGCCCCGGCGCATTCTGGCCCCGCTGGGTTTGGCGGTGCCCACGCCGCTTCGGCCGAAGTCGAGATGGCCGACGGAACCCGTGCGGTCGAGGTCCAGACCATCTTCCGAGGCGTTGTGACAAATGCCCGAGTGCTTTCGAATCCCGAGGGCAAGAACACGCACGGCGCGGGCACCGGTATGCTTTTCGCCGGTATAGCCGTCGCGGCAATCGCTCTGATCATGTTTGTCGCCACGGCGATGGATGTCGGTTCCGAGAAGGAGGCCTACGAAGCGTGGCAGGCGACTGGGAAAGACTCCAAGCAGTTTTCCTGGAAGACCCGCAGCGTTGGGATGGATGCCGTCGTCTTCGGAGGTTTGTTTGCGAGCGTCGTCCTCGCCTACATGGGACTCAAGCGCCGGGGCAAGACCAATCCGAACTTTATCATTGGTTCTGAGGCGAATGCCGACGCGCCGGTCGATCCGGAGTTTGTGCCTTCCCCTGCACACCCTCTAGTAGCGGCCACAGGCATGGATTACGTCGTCAACGTAACCCCTCGCATGGGGGGAGAGGTGCTTGTCGATGGCCAGTCCTACCCCCTCGCCAATTTCGTGCAGCAGCGTGGGTCGAGTTTCTCTCTGCCGCCCTCTGGTTATGCGCGGCTTGACTGCGGCGAGACTACCTTCTTGGTTACTGCCACCAATCGCCCTCGAGTTCTGGAAGTTCCGTTCATGGTCTGGAAATGGAACGAGCAGGTCTATACGGTCGGTTCTGCTGTTGCACTTTTGTTGTTCCTGTTGATGATTTTTTCGGTTCCGCCGGATCCGAAATCTCTGTCTCTTGACCTCTTCAACTCCGACAACCGCTTTGTGAAGTTCCTTATCAAGCCGCCGGAGGAGAAAGAGGAAGAAATCCCGGAGTGGCTGAAATCCAAAAAGAACGAAGAGCAGGGGGGGAAGGGGAAGCGGCACAAGGGGGAGGAAGGAAAGATGGGGAAGAAGACCTCCAAGAACAAGGAGGGCCTCTACGGTCTAAAGGGTCCGAAGGACAATCCCGACCCGCACTTGGCCAAGAAGTTGGCGGAGGAGCAGGCAAAGAACGCCGGCATCTTGGGGGTTCTGAAGCAGACTGAGGGATCCCACATCGCTTCGATCTTTGGCCGTGATTCGGCCCTGGGCAATGATGCCTCCGACGTGCTCGGGGGTCTCATCGGCAACCAAATCGGCGAAGCATACGGCGTCGGCGGTCTTGGGTTGGTTGGCACCGGTTCTGGTGGTGGGGGCACGGGCGAGGGAACGATCGGACTGGGCAACCTAGGGACAATTGGAAAGGGAGGCGGTGGTGGCAACGGTTCTGGCTACGGTCGTGGTGCCGGTGGCCTTGGTGGTCGCAGGGCCCGCGCTCCCGATGTCATTCCTGGCCAGGCCAACGTGCGTGGATCGTTGGACAAGGAAATCATCCGCCGCATCATTCGGCGCCACATCAACGAAGTGAAGTACTGCTACGAGCAGGAGTTGACGAAAAAGCCCGAATTGGGCGGTCGTATCATGGTGCAATTCACCATCGCGGCCTCGGGTCAGGTTATCGCGTCGGTTCTCCAGAACTCGACCATGGGGAACGCCCGCGTAGAAAACTGCACCGTTCAAGCCGTTCGCCGCTGGGAGTTTCCGAAGCCACTCGGCGGCGGAATTGTCATCGTCTCGTATCCGTTCGTTCTCACCCCGGCTGGCGGCGGAGAGTAGGCCATGTCGATGTCCAGATTGCTTTCGCCCAAGGTCGTCGTTCTCCTGTTCGGTCTCATCCTTCCCGCCTGCGAGGGATTCGTTTGTAGTCAACAGCGGATCAAGGCGATCGAACTCGCCAACCGTGGAGCCGAGGCCTTCAGGAACAACCTCTACGACACCGCCGAGAAGGACCTGAAGCAGGCCATCCAGACCGATCCCACCTATGACCTTGCCTATTACAACCTAGGTAAGGTCCTCCAGAAGCAGCGCAAGTGGGACCAGGCGGCAGAGGCATTCGAATCGGCTGCACAAAGATCTCCCACCAATGCCAACTTCCAATACGATCTTGGCGAAGCGTACCTTGAGTCCAAGAAGCTCGATCAAGCCGAAAAAGCCTTTCTGGCCGCTACCAGCGCCGATTCGAAGTTATTCAAAGCGTGGTGGCGCCTGGGTGCGGTCTACAAGTACCTCGATCGCCCAAAGCCTGCGGACGACGCATTTCGGAAGGCAATCGAAGCCAATACACGCTTCGCGAAACCTTATATTGAATTGGGCTATCTGTACCTCGACTATGATTTCGACAAAGAGGCCGCCCAGGTCTTTTCTCAGTGTGTCCTCGCGAAGGATGACGACGCCGCTTGTCATAATGGCTACGGCGTGGCCCTGAAGAACCTTAAGCAGTTCGAACAGGCGGCCAAGGAGTTGAAGGCCGCCATGGAGTTGGATCCCGAACTCTTCGATGCTGTCTACAATGCCGGGATGACTTTCTCCGACTGGTACGATGCGGATCATGCCGCAGACCACAAGGAAAAGGCCCAAGAATACCTGAAGAAATTTGTCGCAACCGGAGGCGGAAAAGAAGGCGGCGCGGGTTACATCAAAGCTGCCAACGACAAGTTGTACGCACTCTCCGGGCCGTAAGAGTCATCCGTTGAGCGGGGCGCGCTACTCCACACAGGCGGATGCGTCCTGTCAAGCAACCATAGGTGCTCCGGCCGACTTGCGCGGGCCTCGCGCCACGATCCGCAGTAGTTGGCTGGCTCCCTAGCCACCAGCCGGGGTCCCCATTGGCTCGGGCAGTTCCATTCTCCTGTAAAGCCCGAAGGAGACCTCCCTCTTCCTTCCTCGCGTCTTCCTGGGTCGTTTCCGTGTTATAAAACGGACCCGTTTTCGTGTTCCGTGTCGCCGGCTTAGCCGTGGCGCCGACCGGGGCGGACGTAACCCGCCCCCGCTGGATTGCCTCGGGTTCTGAGTGGCGCTCGGTCTGGATCCGAAGTGGAGGAGCGCCAAAGTGGAGCAGCAGTCGAAGCAGGGGAACGAATCGAAGCGAAAGAAAGAGAAGGGGGACAAGGAAGTCGAGTCCTCGGCCAGTGCGTCGAACGGAGTCCACGACTTTCCGCCCGAACTCGTGACTCAAGCGACCGCGGCATTTGAGGCCGAGAAGCTGTCAGTCGAGAAGGGGATCGACGCCTGGAAGAAGGTTGTCACGGCCGCTCCCACAGCATGGGCACCGCGCCGTGAACTGGCGCGGGTCTACAAGAAGGCCGAGCGCTGGAACGCATTCATAGAAGTGATGAAGGATGCGGTGGACAAGGCCAGTTGGGCCAATCCCGAGGACAAGGTCCCGATCCTGATGGAGATGGTTGAGATCTACCGCGATCGGCTGAAGCTGGACGTGATGGTGGTTAACGCCTTCAACCAAATTCTGAACATCGAGCCGGGAAACGCCGAAGCGGCGGAGGCGTTGGCGGCGCAGTACGAACAGATGAAGCGCTGGCCTGATCTGATTTCTCTGCTTCGAAAAAAGGCTGCCGTTGTAGAGGATCCCTCACAGAAAGTGGCACTCCATTTGCGGGTGGCGAATCTCTTCCTTGAGAAATTTTCGAATCAAGCGGAAGCCATCAAAGCTTTTGAAACTGTGTTGGAGCTCGACCCGGAGCACGCCCAGGCCCTGGCCTTCCTCAAACAGATGTACGAGAAGCGCCGTGACTGGGACAAGCTCATCGCGGTCCATCAAAGAGAGATCGTGAAGATCGCCGAGGTGGACGAACGCAGAGGGCGTCGCATCGAGATCGCCAAGCTCGCCTCTGACAAACTGAAAAAACCGGTCGTCTCAATCGAGCTCTGGAAGCAGGTGCTGGAGGATGATCCGGCCAGTGCCGAAGCACTCGCCGAACTTGAGAAGCTCTACGAGAGGGAAAAAGCCTGGAACGAACTGGGCGATGTTCTTCAGCGCCAGGTTGTATTGCACGACGGAGATACGGCCAAACAGTCAGCGCTCCTCGTGAAACTTGGAATTCTCTACACCGAGAAGGTGAATTCTCCCGACAAGGCGACAGGAGCCTGGCAGGCATTGCTTGCGAGCGAGCCCGACAACCGGCGGGCTCAGGATGCTCTGAAGAAACTGTACCTTCAGCAGCGAGACTGGAACGCGTTGGAGCAGTTCTACGCCGCGCAGGGAAAGTGGGATGAACTGGTGCGCGTGCTCGAGCGCCAATCGGAAACCGAGGAAGACACAGCGCGCTTGGGGCTGTGGAACAAGATTGGCGAGATCTATCGTGATCGGCTGGGGAAAGCCGACCGCGCTCAGAAGGCTTTTGAGAAGGCCCTTTCTCTCGATGCTCAGAACGTGGTTGCTGCGGAAGCGCTGATTCCGATCTACGAGAAATCGAACGTCATTGGGGCTTTGGCGCAGGTCTTGTTGGTTCAGCTGCAACACACGCAGTCGTTCGAGGACCGGCAAGCGCGCATGAAGCGCCTCACCAAGCTCTTGGATACCGATGCCGGCGATCAGGCCAGCGCATTGCAGATTGCGTTGGCCGCGTTCGCCGAAAATCCGGCCAGTGACTGGGCGCGCGAAGATTCGGCGCGTTTGGCCGCGATCTCAAAAGGCTGGCCCAAGTTGGTCGAAGTCTACGAGGCCGCTCTTCCCCAGATAGGGGATGACTCGATCCGGTTGCCGGTGTTGGTGACATTGGCGCATGCCTATGAAAAGGAGCTGGCCAATCCAGAGATCGCCATCGATCGCAATCAAGAGATTCTGAAGCTTTCGCCCAAACACGAGGAGGCAGTTAGTGCCCTAGAGCGACTGTTTGTCGCGACGGGTCGGTTCCCGCAGCTGCTTGCGATTTATGACAAGAAGCTGGAACTGGCTAAATCCAAGGAGGATCAGCTCGAAATTCGCTTCAAGCTGGCGGGCCTTTACGAGGACGAGATCAAGCAGCCCGACAAGGCGATCGAGATCTATCAGGCGATCGTCCAGCAGGACGCGACCCAACTTGCGGCCCTGCACGCGCTTGACCGCATCTTCACGGGGCTCGGCAAATGGAAAGACTTGGTCGCGACAATCGACCGCGAGGTCGAGTTGTCGGCTGATCCGGCGGGAATTGCTGAACTGAAGTATCGCCGCGGACAGGTCGAGGAGCAGCATCTAAAGGATGCCAAAGCGGCCGTGGAGTGCTATCGGGACGCGCTCGCGCTGGTGCCGACGCACGAGGGGGCACGTGATGCGCTCCAAGCCTATCTGAAGGATCCTGAGTGGCAGGTCGCCGCGGTTCAGGTTCTGGAGCCGATCTACGAGCAGACCTTTGACCTGCCTCGCCTGGTCGAAGTTCAACGCATCAAGTTGGCCCGGGAGAAGGACAAGGCGGGACGCGTCCAGTTGCTTCTTCGGATTGGCGGTCTGGATCAGAATCTCGGCGACGCCGAAGGTGCTTGGGACGCCTACGCCAGCGCGTTCACCGAGGATTCCACATCACAGAGTGCGCGCGACTCTCTTGAAGACCTGGCAGGGGCACTGGATCGCTGGGGGCCCTTGGTAAAGTTGTACGAGGCGGCACTGAAGAAGAAACTCGACCCGGCTCTGGAGCGAGAGCTGTTACTGGTCGTGGCGGTTGCGTACGACGAGAAGCTGGAGAAATCCGAGAAGGCCGTCGAGTATTTCAGGCGCGCGCAGGAGATTCTGCCTCAGGATGCCGCGGCTCTGGTGGCGCTCGAGCGACTCTATACGCGGACGGAGCGCTGGCCCGATTTGATCGAAACGCTGCGGCGCAAAGCCGATCTGGTGACTGACCCCGGTGAGCGCGTCGCTATTCGTGTTCGAATCGCGACTGTCTGGGAAGAGATGTTGGTCAACCCCGGTGAAGCGATATCCGCCTGGAGTGAGGTTCTTTCCGAGAATCCGGACAATCTGCAGGCACTGCGAGCCCTTGACCGTTTGTACTCGGCACACGGAGAGTTCCGTGAACTGGCGGACAATCTGCAACGCCAGCATCAACTGGCCACGGATCCAGCGCAAGCCGTCGAGTTGTTGGGCCGCCTAGGGCTTCTGCGAGAGCAGAAACTAGGCGAGCCAGGAGCTGCCGTGGACACCTATCAGCGGGTTCTAGAAATCGAACCCGAGCATCCCGCGACGATCGCCGCGCTCAACCGCATTCTTCCGAACCCTGACTACGAGCTTCAGGTTGCGCAGCTCTTGGAACCGGTGTTCCGCGGTCGAGGTGACTATGCGAATTTGGTCGCTGTTCAAGAGGTCATCGCTCGGCACGCACCGACACCTGAACAGAAGATCGCGATGTTGGCGCAGATATCAGAAGCTTACGAACTGGGTCTTGATGATCCTGAACGGGCGTACGACGCTCTAGGGCGCGCGCTGGCGGAGGATCCGCTGCAACCTGATATTCAAACCCAGATGGAGCGGTTGGCCCGCGCCCTTGGAAAGCTTGACGATCTGGTGCAGCGATACGTCGCCCTTGTCCCAGGGATCTCGGACGGTGACTTGAGAAACGCTCTTCATCACAAGATCGCGCGCCTGTGGGAGGTTGACCTGCGCAAGGATCGCGAGGCCGCGGACGCGTACGTCGCGGCTTTGGAAGCGTCCCCGCGGGACCTTGCGGCCGTCAACGCACTGGAACAGATCTATCTGCGTTCAGGCGACTACGCGCAATTGGTCGGCCTCTTGCTTCGCAAGGCTGAAATCGTTAGCGGGGCAGCCGAGAAAAAGGAGCTCTATTACAAGTCGGCTCAGCTCTACGAAGAGGTCCTGGAGAGTCTTGAGAAGGCGATCGAGGTGTACCGTCTGGTTCTGGGCGTTGACGATGCCGATCCCGTCGCACTCGACAACCTCGAACGGTTGTACATCCGGCTTTCTTTGTGGACTGATCTGAAGGACATCTACGCGAAAAAGGCCGACTTGGCCTCAAGCCCCGCTGAAAAGAAGCAGATGCTTTACGTGCTTGGTCAGGTCCATGACCGCGAGCTCCAGAACCCAGAACGTGCGATCGAGACATACGCATCGATTCTCGATCTGGATCCCGAGGACTACGACGCCGCTCAGGCCCTTGATCGCCTGTATCAGCGGACTGAGCGTTGGTACGACCTGCTCGCCATCCTGGAACGCCAGGTGGAGATGGCGCCCAGCCCGGAGGAGGTAGTGAGTCTGCGTTTCCGGAGCGGCGAGTTGTGGCGCGAGCATCTCAATGATCTCGCTCATGCCGTGGAGGCTTACCGCGGCGTTCTGGCAATGGATCCGGGGCACGAGCCAACGCTGCGATCCCTGGAAGCGTTGATGGCGGGAACGCAGGAGCCCGTTCTGGCGGCCCAGGTGCTGGAGCCCATATACGAGTCGGCTGGCGAGTGGGATCGGGTCGTGGCTGTCTATGAAGTGATGGCGACGCACGTTGAGGATCCGGTACGACAGGTCGATCTACTCACGCGGATCGCCGAAATCGAGGAGCGTAGACTGTCGCACCAGAGCGCGGCCTTCGAAGCCTATGGGCGGGCCCTGCACGTGGATGCCGGAAGTCAGGACGTGCTCGCACATCTGGAGCGTTTGGCGGCTGAAACGAATGGCTGGCAGAAGTTGGCCCGGCTGTATGCCGCTGAACTGGAGAAGACCGAGGACGCTCGGAGGTCCGTGGACTTGCTTTTGCGTCTGGCGCGCATTCACGAGGAGGAAACCAACCAAGCCGACGAGTCGATCGCGGACTATCAGCGGGTTATCGGCGCCGAGCCGGACAATCATGCCGCACTCGGCGCCCTGGATCGCTTGTATAGCCGCAGTCAACGTTGGGAGGAACTGGCCGACGTGGTCAGAAGCGAGATTCGGACGGCCCGATCGGATGAAGAGAGAGTCGATCTAACCTTCCGGTTGGCGCAGATCTACGAGTTGGCGCTGATGGACATGCCCAAGGCCATCGAGGCATACCGCGATGTTCTGGGCGCGGATCCCAATCACATTGAAACACGTGCGTCTCTCGAGCGCATGTTCATGGGAGGGACGCTGCAGGGGGAGATTGCGGACGTCCTTGAGCCGCTGTACCGCCTGAACCAAGAGTGGGAAAAGCTGGCACAAATTTACGAAGTTCAGTTGGGGCGGTTGACCGCAGTCGAGGAGCGTCATGCGCTGCTCAGGCGTTTGGCCGAGATCTGTGAACAGAAGTTGGTGGACCAGATCGCCGCCTTTGCCTGGTGGGCCCAGGCGGTCAAGGAAGATCCCTCCTCCCAACTCGCGTTGGAAGAATTGTTGCGTCTTGTGCGTTCCACGCACCAATGGGACGAGTACGTCAACACCCTTTTCGATGCGGCTTCTGCGATCGCCGAGCCGACTGTACGACGTGATGTCTTGCTACGTTTGGCGGCGGTTTTCGAAAACGATCTCGGCGATCTCGAACGCTCGGAGAAGGTGCTGGTACAGGTGCTTTCCGAGAACGATCGCGATGCCGTCGCGCTTGAGTCATTGGATCGCATCTATGTAGCCCAGGGCATGCACGAGAACTTGGCGGCGGTTCTCGGGCAGAGGATCGCAATCACGGATCAGACCGGCGATGTGGTCGGCCTTCAGATGCGCCTCGGTCGCGTCAGCGCGGATGCGCTGGATGATGTGGAAGGGGCGATTGTTAGCTACCTGGCGGTACTGGAGCACGAGCCGCGCTCGGTCGAGGCACTGGAGGCGCTGGAACGGCTTTACTTCCGCAGCGAGCGTTGGGTCGAGCTTTACGGTATCTACGAGAAACTGATCGATGTTGCCAAGGACGACGAAGATATCGCGGCCTGCTACGCGCGTATGGCCAAGCTAGCGGACGAGGCGCTCAATGATCGTGCCAAGTCCGTCGAACTGTGGGGGCGGGTTCTGGATTTGCGCGGTGACGACGCGACTGCCTTGGCGGGACTTGCCGATTTGCACGAAGCGGCGGGCGAGTGGAAGGAACTGACGGAGGTCCTCGAACAGCTGGTATTCGCGTTACCGGAACCCGAGCGGAAGATCCCCATCTACAAGCGTCTCGGTCGGATCTGGGGAGAGAAGCTCAACAAGGAACGCAGCGCTCTTGAGAGCTGGCAGAAGGTCCTGGAGATCGATTCGCAGGATGTTGATGCCCTGCGCGCCATTGTCGACAACTATCGCAGCGCGGGTGCATGGGAGGAACTGTCTGAGTCTTTGAGGCGCCTCATCGGTGTCGCACAGCTCGGTGAAAGTGGTGTCGGGCAAACGGAACTGCAGGATCTCTATTCACAGCTGGGAGAGCTTGAAGGTGAAACCCTCATGCGAACCCATGAGGCGATTGAAGCTTGGCGCGAGGTTCTGGAGATCGACGCACATGACTTCAGGGCTCTGGCCGCACTGGAGAAGCTGTTCATGCAGGAGGCTCGATGGGAAGACGCCGTCGACATCCTGGAACGGCGGGCCCAGGCCCTGGCCAGTCCCATGGAGCAGGTCGACGTGCTTATGCAGGCGGCGGCATTGTGGGCAGACAAGATTGGAGACGGCGGCTCGGCGGCCGAGGTGTACGAGCGCATCCTGCAGTTGGATGCGTCCAATCAAGCTGCCTCGGCGGAGTTGGAACAGCTTTACCGGCAGCGCAAGAGTTGGGTGAAACTGATCGACCTACTGCTGGCCCGTACGGAGTTTGTTTCGGAGCCGGCCGCCAGGATCAATCTGCTGGTTCAAGTTGCGGAGACCTACGAGCAACAACTGGACGATCGCGAGAGCGCCTTCGTGACCCTGCAGGCCGCTTTCCGCGAGGACTATTCCAACGATCATGTCGCCAAGCAGTTGGAGCGGTTGGCTACGACGACGGGTCGATGGAATGAGCTCATCTCCGACTACACGCAGGTGGTTCAAGGAATCACTGATGCCAAACAAGCGGCGGACCTCTGGGTCAAAATCGCTCGCTGGTACGACTCTGCGCTGGGACACGTGGAATACGCCATCGCTTCGGCGCAGCAGGCACTGCAGATCGAATCGGCCCACATCGGCGCGCTGACGGCCCTGCAGGATTTTTATCGAAAACAGAAGAAGTGGACGGAGCTCGTCGCGGTTCTGGCGAAGCATGCGGATCTGGAGCAGGAACCGCCGCGGAGGGTTGAGCTTTTGTTGTCTCTGGCGGAAGCATACGAGACGCAGATCGGTGATGCCGCACAGGCGACGTACGCGTATCAGCGCGCGCTGGATACCGAAGAGCGTTGTTTGGACGCGATCAACGCGCTTGAACGCCTCTACCGACGGACCCAGGCATGGGATCGCCTGGTTGATGTCCTAGCGAAGAAGGCGATGGTGGTCGACGACACCGATTTGGCGGTCCGGCTGCGCCTGCAGGTTGGTGAGCTCTGGGAAGATCGCCTGGGCGACAATGATCGGGCCGTCGAGGCCTATAAGGAGGTCCTTTCGGTCGATCCTCAGAACTTGGCGGCGTTGAAAGCGCTGGACTCGCTGTACCAAAAGACCGGAAACATGGAGGCGTATCTCGAGAACCTGGACCACCAGCTGGAGGTGTCATCTCCGGAGGGAGATCGGGTCGAAATCTATCAGCGAATGGCAGCGGTCTGGGAGGAGCAATTTGCGAAGACTGACCGTGCTGCCGATGTTCTGGAAAAGATCCTTCTGGTCGACGACCGCAATCAGAAGGCGTACCGCGATCTTGAACGTATCTACGCTCAGGACAAAAAGTGGGAAAACCTGGTCGACACCTACCGCAAGCACATCCTGATCACCAACGATCAGAATGAACGGATCGACCTCCACACCAAGACCGGTCATGTGCTTGAGAATGAGCTTCGCGATCTGGAACGGGCCATCGACGCGTACAACGACGCGCTGAACTTCGAGCCCAACCACGTCGGGGCGTTGTCCGGGCTCGCGCGCCTGTACGAGGAAACCGAACAGTGGGAGCGTGCCGTGGACGTGATGCGACGTCTCGTCGCAATGTCGACGGACGCGAAGCAGAAGGTCGATCTCAACTACCATTTGGGCAAGATCCACGACGAGCAACTTCGAGCTCCGGAGACGGCCGAAGAGTTCTTGGTGGAAGCACTCGCCCAGGATCCGACCCACGTGCCATCCATGTTGTCGCTGTTGGCGCTCTACAGGCGCCGGGGTGACTGGTTGAAGGCCGCGCAGCTCATGGTGCGCGCCGAGGCGAGTACACAAAACCCTCTCGAAAAGACGCGTCTCCTCAACGAGGCGGCCAGGATCTATCAGGAGAAGCTGGACGACGAGAATTTGGCGACTCAGCTTTACGCCCGGGTCATCGAGTTGGATCCCGAGCACGTCGAGACCGCCGAGCCACTTAGCGAGCTTTACTTCAAGCGCAAGGAATGGGCGCCGCTGGTCCCCCTCATGGAAACGCTGGCCCGTAAGGCCGGCAAGAAGACCAACCGGGAGATGACGCAGCTCTACCACCGGTTGGCCAAGGCTGCGGACCAGATCGGCGATTCCGAGAAGGCTCTCAAGTACTACAAACAGTCATACGATCTGGACGCTACCTATCTGCCGACCCTGTTGGATCGAGCCGCGCTTCTCTACAAGCTGGAACACTGGGACGACGCGTTTCGCATCTACCAGACCATTCTGGTTCACCACCGGGATTCCCAGAAAGACGAAGACATCG
Organism: Pseudomonadota bacterium; assembly: GCA_031407985.1. Taxonomy (GTDB): domain Bacteria; phylum Myxococcota_A; class Polyangia; order Fen-1088; family Fen-1088; genus FEN-1088. Next base: position 34,786 of record JANOJB010000130.1, on the reverse strand, counting down.
TCGACCTCTTCTTCCGGTTGGGCCGGATCAAACTGAAGTTGGGAGAGCGCACGAAGGCCGTGAACATGTTCGAAAAAGCGCTGGAAATCCACGGAGGACATCGCCCGACGATAGCGGCCTTGATCGATCTGTATTCCGAGTCGAACGATTGGGAGGCCGTGATCAAACAGAAGCGCGCGCTTCTGGGGGCGAGTCACGAGGTCGACGAGAAGTTTGCGATCAACGAACAGATCGCTGGAATCTACAAGGACAAGCTGAACAACCCCCAGAAGGCGATTGCCGCCCACCTTGAGGCACTGGATCTCAAGCCGGGCGAGCGTCAACTTCTGCACAACCTCCTAGACTTGTTCAGCGAGACCAAGCAGTGGAAGAAGGCGATTGAGATCCTCAGCAAGCTTGCGGATCTGGAACAAGGCAAGGTCAAAGCACGCTTCCTGGTTGCGGCGGGAAATATCGCCAACTACGAACTTCACAGCACCGACGATGCGGTCGAGTTCTACAACCAGGCATTGGATGCTGATCCAGATGACTTGAAGGCCTTCGAGCGTATCGACAAGATCATGACCGCCAAAAAAGACTGGCGGAATCAGGAACGAAGTTACCGCAAGATGATCAAGCGCCTGGGGGCCGACCCGGCGCCAGACAAGCGCCCGACACAGATTGCTCTGTGGCACGCGCTTGGGGAGATTTATCGGTCTCGACTCAAGGACATCAAATCGGCCACGGCCGCGTTCGAGGTGGCGGTCAGCCTCGACAAGGATGCGATGCCTCGGCACCAGATATTGGCCGAGCTGTACCAAATGTCCGGGCCGGATACCTATGACAAGGCCGTCCACGAGTACCGCTTTCTTGTGAAGAACACACAGGACTTCGGCGAGATGGCCCTGTACATGAAGACGCTGCGCCGGCTCTTCATGGAGATGCAGCTTTACGATCGATCGTGGTGTGTTACCGCCGCACTGGCGTTTCTTCGAAAAGCCGATCCCGAGGAGCAGCAGTTCTTCGATCAGTATCGTCCCAAGGGGTTCGTGCGTGCCCGTGCGCGGCTGACCGAAGAACTGTGGCAGAAGAACATTTATCACCCTGATGAGGACCGTTTCATTTCGCACATATTCGCCACAGTGAGCCAGGCGGTTGCTGCGGCCTATGCGAAGGAACACAAGGATTGGGGTCTCAAGCGCAAGGACCGGCGTGACGTCCAGAACGATCAGCTTCTGTTCAGCAAGGTATTCAGCTATCTGGTTCAGGTGATGGGGGTTCCGCAGCCCGAGCTCTTTTTGCGTCCCGAATCGCCTGGGGAATTGGATCTGGCGAACGCGCGCGAAAAGGCGCAGTTGATCCCGTCATTTGTCGTGGGAGCGAGCCTGCTACAGGGACGACCAGAGAAGGAATTGGCTTACGTCACTTCCAAGAAGCTGACGTTCATGCGTCCGGATCATTTCGTACGTTGGCCGACCGTGGTTCCGACGTTGGCGCAGTTGAGAGTCGTGTTCTTGGCGGCGTTGAAGCTGTCGCAGCCAGCCTTCACCGTGAAGCCTGATTTGGTCCAGCCGGTGTCACAGTACGTTGATCTGCTGCGAAAGATGGTGCCACCTCAGATGATGGAGCAGTTGTCGGTCGTGGTTCAGAGATTCATGGGCAGCAAGGTGGAAGCGGACCTGACCCGTTGGGCAACTGCGGTCGACTACACCGCCACGCGGGCCGGGTTCCTCATGTGCAACGATATCGATGTTGCTGCCCGATTGGTCCAGTCCGAGCCGGTCGCGGTCGGGGTCGCCGAGCCCAAGGATAAGATTCGGGATCTCTTACAGTGGTCGATCTCCGATGAGTACTTCACTGTTCGCGAGCACCTGGGCTTGGTCATTGGTTGATATAGAGTCAGCCTTGGTGGCGGACGTCAAAACACGCGACCACAAAGTGGTCAGTACAAGGGTCAGGTAGGCGACTCACGTGGTTTCATACCTCACGCTGATTCTCTTGAGTCTGCTTGCCGCAGCGGCTGGAACCGGTTTTGGACGACTGGTTGCGCGGCGTCGGGCTGAAGTTCTGTTGGCATCGACGAATCGGTGGTTGGAAAGCGTTCGTGCGTCCGCCGTTGTCGAGAGCGCCGAGATTCGGCGAGGTGCCGCCCTGACCGCCCGGGAAGAGGCCGAGATGGCTGGCACCGCGTTCGACGCGATTGCCCAACTGCGGGAAACCGAACTTTCGGCGGGACAGGCCCGCATCGAGGCTCGGCGCAAGGCCATCGAGCGACTGGAGTCGGAGGTAGCAACTCACCGCGGGCGCATGGACGTAGCCCGGGCCGGCCAGAAAGCGCGGGAGGAAGAAGGTCGTCGTGCGTCTGCTGAAGGGGCGGCATTCGCGCGCGAGAGGCTGTTGGCCATCGAGGAGCGAGCGGGTCTGTCGAGGGTCATTCTGCGCACTTCGATCATCGAGGCCGAATCCGAGGAAGCCCGCGTCGCCGGGGTACAACTGTTGCGGGGCATGGATCAGTCGGGATCCGATCCCGAGCAAGTTCGTCGCGCCAAGCGCGTAATGGGAATTGCCGTCGGGCGCTTCTCGGGCCACTACCTGACCGAACGCCTCCTATCGACGATCCCACTGCCGGTGGGGACAAGTCTTGAGCGACTATCGGGTCCGGATGAATCGAACCTGCGGGCGATCGAATCGGTCGCGAAGGTCAACCTGGCAGCCACCGAAGGTCGTGACGCCATTCGCATGGAAGGTCTCGACGGGGTCGGTCGGGAGGTGGTTCGCCGCACGATATCCTGGTTGGGCCGGAACGTACGCGGTGCCGGCGATGTCGCGACGGTGACGCGAGCCGCCCGTGAGATATCCGTCGCGCTGGACCGTGAACTGGCCGATCTAGGCCGGCGCGCATTCGCCGCGCTGGAGATCCCGCGCGCACATGATGACATCGTATCGCTTGTCGGTCGCCTCAACTACCGGACCAGCTTTACGCAGAATCAGTGGAAACACGCCGTGGAAGCGGCCTTTCTGTGCGGAATGATGGCGGACGAGTTGGGTCTGGACATCAAAGTTGCCCGCCGCGCGGCACTGATGCACGACATCGGCAAGGCGCTGACGCACGAACTGGACGGATCGCATGCCGTGATCGGCGCTGACTATGCCCGGCGCCTAGGCGAAAGTGAGATCGTGGCAAATGCCATCGGGGCCCATCATACGGACGAGCCGTTCTCAAGTCCGTACGCGTACCTGGTCGCCGCGGCGGATGCGATGTCTGGTGCCCGCCCCGGAGCACGTCGGCAGATGGAAGACAACTATGTCGCGCGTCTGGACGATCTGGAACGTATCACCCGTAGTTTTCGCGGCGTGGAGGACGCCTATGCCGTTCAAGGGGGACGAGAGGTGCGCATCTACGTCGCCGAGGACAAGGTCGATGACCGGACGGCGATCGGCTTGTCTTCAGAGATCGCGAGCAAGATATCAGCCGAAATGACGTTCCCTGGCCAGATTCGCGTGACGGTCATCCGTGAGATGAAAGCCGTCGAGATCGCCAACTAGGAAGTCAAAGTGAACGTCGTTATTCCTCCCATGATCTTCTACGTGGTCGGCGCGGCGCTGGCTATCGCTGGGGCCGTACGGGCGATAACTCTCGGGCGACGTCATCCCTCGCGAGAGATCGCCGACGACGATCCCGCAAAAACGCGTGCCCGCCGCCGTCACTTCACATTCGGGCTGGTCTGGATCGCGATGGGTCTGTTTCTGATTGGTTCGACCGTTGGGGTGTTGCGGACTAGGGCTGAGACGTCGAGTCCGATTCCGGGTGGACTGTCTGGGGGCTCGTCGCCTGTGATTCGTCTTGATCCCGGGAGGCCCACCAGCGTAGTGCCGCCGGAAAAGCCATGATCGCCGCCAGCAGGCAGGCGACTTCGCCCAGAATCGCCATCATGCCGAATCCCTGCAGCGCCTGACTGCGGGCTGCCAGGAGCGATCCGTATCCCACGATCGTTGTCCAGGAACACAGAGCAACCGCGGCTCCTGTCGACCGCACCGCCTTCAGGATATCGCGATCCTCTCGGTAACGCGTGACCACGTTTAACGCATATTCCGCGCCGATTCCGAACGTAATAGGCAGCGCGATAAAATTTAAGAATGTGACACGGACGCCGGACCAGCCCGCGGCTCCCACCATCCACATCACTCCCACCAGCAAGGTCAAGATCGCCATCAGCGCCACGCGGGCGGGCCGGATGGTCAGCATTATGATCACCAGCACGGCCACCAAGGAAACCAACGTGGCAATAGGGCCGTCGTGCAGGACGGAGCGAATCATAGAGCCGAACACGACGGCGGATCCGGATGTTTCAAGAACCCGGTCGGCAGAGAGTTTCAGGCGCTGGAGTACAGCGGCTATTTCAAGCAGGTTCCGTCCGTTCCAGACTGACAGTCCTTTTTCGACCGGATACACGAGCACCACGCGACCGACGCTTCCGTCGACCTCGGTAAAAGGCCGGCGAGCCAAGGGGGGCAGGTCCAGTGGGCCGAGCGCGCGCAACGATTCGGGCGGATCGATCTTTGCCAACTGAGAGCGCTCCTTCTCGGTCAGAACTTCAAGAGACGGATCCCGCGCCAACTTTCGTATACTGGCGATCAGGGCCAGCTTGCGCAGTTGCACGTCCGGGGTACCAGGCAGGAGGTCCCATATGGTGGCGATTCGCCCAATGACCGGCTGGCCTGATGCGTTGGTTGGCGCCCGTTCCGCATCCTGTCGGCGGATGGCGTCTCGCAACGCCTCTACGTCGGAGAGTTCGTCCGCCAGAATGACCGTGGGTGATGGCCAGCGACCAAAGAGGTCATCCATGCGGCGGTTGAAGCGTTTCGCTTCCTCGGACGAGTCGAGTTTCGCGTTCAGTTTTCTGAAGTCGTATTCGAAGGGGTCTTGCAGGAAGTGGGTTGCCCCCCAGCCAGCCGCAGCGGTTCCCAGCAGGAACACCACCACCAGCGGTTTGAATCGACGCGTCAGCAGACGCCCTAAAATGTCCAGTCGCAACCGTGGACGCATGACGGCCGCGTCGGTTTTCGTCCGATCGATCGAGAGCAGCATCGCTGGCAGGGCTGTGTAGGTGGCGATCCAACAGAACAGTGATCCCGTCGCGCCCATTAAGCCGAACTGAGAGAATCCACGGAAGCTGGTTACCGTGAGCGAGGCGTATGCGGCCGACGCGGCGAGCGCCGCCACCCCCGTCGCGCGCCATGTGCCAACGATCGCCGCTGTGACCGCGGTGTTGGGATTGCGGCCACGGCCCCGTTCCTCCTCGTAGCGGGCCATCAGAACGATGGCGTAGTTGATGCCGTTGCCCACGATGATCGATCCCAAGAATGCCGTCGATGAATTGAGGTAGCCGAAGGCCAGTTGGGCAACCGCGAAAGCTAGGACGGTCCCGATGATCGCGGGAATACCGATCAGCGGCACGGCGCGAAGTCGGCGGAAGTAGAGCCCGATGGACAACGCCACGATCAAGAGACACGTGATCGTTACCGACAATATGTCGCGCTCGATGGCGCGGCGGCTGGCGATTGCGGTTGCGACCGGTCCACCCGGATGCACCTGCATTTCAGGATGGTATCGGTTCGGTGGATCCTCCGCGATCAGCCGGTTGACGGCTGTCCACAGGCTCTCGCCCGCGCGTTCGACGAACAGCCCTCCTGGCGGAAGCGCAGCGACCCAAATGTAATTTTTGTCGCTGGTCGCGAACAATCCATCGGGAAAGCGCGTATCCAGGCGTTCCTTGCTCGATAGACGCTTCTGCATCTGGTCGATGGGCTCGTCATCGCCGCCGAGGTCCACGAACAAGGGGTTCTTGTGTCGACTTACCTCTTTGCGCAGGCGGTCGCGAATGTCTTCGAGGTCAGGCTCGTTGAGATACAACCACTTGTTTCTTTCAAAGAAGTCACGCACGTCCCGGACGTGATAGGCAGCTAAAGCCGCGACGTGTTCGGGTAGGGCCTGAATCCTTCGTGTGAGTGCTTCGGCGTACCGTTCGTTGGCAACCGGATCTGGTGAGTGGATGCCCACCAGTAGCAGCGACATATCCCCCATGCGCTTCTGCGTCCGCGCCAGGGCAACTACGCCGGGATCGTTGCTGGGCAGCAGTTCGGAAAAGGACGTTCGCAACTCCAGGCGGGACGCGAGCGCGCCACCCACCACGGCCACCAGAAGCACCACCGAAAGCACCACCTTGGGACGGCGTCTGAGGAAAGCTACGCGTTCGATGGTGTGGTCGTGTTCAGCGGACATTCGGCGCTCAAAAAGCTAACAGGGATCGTGTCCGCATGGGGAGCCGATCAGCGTTCGAAACGGCGATCATTCGTTTTTTCTTCGAGCGCCCCATCCGTGAGCTAAGGCCCTTCGCCCCTATGGGCAGCGGGTGCTAGGACTAGACACGATGGTGTTGCATTCTTGTCGGCCGTTGACGGGTCTCACACCACCGTTCTCACTATTCTTGGTCGTCCTGTGTGCGCCGTGGGCCGGGACTGCGTGGTTACCTCGGGCAGCAATTCCGCGGTGACACACAGCTGAACGCTCGCGCCGAATACTATTTTCCGTTGTTTTCAATCGGATCGTTGGATTTTCGAGCCTTGGGCTTCTACAACGCATCCGCGACCTGGTATCGCAGTCTTCCGAACGAAGTACTGGGAGCCGGATTTGGGTTGGAAAGCCAGAAATGGCGATTTCTTCTGATTGTCGGCGCCTGAGCGGTAAGCGCACCTGACCCCGAAGCTACGGAGCCTGTCGAGGTTCTAAGATCCTAACTGTCAGGTTTCCACCTACCCCAGGTGTTGAAAATTAGACAACCGCGGGTTCTTCTGACACATAAAACATTGTAATTATTAGCTATTAAGCAGGCTGCTTCGTAGGCGCGGCGTTTGCGTACCCCGAGCCCACAATGTCAGTTTCTCCTGCCTGGGTCTCAGTTTCCGTTGCCCACAAACCGCGGGAACACTCCTTGGCGTCGCTCTCGACTCCAAGGGTGTTGCTGTGTGATCTGGATGGGACCTTGATCGACAGCATGCCTACGCTGGCCGACCTTGCGACGGACGTTATGGGGGAGATCTACGGCACGCCCCGTGTGTTGGCGCGCGAGCTGTATGTCGCGACCTGTGGTTTGCCTTTCATCAAGCAGCTGGATTCAATTTTTCCGGGCGATTCGCGCAACCGGCGCGCCTCCGACCTCTTCGAGGGGCGCAAGCCCGATCGATGCAACCAAATTCGCATGCCGGTCGAGGTCGAGCGCACTCTGACTCTTCTGAAGAGTCGTGGCGTGGCTATCGTGGTCTCATCCAACAATGGAGTCGAAAACGTGGCGACGTTCGCGCGGAACGCGGGCTTCGATTTCGATCTGGCGCTGGGGTTCGGTGGGGGCCTTGCGAAGGGAAGACCGCATATCGAGCGCGCCGAGGCCCGGTTCGACATCGATCGCTCGAAGATGTTGTTCGTGGGCGATTCCCTACACGACGGTGAAGTGGCCGAGGCCGAGGGGATACCGTTTGTCGGGTTGGCGGGGACCTTTTCCTTCGAAAGATTTTCGCTCCGCTTCCCGCATTTTCCCATCATGCGACGTTTCGGTGAGCTCCCAGGGTTATTGCAGGGAGGGGGCGATTGGGCGGTGGGCGAGGCAGTGACGACGCGTTCGATCGTCGGTCACGGCTAGGGGGATATGTGCAGGTTGTCCTGTTGGCGGCTGGCCTTGGAAGTCGCCTGGGAGCGCTGACCGAGCGGCTTCCGAAGGCCCTCATCGAGGTTGCCGGCGAATCGCTGCTGCAGCACGCGGTCCGGTTTGCTGGTCGGGTGCAACCCAGCGAGATCGTGGTGGTGGGCGGATTCGGGTACGCGGACGTCGCCGCCGAGATCGACCGCCGTCACCTGGAGGTGACCCTGGTTGAGAACCAGGCCTTTCGCGACGGCAACCTGATCTCTCTGATGGCGGCACGGGGACGCATTCGTGGCGATTTCCTCCTGATGAATGTCGATCACATCTACCGGCCGGATATCGCGGCACGTGTCGTCGACACGCCGACGGAGATCACGGCGTTCGTCGATGAGGATCGGCGACTGGGGCCCGACGATATGAAGGTGGCCCGCGATGAGCGAGGGCGCGTGTGTGCCATCGCGAAGACGCTGACGAAATTCGACTGCGGCTACGTGGGGATGACACGCGTGCCGGATGACGCCGGTGATCGCTATTGGGCCGCGGCCGATGCGGTGCTGGCGGGGGAGGGGCGGGCGGTTCACGTTGAACGGATTCTGGCCCGCCTCGCCACCTCCGAACGGCCGCCAGTCTGTCGCGATATCAGCGGCATCGGCTGGCTAGAGGTCGATCTGCAGGATGAGCGCGCTCACGCGGACGACGTCGTGCGATCGTCGCCCGGCGACTGGCTGTGAAAGTTCCCCTACGGCGGTGGGACAGCGGCTGTCGCGTCGCCTTCGCGGCGTTGTAGATCAGCGGAGAATCGAGCACGTCCGTCGACCATCTCCCGATACCAGATCTCGAGCGCCAGCAGGTTCCAGATCCGTTCACCGTGATCTTCACCGGCCCGGTGGCGATCCAGAAGCGACGTCACCGCCTCCGGTCGGAAAAGGCCCCGCGCGCGTGCGGAAGCCGACAGCAATGTTTCGCGGGCGAATCCGTGGAGCCTGCCGCCCAACCAACGACGGGTCGGCAACGCAAAGCCGCGTTTTCCGCGTTCGAGAATCGCCGGTGGAAGGAGATCCTCGAACGCTTTTTTGAACAGAGCCTTGCCCTCCATGTCGCGCAGCTTCGCGCTTGCCGGAAGCCACGCGCCCAATTCGACCACCCGATGATCCACCAGCGGTGCCCGGGCCTCCAAACCACACGTCATGCTGGCGATGTCGACCTTGGTCAGGATGTCGTCTGGTAGATAGGTCTGCAGATCCAGCGCGGACAATCGATCGACCGCGGCGCCCGCGGGAATGGCCCCGAGGCGCTGCGCGAAGCGGTGGGCGGTTTCGTCGCTGGCGAAGCGGTGGGCCAGATCGGGGGTGTAAAGCGCCGTCCGTTCGTCGATGGGGAAGTGTCCGATAAACTCCAGGTAGGCGCTGGCTTCGTCCGACGCGACGGCCTTGCCAAATCGGCGTAACCAGCGCAGTGGCGCTCCTGGAACAGCACGCAAGGTCGCGGCCACCGCCGCCCCCATGCCAGCCGGCAGCCGTCTAATCACATCGGCGACATGGGCCCAGACATACCGGCGGTAACCGCCAAACACCTCGTCTCCGGCGTCACCCGAAAGCGCCACGACAACGTTGCGCCGGGTCATCTGACATAGGTAGCGGGTTGGGATCGCCGACGTGTCTCCGAAGGGCTCGCCGTGGTGCCGGATCACACTGGGGAGGAGGGAGGCCATATCGGGGTCCACCATCAATTCGTGGTGATCCGTGTGATAGCGCTCGGCCACCAAGCGCGCGTAGGGGAGCTCGGTGGCGCCTGCGTCGGAGAATCCGACGGAGAATGTCTGAACCGGACGCGAGGATCGGCGGGCCATGCAGGCCACGACGATTGACGAATCCACGCCACCCGACAGGAATGCTCCCAACGGCACGTCGGACATCAGGCGGCTGTCGATAGCTTCCTCGACCGTCGAACGAATCAATCCAAGCGCCTCGGCCTCGGTGGCGGGCCCAGGGTCGCGGCCGGCGTGCCCCTTCAGACTGTAGTAGGAACGAACGGAGGGTACACCGCCAGCCTCGACTTCGAGGAGATGCCCCGGGGGCAACTTCTTGATGTCCGTGAAGATGGTGTCGGGGTGGGGCACGTATTGCAGCGCCAGGTACGCGTCCAGGGCCGCCAGATCGATCTGCCGGCCAACGCGATCGTCCGCCAGCAGCGCGGCGATTTCGGAGGCGAATAAGAAGGTGTCCGCGGTCTGGGCGTAGTGCAGGGGCTTTTCCCCAAAGCGATCTCGCGCAAGCAGCAACCGCCGTCGGCGTGCATCCCACACGGCAAAGGCAAACATGCCGCGCAGGTACTCGGGGGTGCGCGATCCGACCTCTTCGTACAAATGAACCACGACCTCGGAATCGCTTTGGCTGCGAAATCGGTGGCCCTTTTCTTCCAGATCCCTGCGCAGTTCGGAATGGTTGTAAATCTCGCCGTTCACGACGACGGCCACGGTGCCATCCTCGTTTGTCATCGGCTGGCGGCCGGCGGTGGACAGGTCGATGATGGACAGGCGCCGATGTCCCAGAACGACGGGGCCGTCAGCCAGAAGTCCGCCCCCGTCGGGGCCACGGTGAAGCTGGGCCACCAACATGCGTGGTACCAACTGGGCCGGTGGAACGTCATGGGGCCCCGCCAGGGCTCCCGCGATGCCACACATCAGGCCAAGCCCTTTTCGCGCAGAAGACGATCGTATAGGGCCACCATCTCGTTGAGCACGCGCTCGACACTGAACTCGCGAACGATGTGCTCCCGTCCCAGAGCGCCCATCTGACGCCGTTCGTCCGGACCCTTCGCCAACATCTTGCCCAGCGCTTCGGCCAGCCGACCGTGGTTGAAGGTGGGTGCCTCGAATCCCGTTTCGCCGTCGATGACCAGGCCATCGATGTTCGCGGCGTGGGATACGACCGCGGGTAATCCGCAAGCGTGCCCCTCGAGAACGGCGTTCGGAAGCCCTTCGTACAAGGAGGGAAGGACCAGCAAATCGGCCGCGTGATAAAGCGACAACATCTCCGAAACGGAGCCCAGGTACGTGACTTCCTTCTTCAAGCCCAACCACGAGAGCCAGGGATCGAGCATCGACGAGTAGATCCGATCGCGTTTCCGCCCAGCCAGAAGCAAACGAGCGCGAGGCGGCAAACCACCCTGTTTGCGAAGCATGCCGAGTGCCAATGCCAATCCCAACTGATGCTTCTGGAACGCGATCCGTCCCGGACACAGCATGATTGTCTCGTCGTCCGCGATGTTCCAGCGCGCGCGCGCCGCGATTCGCTGGTCCGCGGTCGGAGGCCGAAACCGGGTGGTGTCGATGAAGTTGTGAACGATCTGAATCTTGTCTGCTGGGACGCGAGCGAACCTCACCAACTCGCGCCTAACCCCTTCGGAGTTGGTCAGGACGCGGTCGGTGTTCTTGCACAGCCAGCGCTCGGTCAGCATGTGCAGGGGCGCTATGGCGCGGTTGCGAACCGACGTCACGACGATGGGCACCGGAGCCCGTCGCGCCGCCAGGCGGCCCCAGAAATTCGTCTTGTCCCGGTACGTCTGCAGGATCTGGGGCTGCTCGGAGCGAAGGACATCGACGAGGCGCCGAAACCCCATCCGGGTCATGCGGGGCACCCCCAGAACGTGGCGCGGCTGGCCTGGGGGCAGATACTCGCGATAGTGAATCGTGTCGTTGAATAGACACAAGACGGGTTCGAAGCGCTCAGGCAAGCGCGTTGCCAGTTCCAGTATCTGGCGTTCCGCGCCGCCCTGCTGCAGATTGGGAATCAGGAAAAGGACCTTGTGGCGGCCCGACATCGCGTCGGAGGTTCTACTACAGGATCAATGAAGGACGCGTACTCGCAGCCGCCAGATCCGCGATCTTGCGCGACAGTACGACCGAGGCGCAGCTTCCGAGCGATGGGCAACGCTCCGTCTTCGGCCGGGAATGGGCGTTGACGCCCGGTTCCAGTGGCAAGGCGGCGGGGAGAATCGCGGTGAACTGTCCGGAATTGGGCACTTGCGAGTTGGAACCCCGACACGGGGACGCGCGAACGCCAGTTCGCGCGGAGACTTCGGGTTGGTCCTGGCCTTGCTGTTCAATCGCGTATGGGCATTCTCTATCACTCTCGAATCGTGCGACGTGAATCACGCCAAGCGGTGGCGTTGCTGGCCGAACATGTTCGGGCGGGAACCGCCGTGCTGGACGTCGGATGCGGTGAAGGCTATGTCGCAGCCGAGTTGGCCGCTCGCGGCGTCTCGGTTGATTTGGTCGACATTGTCGACGTTCGCAGGATTCAAGGGCAGCCTTTTCGCCTGTTTGATGGGCTAAATCTGCCATTTCCCGACGGAAGCTTCGACATCGTGATGCTCAACTTCGTCCTTCATCACGTACCCGACGATCGCAAGACGCATCTGCTCAGGGAAGCGGCGCGGGTCAGCCGCAGCAAGGTGTTCATCCTCGAGGACACGCCCAACAATGCGTTCGACCGCCTGATGAATCGACGCCATGGCGAGAGCTATAGGGTCAAGATCGGCAGCCGCGCGCCGTTTGGGTTCTTGACCAGGCGCGAATGGGAGTGGCTGTTCAGGGGCCTTGGGTTCTTGCTGCGTGAGAGCCGGGAGTTGGGACGGTTTTGCCGGGCACCCTGGCAGCCGTTCGCCCGATCGGCGTTTGTTTTGCAGGTTTCCACGGGAGATCGATGAATGGGGTGGGCCACCGACTTCGTGGCTCGCGAACCTTGCGCAAGCGCGGTTCGCGCAATAAGGTGAGCCGTTTTTCGCTGTCGTCCCCATCGCCCACTGACGGGCTACGCGTCTTATGCTCGGTTTCGCAAAGAAGATTTTCGGTACCAAGAACGCCCGTGTTCTGCAGGCGATGCGTCCGACCATCGCACGCATAGCCGCGTTCGAGGCGGGCCTTCAACCCAAAAGCGACGCTGACCTGCGCGCGATGACCGGCGAGTTCCGCCGCAAGTTGGCGGCGGGCGCGACGCTGGAGGATATTTTACCCGAGGCGTTCGCCGTGTGCCGTGAGGCCGGCCGGCGGGTGCTGGGGATGCGTCACTTCGACGTGCAGTTGATGGGCGGAATGATCCTGCACGGGGGCGGCATCGCCGAGATGAAGACCGGCGAGGGCAAGACCCTGGTTGCAACGTTGCCCGTGTACCTAAACGCGCTGGCTGGCAAGGGTGTACACGTCGTCACGGTCAACGACTACTTGGCCCGCCGCGATTCGGAGTGGATGGGGCGCATCTACAAGTTCTTGGGCCTGTCGGTCGGGATCATCGTGCATGGCCTATCCGACTGGGAACGGCAGGAAAACTACCGTTGCGACGTCGCATACGGGACGAATTCGGAGTTCGGCTTCGACTACCTGCGCGACAACATGAAGGAGTCGATCGAGCGGTATGTTCAACGCGACCTGAACTTCGCGATCGTCGACGAGGTGGATTCGATCCTGATCGATGAGGCACGCACGCCGCTGATCATCAGCGGCCCGGCCGAGCAATCGGCGGATCTGTATTCAAAGGTCAACGCGATCATTCCCGGGTTGCGCAAGGACATCGACTATGCGGTCGACGAAAAGGCGCATTCGGCCATGTTGACCGACTCCGGCATCGAACGGGTCGAACAGCGTCTGGGGGTGGGGAACCTGTACAACCCCGAGAATATCGAATGGCTGCACCACCTGACGCAGGCCTTGCGAGCCCACAGCCTGTACAAGCGCGACGTCAACTATCTGATCGAGGACGACAAGGTCATCATCGTCGATGAGTTCACGGGTCGAAAGATGCCCGGGCGCCGCTGGTCGGACGGCCTGCACCAGGCAATCGAGGCCAAAGAGGGGGTCGAGGTTCAAGAAGAGAACCAGACGTTGGCGACCATCAGCTATCAGAATTTTTTTCGCCTCTACAAGAAGCTGGGAGGCATGACCGGTACCGCCGATACCGAGGCTGAGGAGTTCCACAAGATCTACAAGTTGGCCGTCAATGTGATGCCGACGAATCGCCCGATGCAACGGATCGACCACCAGGATCTGGTCTACAAGAACGAACGAGGAAAGTTCCGGGCGGTCGTTGCGGAAATCGAGGACTGCCACAAACGCGGCCAACCGGTTCTGGTCGGAACCGTCAGCGTCGAAAAGTCCGAGGTGGTCGCGTCGATGCTGCGCAAGAAGGAGATCCCGCACAGTATCCTCAACGCCAAATTGCACGAGAAAGAGGCGTTCATCGTCGCGCAGGCGGGGCGGAAGGGCGCGGTCACGATTTCGACCAACATGGCCGGTCGCGGGACGGACATCATCCTGGGTGGCAACGCCGAGTTCATGGCGCGCGCCGATGTCGATCCCGAGAATGCCGGCAAGCCTGGTCATGAGATGCCCCCCGACAAGGAAGCCGCGTTCCAAGAGGCACTGGCGCACCACAAGACGGCGTGTGATGCCGAGAAGAAAGAGGTCCTCGAGGCTGGGGGCTTGCACATCCTGGGGACTGAGCGTCACGATTCGCGCCGCATCGACAATCAGCTGCGTGGACGTTCAGGGCGCCAGGGCGATCCGGGAAGTTCCCGGTTCTTTCTGTCTCTCGAAGACGATCTGATGCGCATCTTCGGAGCCGAGCGCATCACCGGAATCATGGAACGCCTGGGGATGGAGGAGGACGTTCCCATCGAGGCGGGGATCATCACGCGCGTGATCGAGAATTCGCAAAAAAAGGTCGAGGGACACAACTTCGACATTCGCAAGAACCTTCTGGAATACGACGACGTGATGAACCAGCAGCGCAAGGCGATCTACGCCCTGCGCCGACAGGTGCTAGAGGGACGATACGCGCCGGAGCCAACTGAGGCAGAACGGCGGCAGGGTAAGACGTCGGCTGGACCGGCGCCCACATCGTCCGGAACGCAGACCGTCGAATCGTTGGTGCGTGTGGTTCGGCCGACCTTGGCCCGCATGGCGGACGCGCTTGGTCAGGAAGCCGTCGCTCCCGACGCGGACGCAGCCGCGGAACCTGACGGTAAACCGGCGGGCCCCCGGATGGTGTCGGTCCCCGTCGATCCGCTGAAAATGCGGTCTTTGATCTACCGACAGTTCGGTGCCTTTCCTGATGCGACCGGCATCGCCGAGGATCGGACAGGGACCCTCGATCGCCTGGCGAAGGAGGTCGCGTCGTCCTTGATTCAGCAGCGCGAGCGACTGCTCGACCTGAGCGAGGAGATGGTGCAGGCGCTGATCGCCGAACACTGTCCGGAAAACGCGCACGCCGAGGACTGGGATCTGGACGCCCTGCGCTTGGGGGTCAAGGAGCGTTTTGGATTCGACGCGGAGTTGCGCCCGAAAGGCGGTGCCTTCGATCGCGAAGCGTTGATCGCATCCTTGTGGTCGGAGGTCGAAAAGGTCCTCGGGGCGCGCGAGACCGAGTTCTCGTTGCCGGTGATGCTGTATTTCAGCCGCCATTTCTACCTTGAGGAGATCGACCAGCGGTGGATCGACCACCTCAAGGCCATGGAGGCCTTGCGCGAAGGTATTGGCCTGCGCGGCTACGGGCAGAAGGATCCAAAGCAGGAGTACAAGAAGGAAGGCTTCGTCATTTTCGGCGAAATGATGGGTCTGATCGGTCGGAACGTTTGCGAGAAGCTGTATCACATGCAGCTTCAGCGGACTGACCAGGGAGGGGAGGTTTCAGTTCCGCAGCGTCAATCCCGGCGTCCTCGTCAGACGATCGAGTCCGGTGGTGGCACGGACGAAAAGAAGCCGAGCGAGGGTGGCGACACTGGCGGGGGCGACGAAGGGCGTCCGGTCCGGCGTCAAGAGCCGAAGGTCGGACGGAACGATCCGTGTCCGTGCGGAAGCGGCAAGAAATACAAGAAGTGTCACGGCGCCGTCGCGGCCTGAAGGCTTTTCGGGCGGCGTCGGTGCCAGCACCGGGGTCCTACATCGTGCTCGTACCTTGACGTACCTGGGACCGCGGCACATGCACGCCCCCCACTTCGCCCCGCATGCGCCTCGGTGCTAGGATTGAATTGATGATGCTGCCTCTTCCTCGGCTGCGGCCGGTTCTTGCAGTAGGTTTCGTCATCGCTGTGTTGCTGTCCCCGCAACGGGCCTCCGCCGTCGGTGAGAGGATCACGGATGTGCGCGTCATGGGCAACGTTCGGACGGCCGAAGACACGGTTCGCTCCCTGTGTGGGGTTCGGATCGGTGACACATTGGAAGCCGATACGCTGGCGACGGTTCGCGAACGGTTGAACACCGCGGGGCTGTTCGCCGACGTCAACGTTTGGTGGGAAAACCAGGGCGAGGGTGTTCGGGTCAACATAGCCGTCAAGGACAAGTTTCCCTGGGCACCAGTTCCGACGGGGTCGTGGTCCGCGAACAACAAATCGTTGGGGCTCTTGTTCGTCCACGGGAACCTGTTCGGGCGCGGCAAGCAAATGGTTGTCGGCGGAAGGTTGGCGAGTCTCGATTCCGGTGCCGTGTTGGCGTATCGCGATCCCGCGCTGTTTGGCAGCTGGATCTACTGGGAACTGAAGGGCATCGCGCAGCGCCAAGTCACGCCGGAATATGACATCAGTGCGGGTAGCCGAGATCCGAGAGCGCCGTGGCGCCAGTCGACCCTGGATCTGTTTGGCGTGGAACCCGCCTTGGGCGTCGCATGGTTTCGGCGCGTTAAGACGCAGGTTTCGTGGCGCTTGGACAAGGTCACCTATCTCGCCGGAAAACAGGAAAGGTTCGATCCGAATACCGGTGATGTTCTACCGACGGACAATATCCCGACGACCAAAGGCGGTATCGTGGGCATGGGACGCGCCGCCGTGGCGTTCGATTGGCGCGCTCGTGAGCACGCGATCATGACGGGTCCCGCGCTGGGCGGTAACCTGGACCTGGGAAGTCGCGCCTTCAAGAGCGACTTCAGCTTTTGGCGTGCGAGCGTCTTCTGGGAGCAGGGGATCCGGTTCTTTCGCCGACACAACTTCATCTATATCGTGGGTGGCACCATCGGTAAGGACTTGCCCTTGTGGTGGGAATCGACCGCAGGCGGTGGCAATTTGCGCGGGTACCTAGGTCAGCAGTTTCGAGGCGATACGCAACTCAATGCCCGTGCCGAGTATCACTTTCCGTTGTTCTCCATCGGTTCCCTCGACTTTCGTGCGCTGGGGTTCTATGACTCGGCGGCAATCTGGTTTCGCAGCCTCCCCACCGATCCCGCGAACATGCAGGGGACGTATTGGGTGCGTCCCAGCGACCTGCGTTCGTTCAACTCGGCCTATATTTCCGAGGGGTTCGATCTCAGGCGCGATGTGCACACCGACGTTGGTGGCGGCTTGCGGTTCTTCCTACGATCCGTGGCCGTGCCGTTGGTGGGAATCGACGCCGGATTCGGGCTCGAGAGCCACATCTGGCGGTTCACATTGATTGTTGGCGCGTGACCCCGGTGTGCCGGTGACGGTGCCGGTGACGGTGCCGGTGAAAAAAGACCAGGTGGTAGCTTTTCACCAAGCCGAGGTTTTGGGATCGTCGTGCTTGCAACGGCATGTGCCGCGGGATCTGATTGGCTCGCGGCTTGCCTGATCAGCCGTTCCAATGTCGGGAACGATGAAGCAGGCTCGCGATCGGCCAGCCTTCAACAAGCGCGTTCCCGTGGTCGCCGCCGGCGTGAGGGGATGCCCGCGTGAGTCAGCCTGACCCGAATGCGTCACCCGTGGCGCCATCCACGTCGCCCCAGTCCGACGTCGAGCATGCCGCGCGTAGCGGTGCGATTCAGGTGCTGACCATCTCTGGTCAAGCGCTTCTGACGGTTTCCCACGTCGTCCTTGCGCGGCTGTTCGGTCAGGCCGTATTCGGAACCTATCAAGCCAGCGCCGCCATTCTCGAGATGGTGACACGCGGGGGAACGGGCGGAGCCGACAAGGCGATGCTGAGATATGTCGCGGGTCACCGGGCTCGCGGGGAACACGATCTGGTACGCAGCGCCATGGGAACCGCCTTGCGCATGTGTATCGTGATCGCTGGGGGCTTCGCGCTGTTGCTGGGAATCGTCGCCGATCCGGTTGCGCGCATTTCCGGTGAAGCCGGCATGGCGGTCGCGCTGCGCCTGATGGCACCGGCCGCCGTTTTCACGGGCTGCATGTGGATCCTGGTCCAGGCCAGTCTTGCGGCGCGCGCGACACGCGCGAATCTGATAGTGCGCGGGCTGGGTGAACCGGTGTTTCTGCTCGGCGCGGGACTCATCGCCGCGGCCTTGGGGCGCGGCCTGCCCCATCTTGCCCTGGCCTACGTAGTGGCGTCAGCGGCTACGCTGACCCTGGCACTGGTCACCGTGGGACGCGTTTTCGGGCGCGGCGAGCTGCGGCGTGCGATCGGGGCTCCCTCTCTGCCTGGTTTCGCCCGATTCTCGGTTCCCTTCGGCGCGGCAGACATGTTGAACGCGATCATGCAGCGGGCCGACGTGGTTCTACTCACCATGTTCGTGGGAACCAGAGCGGCCGCCGTATACGCCGCCTCCGAGTTCATCACCCGCGTTATCGCAAACATGCGGTACGCGTTCGACAGCATCGCAGCGGCCATGTTTTCGGAAGCGGTGCATTTGAACCAGAGGGAACGACTGCGGGCCAACTTGGTGCTGATCACACGTTGGGTGGCCAGCGCCGCCGTTCCCATCGCGGCCACCGTCATCGTGTTGCGCGGAGAATTGTTATCGCTTTACGGGCCTGGATTCACGGAAGGGGCCACGGCCCTCGCGGTGCTAGCGGTAGGACAGTTGGTGAACGCAACCTTGGCATTGCCGGCGTGGATACTCCTGGTCAGCGGTCGGTCGCGCATTCTCTTGGCGAACAATGCGGTTGCGGTCGTGGTGAATGTTTCCGCGTGCCTCATATTGATTCCGCGTTTTGGTGTGGTCGGTACGGCAATCGCGGCACTGGGAACGGTGACGTTGCTCCAGATCGCGGTTCTTGTTCAGGTCGCCGTGACACACCGTGTGCATCCCTTTCACCTATCGGTGGCAAAACCCTTTGTGGCGGGTCTCGTGGCGTTCCTGGCCGAACGCATGGTCGCTGGAACGACTTCCTCGCTTGCTGGACGGGTGTGCTTGGTCATCGTCGCAGGATTGATCGCGTACGTCACGACGATGATTTTGCTGGGCTTGCCGGTCGAGGATCGCCGGTTGGTGAACGGTGCTTTTACAAAGGTCCGGCGCAAACTGGGAGGTGTTTAGGTGCCCTCGGATGAGGCAGCACAAGGACGGGTCGTCTTCTTCCTTCAAGGAGAACGTGTTCCCGCCGCGCGGGTTCGTGGGCTGGCGATCATTCCGGCACTGGAACGGGCGGGTCTGTCGTGCCAGGCGCGTATTCCCTACCCCAGCGTCTATGGTGACACCCGCCTGCGCTGGCCGTTCAACAGGTTCCGGCCGTTGTATTTGCCCTGGGCTTTTCTAAAACGGTTCTCCCAATTGAGGAATTTGCGCACCGAAGACACGGTGCTTTTTCAGCGTCCAATGTGCGAGTTGCCCACGCTGATACTCGAAAGAACAGCGGCGCGCGGGCACCGGACGGTTCTGGATTTCGACGATGCGATCTTCTTGAACTGGTCGACTCGCAGAAAGTTTCGCGCGCTTGTCGGAATGGTCGATCACGTCATCGCGGGGAACGCGTTCCTGGCCGAGGTCGCGGGTGTCCCCGAAAAGACCACGGTGATTCCAACCGTGGTCGACACCGCCCGTTTTCGTGAGATGGCGCCGAACGACGCCCGCGGCAAGGACGTGGTGCTCGGCTGGACTGGCAGTGCCGTGGGTTATCAGTATCTGATTGCCGCGATGCCAGGGATCTCCCGTGCACTCGAACGAACCGGAGCGCGGTTTCGGGTCATCGCGGATCGCCCGCCTCCACGCGCGCTGGCCTCTTTGCGTCCCGAGTTTGTGCGGTGGGCACCGGATTCGGAGATCGCGGATCTGGGCGCCATCGATATCGGTCTCATGCCGCTGACCGAGGGAATGGGGGAACGGGGCAAATGCGCCTACAAGCTGATTCAGTACATGGCTATGGGACGCGCTGCGGTCGCATCGCCTGTAGGCGCGAATCGAGAAGTAGTCACCGACGGGATCGATGGATTCTTCGCGTCCGATGCCAACGCATGGGAAGAGATACTGGTCAGGTTGATCAACGAACCTGACCTTCGCCGCGAGGTTGGGACCCGCGCGCGACGCCGAATCGAGGAAGCCTACTCAATCGAGGCGGTGATTCCCCGCTACCTGAAGGTTCTGAAGAGAGGGTGAGGGCTTATCCAACCGACTACGCTGTTTTTGTCCCGGCGTCCTGGCGGTCTGATCCGATGAGGTTGAGGAAGGCATTCACCGAGACGAGGTTCAGTGCCTCGCGCCGGTTCACGCGCAGAAAATCGTAGGACAGGCGGTCGTATTCGAGGGTAGGTAGCTGGTAGGGCGTCTGGGCGCCTCGGCAAATCACGCCACAGCCCTCGTCGATGTCCACGACCCACATCGACAGGTCGGCCCGGGTTGCCCGAAGCTTGACCCACGCCTTCCACACAGTTCCATTCCAGTGTTTCTTCCCGTCGTACTCCTCGGTTTGCGCATCCTCGGTCATCGGATTGCAGTCGTGAAGCACGATCGATCCGCCATCGGAGAGATGCTGTAGGGAGTTGGTGACGTCTGCCTCCACCTGCTCGGCCAAATGCAAACCGTCGATGAATACCAGGTCGTACTTGGACGACGGGTCTTCGGCTTGAAGTTTTGCGAAGTACGCATCCGACGTCATCTGGTGTGTGACTGGACGCCTGGGGTTGGGATCGACGCTCTGCTTGTCCACCAATTGCACCTGTTTGAAGTTGTGGCGGGGATCACGCACCCCAATTTCCAGGTAGCGGTGGTATTCCTTGGCCGCGATCAAATGGTTCAGCAAGTCGGTGCGCGTTCGAATGCCACCCCGTTGCTTTCGCCGAAACCAGGAAAAAGCCATCGGATCACCTTAAGCAAGAATGGGCGACAGCGAAAGGCTGACGTCAGTTGGATCGAATGCGGGTTAGATCAACACCGATGGGTAATCAGTGATCCAGGCTCAGATCGAGGTTTCGCCCGGGTCGCTTGATAGATCGGCAAGCAGAGGATCCCGTGCCGAGGAAAGGGTCGCGCTATCGCCTCCGTGGAACCGGAGGTACATTACGGGGACAAAATTTGGCGCCCCGGCGAGGTGTTACCGTGCGACGATCTCAAGGGGGCCGAGATCGGACGCGCAATCGTCAACGATCACAAAGGTCACAACGTCGGACGCTGAGGAGTAGCCCAACCATGTCTCATCGCTTGTCTCTCTTTGTCGGTGCGCTGGCGCTTGTTGGCGCCGGGTGCTCGGACGAACTGCCGGCGTCCAACTGCCTAATCGAAAAGTATAGGATCGACGGAACGCCACTGACGTTGCTGCCCGATGCCCGCTTGGATCGCGTGGGCGCCGGTTTCGTTTTGCTAGGCTCCGATGGCGATAATGTCCGCTGGGCCAGCTTGGGGACAGATGGGGTGATCGGCGCCGAACGCGCGGTTACCGTTCCGGCGCATGTTGGTCAGCCTTGGTTCGCGGTTGCCGGCATAAACGGCCCGATGGACCACGTGGTTGTAGCCTTTGTTCCGGCGGGATCACCCCCCACAGGGGCGGTCGATCTGATGACTTTCTCTGTCGCGTTCGACAGCCCCATGCCCTCCCCGCCCGCCGTTTTAGGTCAGATTCCGGCGGCGGCCCAGGTTGCGATGGGATCCGGCCGCGGGGGAATGCACGCGGGTTTGGCGTGGGCGGTTCCCGGAGGCTCCAATGTCTCCGCCCGGATCCTGGGTGGTGATGGGCGCACCATCGGTTCCGACTTGGTGCTGGCGGACGCCGGGGCCTTTGGCAACTGCCTTCGTTTCTCGCCTGGAAAGGGTGACCTGACCGTCGGCTATGTCGACATGTCCGGGGTACCCCCGGCCCCGAAGTTCAGGGCTATCGAGATCAGCGCCGCCGGAACGGCGCAGCCCGCGTTTAGTTTACAGGTTGGGACGGAGCCCCCTGGTTGCGTCGAACTGGCTCCGACCGACACCGGATATGGCGTGGCTTGGCACAGCGACAGGATTGGAACGTTCTTTGGCGTGTATGAGCCGGCGATCATGCAGTTCCCCACCCATTTGATCTTGGGCGATGTTCTGATTAGTCCCGAGGCCGGTCCCATGAATCTGGGTGGGCTTGGCTGGATGGGGAAGCAGTACGGCGTCGTCTTCACCCGAGCCACGGGCGCCGAGGTGTGGCCGTTCGACGCGCTGGGCCAACGCAAGGGATCCCTGCCCGTGTTTCCGTCGGCGGTCGGACATACGGGATCTGTTTCGACGCAGCCGGTCGACAGGGTTCTCTATGCAACGTACGCTGACTACCAGGCTCCCGTGGACAAGAGCGCCGGAATTCGTTTTCTGGTTAAGGTTAGTTGTCCCTAGCCCGCGCCAAAAGAGCCGAGGCCGGAATAGCCGGGCCGCTTCCCGTGTTTAGAATGAGGTAACCGATGGCGTTGTTTGGCAAACGGCCCTCCAGGGCGGATTTTGAGCGTGAGGCTTTGCCACATATGCCCGCGCTGTATTCTGCCGCGTTGCGGCTGACCCGTAACGAACGCGATGCCGAGGACTTGGTTCAGGACGCGGTGTTGCGCGCCTACCGTTTTTTCGACACCTTCGAGGCGGGCACCAACTGCAAGGCTTGGTTGTTTCGCATCCTGACCAATGTCTTTTGCAACCGGTATCGAGAGCGCGAACGCGAGCGGGAGATATTGAACGAGGCCGAGTCGTCCGACGCGAACGTGCAGCAATTTACGGCCGGTGCCGCAGCAACCCAGGATGTGGAGGCCGCGCTGCTTGGCCGGCTGGTTTCCGAGGATGTCGAGCGCGCGTTGCGTGAGGTGCCCCAGGATTTCCGGTTGGCGGTAATCCTCGCCGATCTGGAGGATTTCTCTTACAAGGAGATTGCCGAGATCATGGAGTGTCCAGCGGGCACCGTGATGAGCCGCCTTTACCGTGGCCGCAAGATCCTGCAGAGGTTGCTCTACGACTACGCGGTCGATCAGGGTGTCATTGATCCGGCGCGTATTCGGCGCGAGGACATCGTAGACGCCAGCGGTCAAGGTAGCGGACAGGCCTATGGACAAGACCGGGGACAAGACCGGGGACAAGGTGGTGCCCAAGACGGTGTGAGGAATAACGACGGCAAGACCGTTGATTTCGAGTCATACCGTCGCAAGCGCGGCGTCGTGGGGGAGGGGTAGGTCATGGGTCGGAATGAGGGGGCCCCAAAAAGGGGGCCGGGTGGTAGGGGGGGCAGTGGGGAGATGACGTCCGACGACTGCGCGGAGGCCGCCGAGTTCATGCGGTCCTACGTTGACGGTGAGTTGGCCGGCCCCGATCGAGAAGCGTACGAACGGCATCTTGTGGGTTGCGAGCGGTGTAAGGGGATGACCAGGTTCGAAGGACGGTTCAAGGCGGCAGTGCGGGGACATCTGCCGCGCCGCCAGGTACCGCAGATGTTGCACAACCGCATTCGCGTCGCGCTGGCGGAACAACCGATTGCGCCGACGCGCTGGCCGTGGCTGACGTACCCCCGGTTGATTCCGGCTCTTGCGGCGGTGGGGGTGCTGGTGGTCGTGGCGGGGACGGTGCGCGGTCGGCGTTCGTTCGTGATGGATCAGGCGCGCCGGACCTATCAGGCCGAGTTGCCCATGGATGTCGCGGGACCCGACTGTCGCTCGGTTGCGTCTTGGTTCCGCGGACGCGTGGATTTCCCGGTTCATGCGCCGAACATGCCGGGGCACATCACCTGTAAGGGCGGGCGCTTGGTCAACGTCGAGGATCGTCCGGCGGCCTACCTGGTGTACCAAGATCAGCGTGGGCACCGGGTTTCGGTGCTGGTTTTCGATCCTGAGGCCGCGCCCATCGACGCGCCGTCGCGTCGGGTCGTAGACGGCCGCGAGGTTTTCTATCGCAGCGGTCCGGGAATCTCGACGGCGGCCTATCACGACCGCGGCCTTGGATATGTGGTGACATCCGATCTGGACGAGAACTCACTGACCAAACTGGTCAGTGCCAGTTTCCACTGAGCGCGGTCGCGGAAAAGCTGCGGAAACCAAGACTGTCCTGGTCGTATCCAGCTTTAAGCACCTGGATTGGGGTGCTAGGATGGCCGCCCTTAGGGAGGGCCGATGGCGCAGCGAAGTCTTCTTTGCATTGAACCGGACGGGGCTACCGTCGGGCAAATACGTCGTTCCTTCGGGGCCTACGGGTTTCGGGTGGAGAGCATTCCGAACGGCGAGCAGGCCGTCGAATGGGCGCGTACCCACAACCCAGCCCTGATCATCCTGTCGGTCGAGCCTCGAAAAGTCGGCTACGCAATCTGCAACAAGCTGAAGCGAAGTCCCAGCTTGCGGGAAATTCCGCTGTTGTTGATCTCCGCCGAGGAGACGATGGCGACGTTCGAGCAGCATCGGAAGCTGAAGTCGCGCGCCGAGGAGTACTTGCTGAAACCGCTGGATATGAAGGACCTCCTGGCAAAAGCCGATCGCCTGATTGGCATCGGTGATCCGCAGGAGGTGCCGGAAAAGGACGCGGCGGAAATCGAGATCGACGACGACGAGATCGCCGAGGTCTCGCTGGACGACGAGGATCTCGAAGAGGCGGCAGGATCCTCCGACGCGGATGAACCGATCCGATCCGGGGGCGGGGTGGTTCTTGTCGGTGGGGATAGATCCGGAGGTGTCTCCGAAGACAGCGACTCTCTGGGGAGGCTGGGCGATTTGTCAAAGCCCACGAGATCGGCCGATTTGTCAGGTCCTTCGCCGTTTCAAGACGCCTCGGCCAGGGCCGCGGGTCTGTCGGAGGTGCCCTTCGACGCCGAGCAGTTCGATTCGGAAACCCAGGCGGCGTTTGCGGCACTGGAGGCGGGGGGAACGGAGGGTGGCGACGGCGGAGGTGTTCCGGCTGGGGTTGACCTATCAACGATGGGGACAGCCCACCCGGGGATGGAGAATCTATCCAGCGGCGAGACCGCGCCAGGCGACATGGTCGACCTACAATCGCTGTGGGGCGACGAAGATCTGCCGGCCAAGTTGCCCTGGGAGGAGCCCCCCGCGGTGGCCGTGAGGACGGCATCATCTTCCGCGGAAATCACCGACCACGACCGTCAGGTCGGCTCGCGTTCTGGCTTTGATCCCGTGGCTGGCGAGATCACTCCTCCCCCACAGATGGGCGGGTATTCTTCGTCCGCCGCTGAGGACGCCTTGTTGGCGGGGCTGGGAAACGATGTACCACCGCTTCCCGAGGAGGTTCTGTACGACGAGCGGCCAAGCGTCGACACCGCCGCCAAGGATCAACGCATCGTCGAACTACAGGGCCATGTGGAGGCTCTGGAATCCGAGAAACGCGCGGCGGAAGGTCGCGCGGCCGAGTTGCAGGCCCGCATCGCTTCGCTGGAGGCCGAGCGCCAGACGGTTCGCAAGGAGCAGGAGGAGCAACGCGAGCGGTCCGCGCAGGCGGCGAATCAGGGTGCGTTCTCGAAGGAGCGCGACCTGCTGAGTCTGCGCGAGATCATTAACAAGAAGGAAAAGGATATTCTGGATCTTCGCGACGCGCTGGATGCCAAGGAGCGCCTGATCCTGGATCACAAGGACAAGATCCGCGAACACGAGCGCGCCCGTCGTGACCTTGAAGAGCGGACGCTGGGTTTCGAAAAGAGCCTGGTCGCGGCCAACGAGCGTGTCGCGGAACTGGCGCAGGACAAAGAGAAATCGATCGAGCGCGAGAAGGGTCTGAAGGCCCGGCTGGATGACGCGCATGAGGAGCTGCGGAAGGGGCAAGACGAACTGGAGGCGCTGCGGAAGCGGGTCGCGCAGGAGATCGAACGGGGTCGGATCGAGGTCGACAAGACGCGCATCGAACTGGAGGCCAAGTTCGCCGAGTCCGAGGATTCACACCGGAACACGCTGGCGAAGGCGACCGACGAGTGGGCGACAGCGGAAGCCTCCGAAAAGGCGGCGCATCAGGCGGAAGTGGCGCGCATGGAAGGCGCCCATCGTGCCGAGGTCGAGGGGCTGCAAAGGCGTCTCGGGGAGGAGGTCGCCTCGGCGTCCGAACGCCTTCAAAGCGAACTTCTGAAGTTGCGGCGCGATCAGGAAAAGGCGATCGCGTCCTTAAAGGAGGAGCAGGCGCTTCAGCTTGCGTCCGAGCGAGAGGCCTACGAGACGCAGACCGAGGCGAAGCACCGGGCCTATCGCGACGAGGTTCTGGGCCTGCGACGCCGGCACGAAGAGGAGCTGACGGCAGCCGAGGATCGTCGCCAGCGCGACATTCTGGAGCAGGAGCAGCGGAGGGTGGCCGAGCTGGAGACGGGCGAGAATCGCCGACGTGCCGAGCTGCAAGCGCGCGACGAGGAACATCACGCACGTGTGACCGAGATCGAGCGTCGGCACCTGATCGAAAAGACCGAACTGGGCGAGCGGCATCGCACCGAGCACGATCAAGCGGTCGGGCGCGCGGTTCGGGCCGAGGGTGAACTGGTTGCGCGCGCGCAGGAGATCGAACAGGCGTACCGCCGGTTGGCCGGATTCGAGGCCGATCTGGACGCGGCCCGGGCCGAACTGGGGGATCGCGACGTCAAGCTGTCCCAGATGCGTGATCGGATCGGCGAGCTTGAGGCCAAGGCCGCCGACTACGAGGATCAGATTGTTCGCGCGTTTCAGCGGCTGCGCGCCGACGAGAGGACGACAGAGAAGGTGCGGCGCGCGTTGGCCGTGGGCCTGGCGCTACTGGACGAGCGGGCGGCGGCGACCACCCAGGCCCAGCACAAATCGGCATCGGTGGGCGAAGAGGCGGAAAAAAGCTGAAAGCCGTTACCGGGAACACGACGGGCCTGAAGCCAAGCCAGCTTCATGCGCTGGAACGGGTTTATCGCAGGCGGCTTCGGCCCGAGGAGCTGGTATCGGGTGAGCTGGGCGGGTACCTGTGTGAACTGTCGCGGGACATCGAGCGACAGGTTGGGGTGCTGATCAGCCGGCGGGGCGAGATCGAACACGTGTTCGTGGGAGACGCGTCCCGGCTGACTCTGCCGGAGATCGGCCGGCTGCGTGCCGGGCGCGGCCGCTTTCGGGGGCTGCGTCTCGTGCACACCCACCTGCGGAACGAGCCGTTGACCCGCGACGATCTTGTCGATCTGGCCCTGCTGCGTCTGGACCTGGTCGCGGCAATCGGGATGCAACCCGATGGTCGACCAGCGGATATGCACGTGGCCCACCTGTTGCCAACCACGCCGGATGGCCAGGCTCCCGGCCAGCCGTGGCGGCTGCTTCCCAGCGAGCCCTTTTTTCGTAGCAACATCGACGCACGCGCGCTGGTCACGGCATTGGAAGAGGAATTCGAGCGTGCAGCGCCCGCGGCGGTAGCCACGGAAGGGAGGGATCGCGCGCTGTTGGTGGTCGTGGATCTGCGCCGCCGCAATCAGGCCGCCGGCATGGGCCAACAGGCGCGGGTCGAAGAATTGCGGGAGTTGTGTCGAACCGCCGGTGTTCGGGTCATGGGTATCGTTGAACAGCGCCGCCCCGAGGCCGACGCGAAGACGCTGGTGGGTCGCGGCAAACTGGAGGAGATCCTGATCCGTGCCATGCAGCTTGACGCGAACGTGCTGATCTTCGATCCCGAGCTGACCCCCGGGCAGGCCCACGCCATCGCGGACTTCACGGATCTGCGGGTCATCGATCGCACGATGCTGATCCTCGACATCTTTGCGCAGCGGGCGAAAAGCCGCGATGGCAAGCTGCAGGTCGAACTGGCGCAGCTGCGGTATCGGCTGCCGCGCTTGCACGAGAAGAACACGATGATGAGCCGCCTGGTGGGTGGCATCGGAGGGCGCGGCCCCGGCGAGACGAAGCTCGAAGAGAATCGCCGCCGCGCGCGTGAGCGAATCAACCGGTTGGAACGCGAAATCGAGCACTACGGAAGGCAGCGGCAGGGCCGGCGGGCCAAGCGCGGCGCGCGCGGTTTGCCGGTGGTGGCCATCGTCGGGTACACGAACGCGGGGAAGTCCACGTTGCTGAACACGTTGACCAACAGCACCGTGCTGGCCGAGGACAAGCTGTTCGCCACGCTGGATCCGACGACCAGGCGCCTGCGCTTTCCGCGCGAACGCGAGATCATCATCGCGGATACCGTCGGGTTCATTCGCGATCTTCCCCCCGATCTGGCGCAGGCGTTTCGGGCCACGCTGGAGGAACTGGACGAGGCGGATCTGTTGCTGCACATCGTAGACGCCGCGGATCCAGACCGCGACGCGCGCATCGACGCTGTGGAACGCATCCTTACGGGGTTGAACCTGGCGGAGACGCCCCGGATCATGGTCATGAACAAGATCGATCTTCTGAGTCCCGAAGATCGCGCGCTGCTGGATCAGGCGCCGGTGGCCGGGCTGCGGACGTTCGCTCTTTCGGCCCGGGAGCGCGAAACGACGAAACCCGTGCTGGACGCGATCGAGCGCGTGTTGTGGCAGGAGGGCCGGCTGGCGCGTCCGCCATCGTTGGGTGCCGAACCGCTGGACTCTGAAGTGGATTCCGCTATCTGACGGGACGTTGACCAGTCCCTAACGAACCGGCTTCGCGCGGATCACGACGCGTGCATTTTCCACGGCGACCGCCACCGCAAGTCGAGTGCCTGGATTGGCGGCCCGCAGGCGTTCCAGGTACGGCAGAACCTTGGCCCGCACGCGGTCCTCCGTGGGCGCCGCCCCCGGCAGTCCCAGCCCGGAATGGGCCTGGACATAGGCTCGGTGGATCGCGGCCAGATCGACATCGTCGGTCGGGGTGACCGCGGCGGACGGTCCCTGTTTTGTGGCATCTGTCGTGGACGCGCCCGTGTGCGATGGTTGATTCGCGTTGACCGGCCCGGCGGTGCCGGGTGTGGTCCCCGCGGGAGAATGCGGGGCGTTGCCCCAGCGGCGATTCTGCTGCTCGACGAAGCTCTTGGCGCGGCCCGCCGGGATGCCCAACGTCGCGGCCTCTGCTTCCGTCAACGGCTGCCCACGCTCGGCCAGGCGGCGGTAGGCCTTTTGCAGATCCCGGCGGTAGGTCCCCGATTCGATTTCGCGCAAGGTCCGGTTCCAGTACGTCGTCAGCAGCGTCCAGCGTTGCGATAGGGACTGAAAGCGAAAGCGCTGCGCGGCGTTTCGGATTGAAACCTGCTGCGTTTCAAGCATCAGGCGATTCAGCTCCTGCCGCGGGATGTGGGGCGGCCGACGTTCGACTCCCAGAAAGAACGACTCATGTAATGCCCGCAACCGTTCGATCTTGCGTTCCAGATCATCAAGCCGGGCGCTGATCGCCTCGGACGATTGCAGGGGCGTCCCGACTCCGGGTTTGCGCGCTGTTCCCGGTCGGGCAGCTGATCGGAGGGACGACATGAATGGCCTCCTCGACGGTTCGGCGGGACGACCGGATCGCTTGAGCCGGCCTTGGTGTTATGAACGGGGATTCGTCCCGCGATCTGGTCGGGGCATCACGTCATGAACCTCTTCGTTTGGGCCGCCGCGGTCGTCGTCCTGCTTGGGGCGTTGATTCTCGTTCACGAGCTGGGGCATTTTGTTTGCGCCAAGCTGTTCGACGTCAAGGTGATCCGGTTTTCCCTGGGGTTCGGCCCACGCCTGGTCGGTCTGACGTGGGGAGAGACGGAGTATCGACTGTCGCTGGTTCCCCTCGGGGGATTTGTTCGACTCCTCGGCGAGGATCCCACCGAGGCTATGGCGCCCCGAGACCGTCACAGGGCGCTGGTAGCCAAGCCGTTGTGGCAGCGGTACACGATTGTCGTAGCCGGTCCCGCATTCAACTTGTTGCTGCCGCTCCTCATCTATTTCGTTCATTACGCCGGCCACAGATCCCTGCTGCCGGCGACACTCGGGACGGTATTGCCGAACTATCCGGCGGCGACGGCCGGGTTGCTTCCGGGGGATCGCGTCGAAGCAATCGATGGCAAGCGCATTCGATACTGGGAAGAGCTGGAAGACACGATCGCGACGGATCCAGGGCGCACGCGGCGGTTCGAAATCCGTCGTGGAACGGACATCGAAGAACGTGACGTGGTTCCGGTGCGAGTCGAACGGCCGGGACCTCTGGGAATCCCCGAGTCAGTCGGCTGGATCGGCGTGTCGCCGCGCTTTCACCTGCCCGAAGTCGGTGTCATCGATCCCAGCTCGCCCGCCGCCCAGGCCGGATTGAGGACCTTCGATTTCATAACGGCCGTCAACGGGAACCCCATTGCGACCTGGTCGGAATTTCAGCGGGTCATTGAACGCAGCGGTGCTTCCCCGTTGCGGGTGACGTATCTGCGGGGTGGGTACTCCGCGATACCGTTTGCCCACGTCGAGATTCAACAACCCGGAACCGCCGTCGTGATCCCAAGCCCCGTCTTCGATGCGGCAGGGCGTCGCCGCTATGAAACCGGTATCGTGTCGGCCGAACTTTTCGTCTTCTCCGTCGAGCCAGGGAGTCCCGCCGACTTGATAGGCGTTAGGCGCGGCGATCAGATTGTGGAACTGGATGGCCAGACGTTGGGTAGCTGGGATCTGCTTCGGCAAAAATTGGCGTCCAGTCCGGAACGGACATTTCAGATCGCATGGCTGTCGCCGGGGGCCGGCCGACGGCAGGCGACCTTTCGTCAGGAGGTGCGTTCGGAAATGGACGCCTACCGGCAGGAGGAACAACGCCTGGTGTTCGGAGCGCTGAACCGGCTGGCGTGGCGAACCGATGCGGCGGTACCGATCCAAAATCGCTTCGGGTACGCCCTCAGCCACGCCTTCGAGCGAACGGGTCAGATCGTGCTGGCGATGGTTCAGGGATTCGGGCAGATCGTTCGGGGCCGGGTTCCGCTGACCACGCTGGGCGGTCCGATCATGATCGGTTACGTCGCGGGCGTGGCGGCGGAACAAGGGGTCGATCAGTACTTGTGGCTGATGGCTGTGCTCAGCGTCAACCTGGCGATCTTGAATTTTCTGCCGGTCCCCATTCTGGACGGAGGTCTGCTGGTTTTTTTCACAATTGAGTTGTTCAAACGTAAACCACCGTCGGTGCGGGCGCGCGAGATCGCGTCGTATATCGGCCTGGTGATAGTGGTGGTCCTGATGTTGTTCGCGCTGCGGAACGACGTCGTGCGATACCTGCTGCCGCATTGATCCGCGGCCCGGAAGACGCCGCAACACGACGGAACGACCACAATGAGGCCCACACGGTGATGACTCCAGAATCCGACCACGAACCCAAACCAGCGCTCATTCTGGCGATCGAAACCTCCACGCCTGTCACCCGGGTCGTGGTCCTGGATTTCGCAACGGGCTCTCGCCGCGCGGCGGCCGAGGCCGTGGCCGAGCGCCATTCGTCGAACTTGCTCAGGCTGTGCGCGGAGGTGACCGAGAAGGCGGGTGTCGCGATCTCCGCGCTTGGCGGGATTGCCTGCGGTGCGGGTCCCGGAAGCTTCACGGGATTGCGCGTGGGGCTGGCCGTGGCCAAAGGGCTGGCGATGCCGACGGGGGTGCCGTTGGTGCTGGTGTCGTCGCTGGAGGCGCTGGCCCTGGACATGTTGCCGCGGTCGTCGCCCGGTGAATCCCTGTTGCCCTGCATCGACGCGGGCAAGGGACAGATCTTCGCTGCGTTGTTCGAACGCCGGGAGGGGGCGCCGATGGATGTCGCCCCGCTGACCGAGGAATGGTCATTGCTTCCGGCTGCGCTCATCGCTGCGCTGCCCGGCGGTGGATCGATCGCCTACGCCGGCAACGGCGCCGTCCGCCACCAGACCGTGCTCCAAGAAGCGTTTGGCGATCGCGGGCGCTTCATGGAGGTCGCGGGACCCAGCGCCGACGCGATCGGCCGGCGCGCCATCGAACGCTTGGCGCGTGGCGATGCCGACGATCTGTCCACATCCGTGCCTTCGTACGGCCGGGCCCCGGACATCACACGCCCGAAACGCCCGCCTGGATCCGCACGCTAAACCATCCCCGGTGGGCCAACCTTTGACCCGCTTGGCCTTCTACATACGCCCGGTTTCGCTGATCCAGCTGATGTCGACGGTGTCCTTTTCGGGCGCCCGGCACAACCACAGGCCGTACATTCCCGTGAACATGGCCGGGTTGTCATGCTCCAGAGCGTCCCAGTTCGCCAGATCAACGGCAGCCTGGTCGTCGGGGAATCGGTCGTGATAGGCCTTCCTGAAAACGGGGCTTACTGTGTCGACCTTGACGACCGACAAACCAAGGGTGCGCGTGAGGTCGGCGATTTGCGGCAGCGTGAAGGTATGCTCCTGAACGTGGAAGACCAGATCGCGGCACTGTGAGGCTGAGTAGAAGTCGTAGCGGTTGCAAAGACCTGTTTTGACCGGATTGTCGTCCGGCAGCGCCATGACCGCGGCGCGGAAGTCACGCAGCCCCTGGATGGTCGCGGGAAAACCGTTCTTTTGTATCCAGGCGCGTGCCTCGGCGACATCCGTGCGGGCGATCGTGCTGTAGAGCGCGACCTTCAGAATACCGCCCGGGCGCAGCACTCCCATCAGCGCTTGCAGCCCGGCCAAGGGTTCCCGCATGTGGTGCAGCACGCCCGATGAGACAATCAGATCGAATGTCTTCCCCCTTTGGGCCAGATTCAGAATGTCGGCCTGCATGAAGAAAAGGTTGTCGAGTTTCAACTCGTGGGCCTTGCGAATGCCGTAGGCCAGACTGGCGCGGCTCAAGTCAACCGCGTCGACGCGCGCCGCAGGGAAGATCAACGCCGCGTCCGCGGCTTCCCGGCCGGTGCCGCAACCGGCGATCAGGATCTTCTTGCTCCGCGCCTTGGCGGTGACGGCGTTGGGCAGGGAGACGTTGCCGCCCACCGTCGTCCAACGTGGGTACGGGCTTTCCTCGTACTGGGTCTGCACCGCGCGCGAAACAGCGTCCTCGATCGGCGACAGCGCCTGAACGCCGCTCCGGAGCTTGATCTCATCCAGCGGTTCTTGAATCTGGATGCGCATCAGGTCGCGATAGGGTGGTTCGGTCGATAGGCTCGTGAAGCGCCTGGGGTTCTTCTGGTCGCCGAGCGCCTCGTAACAGCCCAAAAGCGCGACCTTGGTCGCCGTGGATGGGTGCTTGCGCAGTGCTGCGTAGTCCTCGGCCGTTGCGAAGACGTACTCGCTGAAGAAGCAGTAGCGGGAAAGCAGACACAGCAGGGGCAGGAAGCGATCCGCCTGGGCTTGGTTCTCAAAAAACCACCTCCGCGCGAAGGTCAGGCCGCGTTCGATCAAGGGGTCGGCGATCAGAAAACGCTGTAGACCACGGTTCAAAAATTCGTTGTCATGCCACGCGGTCAAAAGCCCAGGCGTCGCCCTGGCGGAAAACGATTCGTAGTCGGCGCATCCGAACAGCATCAGAATGTCGACGGACTGTGGGTCCAGGCGCAGCAGGCTAAGCCACGCTTTGTTCATCAGACTGTGCGTCAGACCGTCGTCGGCCAGGCACGCGATCATGGCTCGCTTGGACTTTTCGTTAAAGCCCGCGAACCGGCGCGTCTGATACAGCGCGACCAGCGTGGTCCTGTGGTCGCGCACCGCCGGATCCAGCAGGACACAGGTCTCAACCGGTTCAATCGCGTCGGCGAGGCGATGCTGCTGAACATAAAGGCGCCCCAGGCTGGCGTGGAAGGCGACCGTGGTTGGGTGAGCCGCGCGACCCCGCAACAGCAGCTCTTCTGCCTCTGCCCAGCGGTGCTGCGTCATCCGGACGACGCTCTGGATCAACAGGGCGGCGGGATGATCGGGCGCGGTCGTCAGCAGTGTCTGGCAGGCCTTGTCGGCCTGCTCGGTACGGCCAAGGTTCAGATGTTCGTGGGCCTCTTTCAGCAGGGCGGCAAGATCGGCGACCGGGGCCATACCGCGTCCATCCTAATCGTCACGTGCCGTCGGTGCGATGGATGCGCCGGGGCTTTTCGTGGCAGGCCCGGCCCGCGCCCCTGTTTTCCCTGGAGATTGCCGGCCGGCTCCCCTAGGCTTGTCGGTTTCGGCAACTCTCATTGGAAGGGGATCACGATGATGGACGTTCAGCTCTTCGACACCACCCTGCGCGACGGGACGCAGAGCGAGGGCCTTTCGCTCTCGGTCGAGGACAAGCTGAAGATTTCGCGCCTACTGGACGGCTTTGGGATTCACTTCATCGAGGGTGGTTACCCGGGGTCGAACCCCAAGGACCTGGAATTCTTTCGGCGGGCGCGTCAGCTGGGTCTGAAGCACGCGAAGCTGACGGCGTTCGGAAGCACACGCAAGGCGGGCATCCGCGCCGAGGATGACGCCAACATGAAGGCCCTTGTCGAGGCCGATACGCCTGTCGTTTGTATCTTCGGAAAATCGTGGTTGCTTCACGTCATCAAGGTGCTGGGAACCACCGCTGACGAAAACCTGGCGATGATCGCGGACAGCGTCCGGTTTCTGAAGGCGACCGGTCGCGAACTCGTCTACGACGCCGAGCATTTCTTCGACGGGTACCGCGCGGATCCCGCCTACGCGTTGGCCACGCTGCACGCGGCGGCTGACGCCGGGGCCGACTGGATCACGATGTGCGACACGAATGGTGGAAGCCTGCCCAGCCAGATCGCGGAGATCGTTTCGGTGGTGCGCAGGACGGTCACCCCCGCCCTGGGCATTCACACGCACAACGACGGCGATCTGGCGGTCGCGAACGCCCTGGCGGCGGTCGAGGCGGGTTGCACGCAGGTGCAGGGCACCATCAACGGCTGGGGCGAACGTTGCGGCAACGCGAACCTGATTTCGATCGTTCCCGCGCTGCAACTGAAGATGGGACGCCGTTGCGTGCCCGACGATTCGCTGGCCCGCTTGACCGAGCTGTCCCGCACTGTCAGCGAGATCGCGAACATCCGCCCGCGCGCTCACGCGCCGTACGTGGGGACGTCCGCGTTCGCGCACAAGGGCGGCGCGCATGTGGCCGCCATCGAGAAGGTGACGTCCAGTTACGAACACATCCCGCCCGAGCGGGTCGGCAACCGGCGAAAAATCGTCGTGTCCGAACTGTCGGGGCGGGGCAACGTTCGC